>CAZSKA010000079.1:0-14214 GCA_964607315.1 uncultured Saprospiraceae bacterium | reverse complement strand
CTATACGATCAATAGGTGATAAGCAAATATCTTATGATATATTAGTAAGTAAATATATGGCTGCAAATCCTATAATTCCCTCAAAAGAAGAGATGTTTGCAGATCCAGAGATATTCATCAGAAATACATATCAACGTTTTTATACAAGGCAGCCAACAGAAGCAGAATTGACTTGGATGCTTAACTATGTCCAAAGCAATCCAGATTTAACACCTGATGTTTTCTATTTTTCATTTGCTACATCAAATGAACACTATCATTATTAATTATGAAGAGAAGAAAATTTATAAAGAATACCTCAGCAGCGGCTTTATCATCTAGCCTATTCCCTTATATACTACCAAGTGGAATTATTAATTCTAAGACGGCATCTCCGATGGCAGAACACGTAGTTTTTGTGCTATTTGGAGGTGGAGTTCGACAGCAGGAATCAGTATTGATGCGATATTTGGCTGGGAGTCAGAATGAAGATGTAGAAGGCAATATATTCTACAACATGCTAAATGGAGCTCCACCTGATACTAAAATTGCATTTGGAACTGATGATTTAGCGAATGATTTAATTGGTAGTATACCTATTGATGCTTTACTACAAACACCTTTAGAATTGCAAGGTACATTATTTCCAGAGGTTGCATTCTCCAGTGGCTCTACTGGGCATTTTGGCGGTTTAATTGCTGCGATGTCAGGTAATTACTCATCTATTGATGAAGGGGGGTTAAAGCAGAGACCTGCTGCTCCCACCATTTTTGAATACTTACGCAAACATGCGGGGTTTAATGCAACAGATACCTGGTATGTAGGTCTAAATACAGCAGCTTCAAGACCCTTATTAAATCATTCCAACCATCCGGATTATGGTAGCAAATATGGAGGAAATTTTATTGCCCCAACAGTTACTTTTGGTGCTCCAGGGCAAAATCATTTCATGGAATTCAAGAATTATCATCAAACAGATGAGTGGGATAAAATAAATGATTTAAGAAATTTCTTAAACAACAATTTTTCAGATGTTGGTTTTGAAATTCCACATCTATATAATACGGAATCTGAAAGTCATTCGATAAAAAATTTCGTCAAGAGTATTTTCGATAAAGATGGTAATATATTTCTTCCGCCAGTAAATGATAATGGTGATTTAAAAGTTATAGGCTATACACTTGAATTATTACAGTGGTTTCAACCAAAATTCACTGTTGTTGATTTAGCTAACGTTGATGTATGTCACTCTAATTTCAGTGGATATTTAAAGAATATGCACAGGGCTGATCATGGAATCGGCTATTTGTGGAGAGAAATTCAAAACATACCAGGAATGGCTAATAACACAACTATGATTGTAATGCCTGAGCATGGTAGAGATTTAGAAAACAATGGCATACAAGATGCCAATGATTGGTTTGCATTTGACCACGATGGGGGAAATTCTCGAAGAGTCTTTTCATTAATGGTAGGTCCTGGAGTAGAGGCAGGTTTGCGTATAGGTAATGAAGACAACCCAGTAGGAGATTCTGCTGATATTGTCCCTACCATAGCAGATATTTTTGGTATTAAACAAACAGTTATTGACCAAGGGCATCTAGATCCAAAAGCACGTTCATTATTTGATAGAATATGATGAAAAAAATAAAATTATTGCCGTATTTATTTGCTGGAGTGCTTCTTATCTCTTTAAGTTACTCCTGCGATAATATGCAAAATAGAGAAGAAAATCCTTTTGATACTAATATGTCAAATCAGGATTCGGTGAATTTTGTCTTAGAAGAAATTGACCCAAATACAATTGCAGGACTATATCAAAATATTTTCAATCCCACATGTGCAAATTCAGGATGTCACGATGGGACTTTTGAACCTGACTTTAGAACGATAGAAAGCTCATATCATTCTTTATTATTTCAAGTACCTGTAAAAAATAATGGCACGCAAACATTTCGTGTAGACCCAGGAAATCCTAACCAATCAGCAATCATGCAGCGTTTAAGTGGAGCTATTCTTCCATTAATGCCTATTGAAGTTGATCCTGATAGTGATTGGGATGTAAATGGAGATGAATATATCGCTAATGTTAGAACATGGATAGAAAATGGAGCACTTGATCTTTCAGGAAATGAACCTCAAGCTGATTTTATAAATCCTAGTTTATTTGGTGCAGTTGCTTTTTCTCAAGGTGAATTACTTCCTCGTGAAAATGGTTTTGGGAAGCTGCTTATTCCAAGTACTGCTAACATGGTCGAATTTTATTTTGCATTTGACACCATAAATATAGCTCAGGACTTCACTGTTAATGAGCTCGTTTTTGGAATCGATGATAATGATAACTTTCAAGAAAGTACAACAGTAAACCTTACCATTTTAGACGAACCGCTAAAACAATTTGGCTTACATGGAACACTGGTTGACTTTACTCACAAGGTAGAAATAAATCTTAATTCTTCAATGCTCGACGATGATTCTTATCATATGAGAGTAAAAGTGAAAGATGGATCTTATCCAATTACAGAAATACCAACAAATGATGGAATATACTTCATTAAGGAATATATGTCTTTTCTTAGGACTAATTAGTATTATGCTATCTTCATACTCTTGCACAGTAGGTGAGATAAATGAACTTTCTGATATCCCAAGGATTCAGTTGCTTTCCCTTTCGGGTACTACTATTACAGAATTTGAAGACGAGTTGATCATTCAAATTTCATATGAAGACGGAAATGGTGATATAGGATTCGAAGAGACAGATCAATTTGCTTTGTTTGTAAGAGATATAAGACTGGAGGAATTTGATGCATTTTATGTTGGACCCGTTGCACCACCTAATGTAAACATTCCTATTCAAGGAACACTGAATATTGAATTTCCAAATCTATTTGTTTTTGGCAATAGTCAATCTGAAACAACAAGATTTGAAATAAAGTTAATTGATCGAGCAATGAATGAAAGCAACATTTTAATGACAGACCCTGTCACAATCACAAAGTAACTATTCTCAATGTCCTTTAAACAAATTGTTTTATTATTCATACTAGTATTTGCAGTTACTAATTTATTGCAAGCGCAGTTCACTATGCAAGATACTACTGTAACTGAATGTGAAGGCACATTGGAAGATAGTGGAGCAGGACCATTTGCTGGACAATATGATCATAATGAAGATTTTATTTTCACTATTTGTGTAGAAGGTGCAGGAGCTGTAACAGCTATTTTCAATTTCTTTGCTACTGAAGATGTTTTCGATGTTTTGACTATTTATGATGGACCCAACATCAATTCTCCGCTCATTACTGAGTTAACTGGTGTTGTAACAAATCCTCCTGTGGTTGTCGCTAATTCAGGTTGCATGACTTTTCATTTTGTCTCGGATGACAATATAGTAGGTACAGGATGGCTTTTAGAATGGTCGGTGGAAGTAGAAGATGAAATAGATCCCGAGACAGAAATAACCTCTGACTTAATTTGTCCGCTTGGTTCATTAGAATTTAGTATAGATCCTAGAGTACCTTGTGATGTTGTTACACCAGAAAATTTCCAGTTAGTTGGTCCTGATGGTGCTGGAATTGCGTCGGCGACTCCTGTGAACTGTAACGCCAATAATACTGCTTCATTAATAAACTTAGAATTTACAGATAGCCTAAGTATTTCAGGAAGTTATAGTATTATTTACAATGGATACATTGTTAACACTTGTAATGACACTTTGACTTTTGAAACTATATTGGAATTTGTATTAAGCGATTGTCCTTTTGAAGTTCAGATTGTTTTGCTTGAGCAAGGATGTCCCGAAGGTTGCGGTCAAGTGCAAGTAGAAATCTTTGGATCTGATGAAGGACCATATGATATTAATTGGTCTCATACTACTGAAAATGCAGAAATTGTTGACATCTGTGGAGATTCTTTAACATCTATTAATGTTCAAGTGACAAATACAACAACTGGTGGTTCTGCAAGTGATAATTTTGAATATACTCCTTTTCCCTCTCCCACCATCTTGAATCCATTTTTATCAGATACCTTTTGCTCTTCAATTAATAATTATGTCTATGAATTAGATATACCAGGTGGTATCTGGAATTCAAACATAATGGACAATCAAGAAGATAACAATTATAGATTTCATAGGTGGGATGGTTCCAATGGATTACAGCAAGATTTCATAGAATACGCTGACCCCAATGGCTGTTTAACCTATGACACAGTGTACATCTATCCCATTCGAGCAGGCTTAGATCAAGCAGTTTGTCTAGAACAAAGTGAACTCCAAATCACTGGTAATAACCCAATTAACGGAACTTGGTCTGGTTCTAATACATCAGCTGATGGAACCTTCACCGTAACAATGCCCGGTACTTTCCAAGTTACTTTTACAACTGACGAAGGCTGTACTGATACTAAAAACATAACTGTTGTAGAAAGTATTGAATTCACTCCAATTGATACGATTTGTAGTAATGAAAGAATTGATCTCAGAAATTATGTAAATTCTCTAGGCGGAATTTGGTCGGGACCTGGAATCACTAATTGGTTTGTTGGTCGTTTAGAAGCATGGAATGCAGTACCAAATGCATGGAATACATATCATTATGAAATTGACGGATGTACAGACAGTCTCTCCATTTATGTATCTCAAATATGGGCAGGTCCGGACATGACTGTGTGTTCTGAGGAAGACTCTATTCAATTACTTTTTACAGGTCAATGGTCAGGACCCGGCACTTACAATCCTATCGACAGTAGTTTCGACATAAGCAGCTTAGGTCCTGGAACATATGAATATACTAGAAGTATTGCGGGTTGTGAAGATAGATTTGAACTCACTATTCTCGATGTTAGACTAGACTTAACAGGTTCATCTGAATATTGCTTTAATTCTGGAATGATTCCCATAAGAGATCTGGTTAATTCTAATCCATATGATGGGACTTTTTCCGGTGATGCCTTAGTCGAGATAAATGGTGACATGTACTTTGATCCAAGTATCGCAAATGCAGAAGAAACAACCATCTACTTTAGTACATTAGGGTGTATGGATTCCGTTGTTATTGGAATAGAAGCAGCACTAAATCTTAATGATTATTCGTTCTGTGAAATAGAAAACTTACAGACTTTAGACAATGAAGGGAATAGCGGTTATTGGACAGGTAATGGTATTCTAGTACCAGAAGATGGCTTATTAAATCTCGATGAATTGAATATTGGTGATAATGAAGTATTTTTTGTAACTAATCTTGGTTGTTATAATTCTGTGAATATTGAGGTCATTGAATTCTTAGAAGCAGAAATCAATAACCTTGAAGATAGTTATTGTTTTAGGGATTCTCTCATTTTATTTGATATAGCTCCAGCAAATGGGACCTTTCTAATAAATGGAACCGAGAGTTCTCCCGAAATGAATCCACCAGATCTTGGTGCTGGTTTTCATGAATTAGAATATATAGTAGGAATTGGAGCGTGTGAAGATCGTACTAGTACTTTCATTTCTATTTTAGATGAAATTTCTGGAAATACCTATGCGTTATTAGACACTTTATGCCCAAATGAATCAACTTCTATATTTGTTGATGCTTTTGGTGGCACAGAAAATATAACAGCTACATGGGATCAAGGCCTAGGTTTTGGCACAAGCCATACCATCTCGCCAAACCAATCGACTCTTTATACAGTTTTACTTTCAGATGGATGTTCTGATGAAGTTTCAATTCCACTTAACATTTCAGTAATAGATACATTTCCTGTTGATGTAATATATGGTCCTGAAGTTTGTTTTGGAGACACTTCATTTATTGAATTAGTTTTAGACGACCCATCAAATTATAATATCACTTGGGATGGTCAAACAAGTGAAGAAAGCCATATATTAAATGGACTACCTGGAAGTGTTTTTGTTAGTTTAACTAATGAAGAAACTGGTTGTTTTCAGGAATATAATCTTGATGTTCCGGGAGCAGGTCCTCTTGGCGCAGATTTTAATTTTATACCTAATCAAGAATGCATTGATATTATAAACAATGAATTAATCATCTTAAATCTTGCTTTTGGTTTTACTGAGGGTTATATAAATTTTGGTGATAGTGATGTAAATATTGATATTAACTCCGGCAACTTAAGGCATAATTACGAAGATATTGGCTTCTTTGAAATAACGCAAGTAGTGTTTAATGAGCTTGGTTGTACAGATACTTTGACCAGGGAAATTTGTGTTGAAAATAGAGTTAAATTATATGTACCTAATATTTTCACTCCGAATGGAGATGATGTCAATGATCTCTTCTCCACTCATGGTGTGGGTATAGAAGATTTTGCTATCCAAATCTACGATCGTTATGGTAATCAAGTATTCCAAACCTCTAACATTAATGAGTTTTGGGATGGAAGACACAATGGAAAGTTTGTTAGTCAAGGTGTTTATGCTATCGTTGTGCAATACAAAGACCAAGAAACTGGAGAATCTTTTGTCGAATATTTAAACGTGACCGTTTCTAGGTAAATTTTTTTCCCTTTTCTTTTTTTGTTAAACCTTTATTGTAGGAAAGTCTTTTATAAACATCTCGAGCAAACTAAAATTTAATGTATCTTGCATTAGATTTCAGACATAATGAAGAAGATATTTTTATTCATTGTTTTTCTTAGCTTTTTCTTTGGGCTTAAAGCCCAAAACAAAAAAGTCGTAGGCTTCTTACCGCATTATAGATTCCAACATACGGATCAGATTAATTTCAAGTCTATTACGCACTTAAACTTAGCTTTTGCCAACCCAGACATGGAAGGCAATCTTTCATTTGAAAATGCACCTATTGCCTACACTATAAATCAAGCAAAAGCTTCAGATGTAAAGGTATTTATCTCTTTAGCTGGTGGCTACTTAACGTCGGAATGGGAGGCTGCTTGGAATCATCTTATGAAGGAAGCAAATCGTTCAGATTTCATTCATAAAATTGTTAAATACGTAAAATATAACAACTGCGATGGTGTAGATATGGATTTAGAGTGGCAGTTTGTAACTGATCTATATTCACCCTTTGTTGATGATCTTATAGACTCATTACATGCTCATGGTTTAGAATGCAGTGCTTCTTTGCCTGGCACTTATAGATATCCTGAAATCACCGATAATACCCTTCAAAAATTGGATTGGGTTAACATGATGGTTTACGATTTGAGAGGTCCTTGGGACCCGGGAAATCCTGGTCCACATTCACCCTTCTCATTTGCCGAAAACAGCTTATATTACTGGAAGGGAGAAGGTATGACTAATGATAGATTAACTTTAGGAATGCCATTTTATGGATATGATTTTGGCACAAGTAATGTGTCAGCATACACTTATAGGTATATAGTAAGTCTTGACGAAAACAATGCTTATCAAGATCAAGTCGATGAAATATATTATAATGGAATTAATACCATAAAAGCAAAAACACAATTTGCAATTGATGAAGACCTGCTGGGTGTCATGATGTGGGAACTCGGCCAAGATAGTTACACGGAACTCTCACTTTTACAAGCTATAGACGAAGTTATAAATTCACAAGCAACTTTTACTTTTGAAGAAGAAGCAATTGACATTCGCATTTATCCAAATCCAGTTCAATCAGAATTATTTATATCTTCAGACAAAGAATGTATTTATCAATTATTTGACTTGCAAGGAAGAATTGTTAGCATGGACCTTACTAAGAACACCAAACATCAAATCTTCACCTTCGAATTACCAAAAGGTCTTTACCATTTGCGAATCCAAACTGATTCAGGTATCATCGTAAAATCTATTGCAAAGCAATAATTAGGCTGAATTTCTTCCTGCGTTAATAATCCCAAACATAGTTCTCAAAACCATCTTGTTATACAAATCTGCTTTTTCTGGAAAATCTCTTGACATCTTAAGGGCATATTGTTGAATCGTAATAAGTGGTAAGACTAAATTTTCTCTAAGCTCAATACTTTGTCTGGTATTTGGTGAATTTGCTAGTAATACCAATTTAATTTCAAAATGTCGTATAAAATTTTGATACTTAATTTTTCTAGTTCGAGTTAAAAAACGTAGGCATAACAGTAGTTACGGCGAGGCTTTTTAAGGAAGAAATTGAAAAATTAAGTAAAAAGAAATGCGACATTATGGAGTTAAATTGGTATAAAATACTTTCACCTGTCACCTCTAGAAGCAAGGCCTTTGTTCGTTGAAATTCATCATAAATATTATTCCATATTTCCCCATATTCTGCATGATTACTTAAATAAGCCGTTAAAGGAAAATAGCATTTACTAAGCGATTGCATACTGTTCTGTACTAAGGTCTGAAAAAACATAGAATGCTTATACAAAGCCTTAACTTTATCTAATTCTCCCCTATTTTTAAATTCCTGCAATGCTGTTCCTAAGCCATAATATCCAGGTACATTTTGCTTCATTTGAGACCAAGATCCTACAAAAGGAATTGCTCTTAATTTTGAAAGTGTCAATGGCCCACCACCTGCTCTTTTTACCGGTCTTGAACCGATATTTGTAGCTCCATAATACGGTAAGGTTCCCATATCTTGAAGATATTCTAGGAATTTTGGATGATGTTTAAAGTTTACGTATTTTTCTAAACTTATATTTGCTAATTCCTGTAAAATCAAACGGTCTTCGGCATTCATTCCTTCTCTTTTTCCTTTGAAAACAGTGTTCTCTACACCAGCCGTTAATAGTTATTCTATGTTATAAGTAGCAGATTCCTTAGTTCCGAAATTCGAACTTAGTCATTAGCTTCAGCTAAATTATTTGCTTGAATGGCATGATTAAGATCTGTGATGATTCCTAGCACACTCCCTGGATAGAACTGTGTGGGATGCGCAGTAAGCACGATGCGCAATGAAAAATCGTTTAATTTTCTTTGGAGCCCCGACTCCACTCCTAAATATTCAGCACGCTCAAAAATACCAGTCAATGTACCTTTTCCATGCATATCATGCACAGCGGTATAAGCTGCATCTTCTACAGAATCAAATAATACAACTTGTCTTTCAATATATTGGATAAAATTAAAAAGAAGATCATTTCGCTCTTTGGAGTTCAACTCCAAAAAATATTCTTTAAAAAAGTCTTCTATTATTTCTGAAGGACTTTGTTCATTATCAAATCCATTCTCACAATGTTCTGTGAGTAAAGGAAGAAAAGTCCCCGTCTTCTGAATATGACCAAAAGGTAAGGTGAGAAATAAGGAATTATATAGTTGAAATTTTAATTTGACATTATCATTAAATACTTTGGACATGTGGCAGTGATTTTATGCTACCAAGATATAAAATGCACATAAATGCTATCGATTATAATTGAAAATTTAAAAATTTGTATATTATTACAGAAGATTGAAAATTAATTATATGGCAAGTTTCGACGAAAACATAGTAGAAAATAGAGAGCTAAGTATATGGGAAGCTCTGATTCCTGTAGTAATATTAGTAGGCTTGTTATTCTTTAATATTATATTCAAAGATGGTGAATGGTTTGGTGGATATTCCAATCATTACATCTTGTTGTTTGGTGGATTAGTAGCAGCAATAGTAGGCCTATTAAATAAGTCTAGTATAGGTGATATAGTTACAGAAATCTACAACAATCTAAAAAGTGTTTTGGTACCTATCATGATTTTATTATTAGTAGGTGCGCTCACAGGTACATGGTTATTCAGCGGAGTAATACCTGCTATGGTATATTATGGTTTACAGATATTAAATCCTACAATTTTCTTACCGGCATCTATTATCATTGCCATTGTTATATCCCTAGCTACAGGTAGTTCATGGACAACAACAGCGACTGTGGGAATTGCATTAATAGGGATAGGAAGTACACTTGGGATAAATACAGGAATGATTGCAGGAGCAGTTATATCAGGAGCGTATTTCGGTGATAAAATGTCACCATTAAGTGATACAACCAATCTAGCACCAGCAATGGCAGGAACCGACTTATTTACGCATATAAAATATATGACCATCACAACTGTGCCGACCATAGTTGTAACCTTAATAATCTTTTCTATTCTGAGTTTTACTCAAAGTACAGATGGGCAGGCAGATATAAGTGAATTATTAACTGTGATGGATAATACATTAAATATTAATCCATGGTTATTCATCGTGCCAATTGTTGTTATTGCAATGATTGTGCTGAAAGCAAAACCAGTTATTGCATTGAGTGCTGGAATAATATTAGCAATTATATTTTCTTTTGTTTTTCAAAAAAGCACAGTAGCAACATTAGATTCTTCAAGTGTAAACGCTGTCTATAAAATGATTATTCATGAGACTTCTATAACTACCTCTAATGAAACTTTAAATGAGTTATTTACAGCGAAAGGAATGCTTGGAATGATGTGGACAATTTTCTTGATAATTAGTGCTATGATTTTTGGAGGAGCAATGGATGGAATAGGTGCATTAGCAAGGATTACTAAAGAATTATTAGCTCTAGCAAAATCTGTGTTTGGATTATTTGTAGCAACAGTGGGAAGTTGTATAGGATTAAATATAGTAGCAAGTGATCAGTATCTAGCATTAGTTGTCCCAGGCAAAATGTTTAAGCAAGCCTATGAAGACAAGGGTTTAGCTCCAGAAAATTTAAGTAGGACATTAGAAGATTCAGGCACAGTTACGTCTGTACTAATACCATGGAATACCTGTGGAGCCTACCAAAGTGGGACACTTGGTGTATCTGTTGCAGATTATTTTATCTACGCTATATTTAATTGGTTAAGTCCTATAGTAACACTAATAATTGCTGGCATGGGAATTAAAATTCGTCAGATAGCAAGTAAATCGACTTAATCTTCTCTTGAGATGACCAATAATCTTTTTTCGCCACTCGTATAGATAAGAGATAGCGTATAAAGATCTACAGGAATATACTTCAGATTTATAGACTCGGAAGTATGATAAGACTTATACACTAGCTGACCTAGTACATCATGAATCTGGATTTGCTCTAAGAAAGGCATATCACAATTTAAAAAATCATTAATAATCAAAGGTAATTCAGCTTCAGGTGTGCTCTGTTTCTGTAAATAGTCCTTCAAGGACGGAATAATTTCGTATTCGTAATCTTCTTCTAATGAATTAGAATTTACTGAATACTGCGCTTGGGATAAATAAAAAGAAGTAACGAATACGAAAATCAATAAAGACTTTCGCATAATAATCAGTTTTTGTAACGCAAATATATTAAATTTTTATACAATACGTAATTATTTGATATAAAATATTTTACGTAGTTATTCTACTATAATTACTAAGATTAATAAATGATTTCCAAAATTAAGCTGCTGAATAAATTTTAAAAACTTAAGGTGTTGTGCTAATGCACCTAATTAGTTGTGAATGTGCAAATTAAATAGAATTCAGGAAAGGCTATCTATAGATTTAACTAAATAAATAAAAAAAATATCCTATATCTCTTTATGATATTAATGAAAGCTATTATCTTTGCGTCGCTTTAAAAGTGAAGCATTTTTAATTCGTAGCAACTGTCAGCGATAAACGTACTGGAAAGCTGTAAATCTTCTTCAAAAAGAATAAGATTTATGGCCCCTTCGTCTATCGGTTAGGACGCCAGGTTTTCATCCTGGAAAGAGGGGTTCGATTCCCCTAGGGGCTACTTGAAGCCAGCAAGAAATTGCTGGCTTTTTTTATTTACCAACAGTTAATTCAATAATTATAGATTGATCCTATAACTGTATTCATTTTTCTTCTAAATCTTTATATTTTAATTTATTACATTTGTGGAGCAAAATCACAAATACAGTGGTTAGGATCAATCACGAATTTTATCTTAAAACGAATACTTAATCAAATTAATCACAAATAATTTATTATGGCAAAAAGAGTAGCTATCAATGGTTTCGGAAGAATAGGAAGACTAACTTTCAGAAATTTACTAAACAACAATGATATAGAGGTTGTTGCGATCAATGACTTAACAGATAACAAAACATTGGCACACTTATTAAAGTATGATAGTGCACATGGAATTTTTGAAGGTACTGTATCAAGTACAGATGATTCTATTACAGTAAATGGAAACAAAATCCATGCATCTGCAGAAAGAGATCCTTCAAATTTACCTTGGGGAGAATTAAATGTTGATGTTGTTTTGGAATGTACTGGAATATTCAGAAATGGACCGGGTGCTAGAAAACATATAGAAGCAGGTGCTAAAAAGGTAGTTATTTCAGCTCCAGCAAAAGATGATGCTTTCAAAACAATCGTATTAGGCGTAAATGATAGTGAATTAGGTGATGATCAATTAATCTCTAACGCCTCTTGTACAACGAATTGTCTAGCTCCTGTAATTAAAATATTAGAAGACAATTTAGGAATTGTTCAAGGTTCATTAACAACAACACATGCATATACATCAGATCAAAGGATACAAGATGCTCCTCATAGCGATTTAAGAAGAGCAAGAGCTTGTGCTTATAATATTGTGCCAACTTCCACAGGTGCTGCTAATGCAGTAGGAAAGGTGATTCCATCTGTAAAAGGTAAATTATTTGCAATGGCATTAAGAGTTCCTATTATTACAGGTTCATTAATAGAACTAAATGTAATAGTAGAAAAAGAAATGAGTATTGCAGATATTAATGCATTGTTTAAGAAATATGCTGAAGGAGAAATGAAAGGCGTATTACAATACGTTGATGATCCTATAGTAAGTTCTGACATCGTTAGAAATCCACATTCTTCTATTTTTGATTCATTACTTACAGATGTAAGTGGGAAATTCGTGAAAATCGTTTCTTGGTATGATAATGAAGCTGGTTATTCTGCACGTTTAGCAGATTTAACTGCAAGAGTGTAAGACTATGGCAGATATCAGAGAAATTGATTTCAATGGAAAGAAAGTGTTGGTAAGAGTTGACTTTAATGTTCCTTTAGATAAAGATGGAAATATAACTGATGACACTAGAATGCAAAGAGCATTACCAACACTTCGTCATATTCTTGATAATGGAGGTTCATTAATTATCATGTCTCACCTCGGTCGGCCTCAAAAGAAATTAACTGAAGATGGTCTAATTAATGTGGAGAAATTCACTTTGAAACATCTTGTTGAACATTTAGAAGAACTTCTAGAAGTGCATGTAGAATTTGTAAGTGAGCCTTTCAGTGATCAATCAAAAACTATATGTTCTGCTCTTGAGATTGGCGACGTTGTTTTATTAGAAAACACGCGATTCCATAAAGGCGAGAGTAAGGGAGATGAAGAAATGGGGAAAGCACTTGCGGATCTAAGTGATATCTTTATAAATGATGCTTTTGGCACTGCGCATAGAGCACATGCTTCAACGTATACTACTGCCACTTTTTTCAGTCAAGAGAATAAGGCATTTGGTTTTCTTATGGAAGATGAATTAAAGAATGGATATCAATTGATGAACCAAGCAGAAAAGCCAGTGACGGCAATTGTAGGTGGTGCCAAGGTAAGTGATAAGATTCAGTTGATAGAAAACTTGATGAACTTCGCTGATAATATTTTGGTTGGTGGCGGAATGAGTTATACTTTTTATAAAAGTTTAGGTTATCCTGTAGGAGATTCTATATGTGAAGATGAATTTGTTCCTTTAGCTACAAAATTATTAGAGAAAGCAGAACAAACGAATACAAAAATCTACTTGCCTGAAGATATCAATATAGCAGATGCATTTGATGATGATGCGAATACTAGAATAGTATCAAAGGATGAAATTCCTGATAAGTGGCAAGGACTTGATATAGGACCATTAACAATGGCTGTTTATAGAGAAGTTCTTTTAGAAAGTAAAAGTATACTGTGGAATGGCCCAGTTGGAGTTTTTGAAATGCCAAATTTTGCAAAAGGCACCAACTCTTTGGCACGTTCAATTGCTGAAGCAACTGAAAATGGCGCTTATAGTTTAATAGGTGGAGGAGATTCTGTTTCTGCAATTGCAGAGGCTGGACTGACGGATAAAATGAGCTTTATTTCAACAGGTGGAGGTGCAATGTTAGAATTACTTGAAGGTAAAAAACTTCCAGGAGTTGCCGCCATAGAAAGTTAATGTAGCCATTACATTGAAAACTATTTGGGCTTAAAGCCAAAAAAAGAGACTATGTTTCAAATTCATAGTCTCTTTTCTTATACCAATTTAAGGTTAGATTGAGGTAATAGATTAGGAAAGTGAAAAGCCATTCTACAAGGCAGAGATCTATTGCATAACCT
>CAZSKA010000078.1:0-14363 GCA_964607315.1 uncultured Saprospiraceae bacterium | reverse complement strand
CTTTTTAACGAGAAGGAAGTGACAAAAACAGTCTGGTATAAAGTCTTAGATGATGTTTCGAATCTTCCTGATGGAAGAGTGATGACAGTAACTGCAGATCATACAAGTATTTGCCTCACGAACTATGACGGAAAAATTTCGGCATTAGATAATAAATGTCCCCATCAAGGAGGTCCTTTGGGAGAGGGAAGTATTGAAAATGGTCAGTTAAGATGTCCATGGCACGGATGGGATTTTTGCCCACATGGCGGAAGTTCCGCAGATTTTGATGATGGACTTGAAACCTTTTCAGTGAAAGTTGAAGATGATGCAGTTTATGTAGGACTTGTTCCTAAGCCAGAACATGAGACTACTGTATCAGATATTATGATGGAAACAATGTCTAATTGGGGTGTAGATACAGTTTTTGGAATGGTGGGACATAGTAATTTAGGTGTAGCTGATGCAATGAGAAGACTTGAGAAAAAAGGAAAATTACAATACTTTGGAATTCGACATGAAGGTGCAGCAGCATTTGCAGCAAGCGGATATGCTAAACTCACAGGGAAACCTGCAGCTTGTTTTGGAATAGCTGGACCCGGAGCTACTAATATGTTTACAGGAATGTGGGATGCAAAAGTAGATAGAGTTCCTCTTCTTGCTTTGTCTGGACAAGTGGATACACAAGTAATAGGGACTGGTACTTTTCAAGATGTAGATTTGGTGGCAGCATTTGATTCTGTTTCAACATTCAATCACGCTGTACATCAAAACTCCAATTATGCAGAAATGATGAGTCAAGCTTTACGACATGCATTAATTAAAAGAGATGTTGTCCATTTAACTTTCCCAGATGAAGTAGCGTTTTCTACAGTTTCACCTGATACAAAAGCTCAAACGCCCGATGGAAGACTTACTTCCTTTGAAATTGCTCCACCTAAAGAAGCTCTGACAGAAGCAGTCGGTCATCTTAAATCGGCAAAAAGGCCAATTATTATTGTAGGTCATGGAGCTCGATACGATATGGATGCGATAATAAGTTTTGCAGAATCCAAAGACATTCCAGTACTAACAACTTTTAAAGGAAAGGGACTTATTTCTGATGATCATCCATTGGCATGTGGAGTGCTTGGTAGAAGTGGAACGCCCATTGCTTCATGGTTTATGAATGAAGCAGATATTATTCTAGTTTTTGGTGCTTCATTTTCTAAGCATACAGGAATAACTCCAAAGAAAAAAATCATTCAAGTAGATTTTGATCCTCTAGCATTGAGTAAGTTTCATAAAATTGATGTTGCACTTTATGGACATATCAAACGAACATTAGAATTGCTTGATGAGCAACTAGTTGATAAGGAAAAAGTAGAAAATTCTAAAGAAGAAATTGCTTCAAGATGGAAATTATGGAGAGCTGAAAAAGCAAAGCGACTAGAAGATGATCTTGGAAACGGGATTAGTTCTATTCAACTAATCGAAGCATATACTCGCATAGTAGAAGAAAATGCAGTGATTGCTGTTGATGTAGGAAACAATACGTATTCTTTTGGAAGATATTTTGAATGTAAAAATCAATCGATTCTTATGTCTGGTTATCTAGGATCAATAGGATTTGCTCTTCCTGCAGCTATGGGAGCGTGGGCAGCAGTAGGTTCAGAACGACCTGTTTGGTCATTTTCTGGAGATGGAGGATTGGGTCAATATCTTTCGGAAATTACTACTTTGGTGAAATACAATATGAACATCAAACACATTGTGTTGAATAATTCTGAATTGGGAAAAATATCTAAAGAACAACGTGCTGCTGAAGTAGATGTGTGGCATACAAGTTTACATAATCCTAGTTTTGCAAAATATGCTGAAAATTGTGGAGCATTAGGTATTCGAGTTTCTAAATTTGAAGAGTTGGATGCTGCTATTGAAAAAATTAAAAATCACGATGGTCCTGCTTTATTGGAAGTGATGGCAGACGTTAATCTAATTTAGAAGATACAGTTTTCAATTTTCAGCCTGTAACTACAGCATATGAAATAGTTGTTAATGAATATTAATACGATCGGTTTAAAAGTACTTGCAATGATCAAAAGGATTAAAGGAGATGCTGTCAATTTAGGAAAATTGAGTGATTTAGAGTCACCGACAATGGAACATGATAGATGGACAGAACTTCTTGAAAAGTATGTGACAGCTCATGGCAACGTGAACTATCAAGGATTTCTTGATGATCGAATGGAATTTCAAAAGTATTTAGATGAATTAAGTGAGCATATTCCTGGTATAAACTGGACGGATGCTGAAAAAATAGCTTACTGGATAAATGCCTACAATGCTTTTACTGTTAAGTTGATAATCGATTATTATCCTTTAAAGAGTATAAAGGATATTGCTGACGGTTTGCCCATGATAAACTCTTCATGGGATATAAAATTCTTTAAAATTGGGAATGTTGATTTTGATTTAAACACAATCGAACATCAAATACTCAGAAAGAAATTTGATGAACCTCGTATCCATTTTGCAATAAATTGTGCTTCTTTCTCTTGCCCGAAATTGAGAAACGAAGCCTTTACTGCATCAGATTTGGAACAGCAACTCGAAGAACAAACAAGAGATTTTATAAACAACCCCAATAAAAATATCATTAACAATAATGAAACCAAACTTTCAAGTATTTTTGATTGGTTTGAAAGTGATTTTACTAAAAAATCAGATATAGCAAGTTTTATCAAAAGATATAAACCATCGTTCAATGCAGGAAACAAAATTGGATTTTTGGAATATAACTGGGCTTTAAACGAATAAAGAATGGAAATTTTTAACATAGATAACTGGTTAAACATTTGGGGTTTAGTTATACTCTTGGGATTGCCTTTACTTTTCGTATTTGCAACATTGGTTTACCGTAGACGAAAACGTTCGAAAATAGGACTCCTGCCTCCACAAATAGTAAGATTTCTATTAATCCCGTTTTTAGTGCCGTATTTGATTATGACTAAAATAATAGGAATATCGGAGAAAGAAACGCTAATAAAGGTTTTAGAAACGATCATTTCGATCATCATAATTTCCTTTTTATTCAATGCAATCAATTACCTCTTTTTCTCTAAGAAAAACATCCTTACCAAGAAAGAAATCATTCCGAAATTAGGAAGAGATGTACTCCATATATTTTTCATAACCATCATTTCAGCATGCGTCCTTTCAAATATTTGGGGACTAGATCTGGGTAATTTATTGACAGCATTGGGAGTGAGTTCATTGGTAATAGGTCTGGCATTGCAGGAACCATTAGGTAATTTATTTAATGGGATTTCCCTATTGATGGCAAATACATTTAAGAAAGGAGATTGGATCAGTATAGGAGAAGAAGTAGGGAAAGTTGCTGAAATCAATTGGCGATCTGTAAAGATTCATACCCGTTTCAATGAACAAATAATTATCCCCAATAACATGTTGGGAAAAGAGAAAATTAAAAACCTCAGTAGACCAAATAAAATTCATGCGGAGTTAATAAAATTCTCGTTTTCATATGAAACCGCACCCGAAACGGTAAAAGCTGTATTGATGGATATTGCTGCTAACAATGAAAAGGTTCTGAAGAAGCCACATCCCGCAGCTTATACACTTTCATATGATGACTTTGCCATAACATATGGCTTGAAATTCTTCATCAAAGATTACTCCGATATTATTGAATTAAACGACGAAATTATTTCCAGTATTTATAAAGCAGCAGCTGAAAATGGACTGAAAATTCCTTTCCCGAGACAAGATATCGAAGTTAGAATGAAATCAGATTAAGCAGATTTTCACGAGCTATTTGACGCTTATTTAGAAGGAGGGAATAAGAAGGA
This sequence comes from uncultured Saprospiraceae bacterium, assembly GCA_964607315.1. Classification (GTDB taxonomy): domain Bacteria; phylum Bacteroidota; class Bacteroidia; order Chitinophagales; family Saprospiraceae; genus JAHDFB01. Next base: position 10,533 of record CAZSKA010000078.1, on the reverse strand, counting down.
AGTAGAGTAGGGAATCACCCTTCGGGTCGCTATGTTACATGGCTCGCTATTCGCTCGGCTTCGGCTAAAGCCTCATCTTCACCTGCGGTTCACCATTCCACAGCGCTGATTCATATTAACAAGCTTTTGGGCGAAAGCCCGTAAATAAAACAATATTCCCTTAGTAAATTGAGCTCTATGTCTTTAGCGGATGACACTGAAAATATATTACACTGAATTATCCTCTTTTTGGGCGAAAGCCCGCATAACAAAAACAGACTCATGGTAAATTTACCCATTTCTCTAAATCAAGTGAACACCAAGAATTTAATTCTAAAGATCCAAAACCTTTGGGCGTAAGCCTAAAAAAGAAATGCGACATTATGAAATTAAATTGGTATAAACTATGCCTCATATCAACTAACTTTTATCTTCTTTATCGCCAGCAGATAACGTCTTAACTCTTCGCGAACTTTAGGGAATAAAATCAATAAGCCAATCATGTTAGGGAAGACAAGTGCGAGAATCATTGCATCAGAGAATTTGATTACTGCATCAAGAGTGACTGCTGCACCTAGAACAGTAAATGCCAAAAAGATGATTTTATAGCTTAAGTCCGACCATTTACCTCTTCCAAACAGATATTTCCAAGCCTGTAAACCATAATATGACCACGATAATATAGTAGAAAAAGCGAATAGAGTGACAGCAATCGCTAACATGTAAGATGCTCCTGGAATCGCATGGTCAAATGCTAATGAAGTAAGATTGACACCTCCAACCCTTGATCCATCTGCCATTAAGGCTTGACCATTCAATACATCACCATAGACAAATGCACCATCCATATTATACATCACAATTATTAAAGCAGTCATCGTACAAACCACCACCGTGTCAATAAATGGTTCTAGTAATCCCACCAATCCCTCTGAAGCCGCATATCGTGTATTTACTGCTGAATGGGCAATCGCTGCAGAACCAGCACCCGCCTCGTTCGAAAAAGCTGCTCGTCGAAAACCTTGAACCATTACACCAATAAATCCACCAACAATAGATGCTTTAGGAGTAAATGCTTCTGAGATGATGGTGCTGAATGCCTCACCTATAAAATTATAGTTAATTAATATGATGAATAGAGCGGAAGCTACATATAAAATAGCCATCAATGGGACGAGTTTTTCGGTTACCTTTCCTATCCGTTTTATACCACCTATAATGACAATTCCCACTAAAACGGCAAAGACTAAACCGATTAAACTTCCAGATGATGAGCCTTCAATATTACATCTAGAAATGATTTGAGCCGCAGCTTGATTTGTCTGAAATGCATTCCCTCCTCCAAATGATGCCCCAACACACAAGATAGCAAAAACGACTGCTAGAAATTTACCAAATTTCTCGAAACCTCTTTCTTTTAGACCTCTGGAAAGATAGTACATGGGACCTCCATATACATTTCCATCTTTATCAATATCTCTATATTTTACACCAAGGGTACACTCCACAAATTTGGAAGACATACCAAGTAAACCTGCAACAACCATCCAAAATGTAGCTCCCGGTCCACCAATAGAAATGGCAATAGCAACCATGGCAATATTACCTAATCCAACAGTTCCAGAAACAGCCGTTGCTAATGCCTGGAAATGATTGACTTCACCAAGTGGAGTAGGGCTCCCGTTCTGTTCATTTTCCTCATTGACATCATCGCTAATATGGTTTTGATGTGATTCTACTTTATCATACTTTCCCCTGACCACATTTATAGCGGTAGGAAAATGCTTAATATTCACAAAACCAAAGTAAATAGTGAAGAACATAGCGCCACTTGTCAGTAGAATCAAAACAATAGGAATCTCTACTCCAAAAATGCTTACTGTATGTAAAACAATGCCTTCCCACCAAAGAGCAAAAGGCATGAAAGCTTCATTTAACTGTTCATCAAATCCTAAGGACTGTGCTTGACTAAAAAATGAAAATGCGATAAATATAATGCTTAGAATATATTGCTTAGAAATCATAATAGATTTGATTGTTTGATTCCGTCGCAATTTTTAACAATTAACCATCAGAAGGGTGAATTATCGGAAAAAATGTGAAAATGTCAGTAGATTACTTACTGACAAGAAATGGTAAAGATTTGATTTACAGGCTGATGTTTGACCTTGGGGTTTTTAGTCGAATTTTCCTATCTCGTTTTTCTGACATTTCAAAAAGTGTAGATTTTAGTGGATTTAGGTGGTGTTCAGTTGTCCAATTATCCTTTCCGAAGACTCCATTTAGTAGAGCAATAAGCAATCTTTTGATCTGATTATAATCATTGATGTCATAGGTTTTTTTCCCTATGGTATAGTTTTTTGGTTTGATTTCTAACCATTCGCTTTCATCGATTTTACGCTTAGCAAATTGCTCTAGCAAGTCGTATAAAGCTGGTGTAAGAATGACTTTTCTTTGATCGCTACCAGGAAAACCTTTTAAGTAAACACAATGCTCAAGTTTACCAGAAGAGGTGTTTGATTTTTGGAGATTAATGAATAAATCTTGTGATGTGGGAATTACATTTTCAGCTAGTTCTTTGACCCAACTTAGAGCTAAGGCAAAGAAGATCATGATGAGTGAGGTTTTGAAGATGGCAGAGAATAACGTCAGATTTATATCATTGCCAGATAACTTGTAAATCTGCGCTACCAAAACCGTCAGAATACAAACAAGAGATAAAATAGCAAGTCCTTTTAAGCGCCTTTTGAAAAAGGATTCCCAAAGAACATAACCTAAGAATATTACCGTGAAAATCGCATAATACACGTCGAGTTCATTAATTACAGTAATGTCTACACCAGAGATCATGTGGCTTAATGTGGGAAGAGTGGAAAACAAGAATGGAACACCAACTATGTATATCCAATACTTAGATTTGATAATATGCTTAATCGGTTCCGGCAAGTATCTAAACCAAGGCAGAGCTAATAGAATGAAAAAACTATTGAGCAAAGACCAAAGACTTCGCCATCCATCAATGACAAATTCCGATAGCGTATTTGTCTTAATAAAATATACCTCAAAAAGTCCAGAGAAACTCCAGCAAAGAACAGACAATGCTAACCACACTTGACCGAAATCATTTTGCTTTTTACCAATATGCCACCAAATGGAAAGTAATGCTAGGAAGGCGAACAGGCAAACAGAGAATTGCCACCATCCATAAAAAGAGATTACTTCATTGTTTATCATATAGGCTAATTGATAAGTTTCGCTAAGTAATTTAGCGTTTTGCTAACAAAGTAATACTATTTTACGTAAATAGCATGAAGTAAATAGCTGTTCTTAGATTAAATTAGAATGATCAATAAAAATTCTTGGCTTTCCATTTTGGGGTTAACCCCAAATAAACTCTAAAGTGACAGCTCTTCGCCCAAACATCCAGCAGAATGAATCTTCCACATTTCATTTCCAAAGATCCAAACCCTTTGGGCGTAAGCCTAAAGAGAAAGATAGTTCGATATAAGTGATAAATCTCGATAGTCATTAATTTAGAGTATCTTCGCGGTTCATTTTTTTAATTCGTGAGTTTCTACTGAAGACATTAGTGCAGACTTTCAAGTTGCAAAATGCTTATTGCTAACTAAAGTTTGTCTGATGAATACCGAACAGTATGAAATAGAGTCAAAGACTCGATTCGCCTCTAGCCTTATCTGGGAATTAAATAGAGATTTTTACAAAGAGAAAGGAATAGGAGCATGGAGCGAAGACATCGTCCCACACCATTTGACAAGTAATTCCTTAGTTGGTAAAACATATGCCGAACTAATATTTGCCTTCCTAAAAGATTTAGCTTCTAAAAAGAGCGACAAAGGAATAGTCTATATCCTAGAACTTGGTGCTGGACATGGGAGATTAGCTTTCCATATCCTTAAGCATCTACAAAAATTAGTTGCTCCTCTAGAAGGGCAAATTCCTAAGTTTTGCTATGTATTAAGCGACATAGCGGAAGATAGCTTGAAGTTTTTGAGTGAACATAATCAGTTGCAAACTTATTATGAACAAGGTGTTTTAGATGTTGCATATTATGATGCTGTGAATGGGGAAGAATTGCATTTGCGGAAAGCTGATAAGACGATTAAAACAGCAGAATTAGATCAACCCATAATAGCTATCGGTAATTATTTCTTTGATAGTATTCCTAGTGATTTGTATTTCGTTCAAAACAACACCATCTCAGATTGCTCCATTTCAATCAATTCTGAAAAGGATCCTAAAGAAATGGGAACAGATGAATTGATTAAGAGCATGGAGATTAGTTACCATAAATCAATAGTTGATTTTCCAAAAGAGAATAGGAATGTATATGATGAGATTTTATCAGAATACAAGAAGTTAAGATCAGAAACATACCTGTTTTTCCCTAAATCTTCCATGAAATGTCTATCTAATCTTAAGGCTTTGTCAAAGGCTGGGATGGTTGTGTTGACAATGGATAAAGGCTTTCATGAACTGAAGAAGTTAGAAAATATGAAAGAACCCGATCTAATAATACATGGAAGTATTTCTGTTTGGGTAAATTATCATGCCTTGTCTGCGTACTGCGTGAAACAGGGTGGGCGAGCTATGTTTTCAAGCTTTTCTAATTTTCATTTAGAAGTAGGTTGTTTGATGTTTTTAGAAGACAGCGAAACCTATGAGCAGACGTACATAGCCTATGATAAGGTCGTAAATGATTTTGGGCCAGACGATTTTAATAGTATAAAGCAATTGGCCTATTTTAATTTATCGAGATTGAAATTAGTAGAACTTATTGCTATTTATCGACTGAGTGGATATGACTCTACGATGTTCATCAAGCTTCTTCCAAGGTTAAAACAAGTCAAACAAACCATTACCTATAATGAGCGAGATAGATTAGCGCAAAGCATGCATCGTTTATGGGATATGTACTTTAATATAAATGAGAACTTTGATTTGTCTTACGAATTAGGAGGCATCTTTTACGATCTAGGATTTTACACGGACGCATTGGATTATTTCCAATATTCAGTGGACTATTTTGGGGAGAAAGTAGATGTGAGTTACAATCAGATTTTATGCCATTATCAACTAAGACAGGATCAGTTATTTTATTCTAATCTAATCAAAGCAAAGGCATTATTTCCAGATTCAGAATTACTAAATAGTTTAGATAATCTTGATATGGGGTAGAGCATGAGGATGTGCTATTATGTAAGGATTTGGAATCTATCTTTTTGATATTTTATTATTGGATATACTGCTTTGTCTACTGCATTTGAATCTACTAATGTCAGGGTTTCTTTTCTTAAGATGTTTCTTGCTAACTCCACTATTTACTCTTTTCCGCCAGAGTTTAAAGGACTTTTCTTTCAAGTTGAGTCTCATCAGTTTTATCACTTCTGCCTCAGATAGATTAAACTGGAATTTTATGGCTTCAAAAGGAGTCCTATCTTCCCAAGCCATTTCTATAATTCTATCGATGTCTTCATTGCTATTCATAACGTTTACAGAACAAATACATCTTACTATAGTTTAGTCCGAAATGATGAAAGTGTGGGAGGGGTTTTATGGAGTTTATTTCTTTTAATTTAATTATAAAAACATTTGCTTACAGCTTAACAAATGATTTTGTACTTATTCCTTTCTTGGTTTGGAACTGCAAATAATAAACGCCATTTGGGAGGTTGTTGATAGGGATTTTACCTGTTACAGTATTCGAGTAAAAAGTCTGATTCTCAAGTACTCTTCCATTGATGTCGATGAGAGATAAAGTGGAAGGCTCATCATTGAGTAATTGAATGGAAAAGCTTATTTCATTTTGAACAGGATTTGGTGAAATGTCAAACGAAATGAGCTGCTCTTTACTCTCAGTAATAGAACTAGGAATATTCTCTTCTATGCCATATTCTGCATCTGTTATATACAATAGAGAACTGCTGTCCAAATAGACAACTTGTTCTTGCATAAACACAGTGTCAAATTCAATTATTCCCTCTAAACTAATTGCGTTCTGTAAGGCTTGGAATCTAATTTCATATATAGCGGTATCATCCATTTGGTCACCAAAGAAATTCAAATTTATTTCCATCATAGCAAATGTGCCTTCTGCAGCATATTCCTCATTTGGCAAAAGTGTAAAGATGTTTGTCTTGTTCTCAAAAGATATAAATTCTAGGAAATTTGTATCCCAAGCTAATGCATGTTGAAAACCCATGATCCGCTCCAGGTCTCTAGTTTTTACTTGAAGGATTATTTCTTCATTTTGCTCTATTGGCATATCCGTAATATAAAAGCTTGGCTTAGAAGCATATTCAGGTGCTGGTTGATGATCTGCATCGATTGCCATATCTCCAGATTTGACGGCAATAAGCACGAGATCACTAACATCTGATGTTAGATTTGCTAGTTGTATGCCAGATTCTATGTCTAGTGTATTGATGCTAATATTATCAATGTTCCCATCAAAAAACCGCCATGAATTATCGAGTTGATTCTGTGTATTTTCAATTTTTATACCTGCATTAGCCAGTCTAATTAAGTCCAGACCTTGATAAAGCCCATCTTGATTAAAGTCATTAGCAATTAACTGACTGTTTAGTGGCGTGTAGATTTGATTTATGAAAAACCTATTGGAACAAACATCTAACACGCTTACCCCTTCAAAAATAGAAGCTTCAAAGATGCCATCAATTTGATAGTCTTGACCCGATGGTAAATCTGAAAATAGAAAATTGCCATTATCATCCGTCAGTGACAAATCACCATTGGTACAAGTCACCATGACATTAGCTAATGGATCTCCATTATGTCTTAATACTTGACCACTAATACTAACTACTTGCGCATAAGCAGAACATAAGCAGCATATGCTTAGAAATGTAAATAGGAGGAATCGCTTGATGATCATGGAATTAAATTATAAATCTAAATTATGAAAATATATTTATTTACATTGAATTATGGTCAGGAATTATGGGTTTTTAGCATTGTTTGTGATAGAATAGGAGAGTGTGTTGTACTTGATATACAATAAGTTAGAGGTAGGTGTTCCAAAGAATAAGATGCATTCTTTAGATCAATAGTTAGGTCTATTGTTTAAGAGTTTTTGGGCTCGGGGGCCCAAAATAAAAGGTTGGATGATGTGTTTTGTCATTCTTTGTTTATTGTTAAATGAAGGCTTGTGTGCTTGTGTGTTTTCGGGCTCGAGGGCCCAAAGTAAAAGGTCGGAAATGTGTTTTCATACGATGTTTATTGTTAAATGAAGGTTTGGGTGCTTGTGTGTTTTCGGGCTCAGGGGCCCAAAGTAAAAGGTCGGATGATGTGTTTTTTGGTTAAAGTTGTATTGTTAATAGGTGGCTTGCTGCTTCATGGTTTTCGGGCTCGGAGGCCCAAAGTAAAAGGTCGGAAGATGTGGTTTTACTTAATGGTGTATAATTAAAAGGAAGCTCCTGTGCTTGTAGGGTGTTTATTTGATGAATGAATGGTGAGAGAGTGGGAGAGAGAAAGGTGCTTTCACAGAGAAGTGATTAGTCCAATGATATTTTTAATATCTGTATTCCTGTTTTACTTTAAGCCTTGTTAAATCAAGTAAAAACATACAAGCTTCACTTACTTCTAAACTTGGTAGAGATGAGTTATATGCTTTAAATGTCGATTTAGTTTTCTTTTCTAAGATCCAACTAGCTCCGTCAGAACTGGGGATTTCTGGTTTATATTTGTCATGAAAATCTGAAGCATTAATCATTGCCTCAAACTGATTCCACTTTTCTATACTTAGTTTTTTCTTGCCTGATTTCTTTAAGCCTTTAGGTGCATATCCACCAGCACCTTTACCAACTTTCCAATAAATCATTACCTTTTTTTCGTCTTTCTCTATTCTAATTGCAATAGGGTGATTAAAAGTTCTCAGCCAAGTAAATCTATAAATACTTAAGTTAGAAGGAAGATTCTGCTCATAGAGGCAATCTTCATTTAGGTTGTCAAGCTGAAGTTTTATCCATTCAGATGCCCCTTTCCCTAAGCTGACTTCATAGAGAAGATTAGTTGTATAATCTGTTTCCCAATCTTCCGAAATTAATGTGAAATAAGTTGATGGAAAATAGCATTTGCTGAAGTCCATTTCTGCATCTTTTGGAATTGGAGATTGATCCGTTTTCTTTAAGTAAGATTCTAATTGTCTAATTGGATAATAAATAACATCCCTTTCACTCTTTTTCAAATCCCACACTTTGTAGAAATAATATAAGGAGCTATCTGCTGCGAATTCGTATGTTGATTTTTCTATAGCAGTTTCCTTATATACTTCTTTAGGTACAATTAATGTGTTGTCAAACTCAAGATACAATTCCAGACCTTTCTCTAGTGGAAAAATGAAATCTTTATAAAAGTCTTCTGCTAATTTATAAATTACTTCGGAGTTGTCTGGACTAATTTGTAGTGCTTTTTGTAGGTAGCCTATTCTGAGTTTAGTGAATTTATCTTTATCATAAGAATCTGTTTCATATCTAAATAATTCCGCCCTTAAAATATATGGCTCAGCTTTATTAGGATACTCCGCGATTAAATTTGTAAAGTAAATTGAGACAGAATCTATTTTTCTGTCACTATAATACCTACAAATGTATGCGGTTGCCCTATAGTTAAATGGATCTAATTTTTGTAGTTTTCTAGCTTGATGGATCTTTTCTCCATCTTTTTCGTGAGAGGAAAACCAAGATATGTCATATTCAAGTTCTTCAATTGACTGTCCCATAGCATTGAATGACAATAGCAAAATGAAAAATAGAAATATTTTATGCATCATGATTTTTATATAGCGATTCATGTGTGAGGTTGGTATGTTTTTATTATTAACGAAGGTAGAGGGGGAGATGCGACACTTGAAATTTAATTAACCTAATATTTTTCAATGAGAATGTGATATTCTTATACAAATTCGGAAATACAACCTCCAATTATTATGCTAGTGATTAGCCAGTATGAAAAGTGGTGTATAATATATTTTTTATCACGTTTATCTAAAATCGCGTGTATAGAAACAAAAGGTAGAGCAAATACAAAAGCGTTGATTACTCCATGAAATACTCCATGCCCAAAATGTCTGTGTTTATGACCATACTTGCCTAAGAATTCTTTTACTATTAATTCTGATTCATGATTACCTAGCATAATGTCAGTAAAAAATAATTCATAAAAACCCATTTGATGGATTATTAAATTAATATAACCATATACCAGAGTGAAACTCAATAAAAAGAGCATTAAGATCCTAATGAATCCAATGTCTCTAATATTTATAAATTCTACTTTGGAATATCTACTTATAAAAGATTTTGGATGATACCAATACATACCAATAATCAAAGGAATAAAAGCAATTAAGAAAAACGCTGTATAATTTAAATCCATGTTATCAGTGTTTTGATATTTATTTATTCAAAATAATTGGTTTTATAGGTTTGATTTTTTTGGTAAATTTCTTTGTTCCTTTTTCAGTCGTTTTCATATCCATAATTACAAAAATTATTTTATAATTATTCTCTGATTATATTGGGGGCTGTTTCACTTATAAGGTAGATAAAAAGGCAAACCAAGTTTTAATATACAGTGAGAAATAGTCCACTTTAATAGAAGTTCTCCAATTATTATATTTTCCAATTTTGATTTCCACTAATTGATTTCAGAGTTTATGAATGCCAAAGCGTTTTCTTCATTTTCTTCAATCGCAATTTCTACTGCTCTTTTTGAAACTTCTAAAAAATGCTCACATTGTTTCTTTAAAGAAAAGCTTTGTTTAATTAAATCTGTTATTTGCTTTTGTTTGCTTTCTATAATTTTTGGAATTCTAATATTTAAAAAATCATCCTTGTTTAATCCTGTTAAAATAGTTCCAGAACAATTTTGTTTTAAAACTTTTTGCATCAATTCTGATTTGAATAAAACCAGTAAGCTTTCTGAGTTTATTAAATCAGAATTAATTACATAAAAACCAGTTGAGCATAAAGCATTATTGAATTCTTTAGTCACCAAAGCACAAGATTCTAAACTTCCCTCAATAGAACTAATTATTACATCGCCAGTATTTACTTTTCTTCTTGCTCTTGATGGTAATTCTTTTCCAAAATCTACTGTACAACCATTAATGTCTCCAGTTCTTCCAACATTTGATAATTCAATATAATTGTAGGTTTTTTTATCTTCAGGTTTAAAGTTTTTACCATTCAAATTACAAATTGTAGCAATAGTTTCTGCACCGTTGGAATAACTTTCAATTAGCTTTAAATAATCATCATATTTAGATTCGTAATATTCTGCATCTAATCTACCACTTGAGGCAAAACTATCTTTAAAACTTTTTACGTTAACAGGCTTATTACTCGGGGTAAAATCTTTTAAACCTATTTCTTCAAATAGTATATTTTCTGCTTGGATATAGACTTTACTAGATTGTTCACGAGATTGTAAAGATTTTTTATATAATTTTTCTATATATTCACTAAAAAGTTTTGAAAATTTTGGAATTATAAATTTCCTTAAACGACCTAAGGT
>CAZSKA010000077.1:0-14422 GCA_964607315.1 uncultured Saprospiraceae bacterium | reverse complement strand
GAATAAATGGATTCTTTCTCTACTTCTTCTTTTCACACTAAATATATTTTCTCATGCCCAAATTACTACACAATTTGCTCAAAAACCAGCTCTGGATTTTGAACAAAGTCTTAAAGGGAAAATAAAAGAATATGACATCATCAAATTGCCAATGGATGAATATTTCAATACATTCAGTGCTTTCAATGGTGTTCAAGAAATTGTTATTAAAATAGATGATAATGATATTATCCCATTGCAGTTAATTCCTGAACACGATTTGATCGACAGGCAAATTATCCAAACTGCATCACAAGGTGTTTTAAAAAATAATCAACAAACTGTTTTTCCTTATAAAGGACATGTAACTAATGGAAATGCTTATGCTAGATTAACAATAGCTGAAGACATGTTTTACCTCTATGTTCAAGGAGATGGGTTTAGTAGGTATATAGAGCCATTACGTTTTGTGTTACCTGGAGCAGATCCGGATTTGTATATCGTTTATTACGGTAAAGATGCCATAGATATGCCTGATAATTATTGTGCAGTTAATGCTACAGAAGATGCAAAACAGCACTTTGGTCCAAAACAAAAAAGCAATACGCAAAAGAGTAGCTTGATGGGAATGTGTTATGAAACAGAATTGGCTTTAGGAAGTGATTTTTTAATGTATCAAAGCTATAATAACAGTGTGGCTCAGGTAATTGCAAGGAACGTAGGGGTGATAAATAATATGCAAGGAAATTACGATGATGAATTTGCAGATGAAATTCAGTTTGTTATAGTAGAGCAATTTGTAAGTGATTGTGCGACATGTGATCCTTGGACTGCAAGTACAGATCCAGGAGATTTATTAAATAGTTTTAGGAGTTGGGCTCCAAATGGTTTTTCAGCGACGCATGATGTTGGACATTTATGGACAAATAGAAATTTCAATGGTTCAACTATTGGTTTGGCTTTTGTTGGTGTGATTTGTACAGGGAGTCGATATGCTGTATTGGAAGATTTTACAACTAATGCAAATACCACGAGAGTATTAACATCTCATGAGATGGGACATAATTTTGATGCTTTACATGATGCAGCTGGTTCTAATACAATTATGGCACCTTCTGTAAATAACGCAACAGCATGGTCTGCAGCATCCATTTCTGATATAGAAGCCCATTATAATTCAAGGAATTGTCTAGCAAACTGTGCACCACCAGCACCTCCAGTTTCAAATTTCTCTGCAAATTTAACAAACCTATGTCCAGGAGGTTCTACACAGTTTTTTGATGAAACACAAAATACGCCAACCAGCTGGTTATGGACATTTACTGGAGGAAGTCCTTCAAGTTCAACTTTACAAAACCCTGTGGTAACATATAATAATACGGGTGTATATAGTGTAACCTTGGTTGCAACGAATGAAACTGGAAATGATACGGAGACTAAGAATGGCTATGTAATAGTCGATTCAAATGGTTCGGAGTTTTTAATAAATGATGATTTTTCTTCTGGTTTATCAAATTGGAATTTGACAAATCCAGATAACAATATTACTTGGGAAGCGGTAAGTGTACCAGGTTCAAGTGGTAATAATAATGGGATTTTCGTAGATAATTTTTCATATAATGGAGCAGGAGAGATTGATGGAATAGAAAGTAATGTAATTGATTTTACAGGCAGAGATATCATATCATTTGAAATGGAATATGCTTATGCAAGATATAATAACACCTTCAGCGACCAGCTTAGAGTTTTAGCGAGTACAAATGGTGGTGCTTCTTTTGATAATGTTCTGTTTTCAGGGATGGAAAACGGAAGCGGAAATTTTGCGACCGTACCTGATATGACGCAAGAATTTACTCCAACAGATGAGACCGATTGGTGTATTGGAACAACATTTGGACCTTCATGTGTAAGCTTAGATTTATCTTCATTTGCTGATGAAACAAATGTAGTTTTAAGGATAGAGAATATCACTGGATTTGGAAATAATATGTTTATTGATAACATTAATTTGATTTCAAGTTGTTTTGTGAATGAACCGCCAATAGCAAATTTCATTAGTGATGTTTCTGCGGGATGTGCTCCGTTGTTAGTGAATTTTCAGGATTTGTCCTTAAATAGCCCGGATACATGGCAATGGTCATTCCCAGGTGCAACACCAAATACATCAGATTTACAAAATCCAATAGTAATTTATGATGAAGCAGGAGTCTATCCAGTAACTTTAGTTGTAACAAATGAAGCGGGGACAAATCAAGTAGTGGTCAATGATTTTATCACAGTTTTAGATGTTCCTCAAACTAATTTTTCAAGTGTAATTGATGAATTAACTGTGAATTTTATCAATAATACAGTTGGAGCAGATTCATATCTATGGGATTTTGGAAATGGGCAAAGTAGTGATTTAGAAAATCCTGTTCATACATATACGGAGGATGGAATTTATACGGTGACCTTAGTAGCAACGAGTGTATGTGGATCTACTACATTCACACAAGTAATAGAAATTGCAACAGAGCCATTTGCCAATTTTACAGTTGATGTGTCAGAAGGTTGTGCTAACTTAGAAGTTCAATTTATGAACTTAAGTTCACCTAATTCAGATTCATTTGAATGGTCTTTTCCAGGAGGCTCACCTGCAGTTTCCACATTGGAAAACCCAGTAGTAATATATACAAATAGAGGAGTTTACGATGTTGTTTTGATAGCAACAAATGAAACAGGAGAGAGTACTGCTGAAGTAGAAGGGGCTGTTGTGGTAAATGATGTTCCTGAAACCTCATTTACATTTAATATAGATGATAATACAGTTTCATTTACTAATACATCTGAATATGCAGATTCATATCAATGGAATTTTGGTGATGGAATGTCGAGCAATGAGGAAAATCCAGTATATACGTATTCTGGAGATGGAGAATATACAGTGGAATTAGTTGCAATAAATGAGTGTGGTGCTTCCACAACAAGTACAGTTGTAGTAATAAGCAATTTGCCTTTTGCAAACTTTTCGACCCCAGTAACAGAAGGATGTGCAGATTTTGTTGTTCAGTTTGAGAATAATTCTTCAGCAAATTCAGAATCGTTCCAATGGTTTTTTGAAGGTGGAACTCCTAGTTCTTCAACAGACGAAAATCCGACAGTCACCTATACAGAAGCAGGAACATATGATGTTCAATTAATAGCAACTAATGAAGAAGGAAATGATAATTTGTTGATTGAAGAATATATAGTAGTTGGAGTAGAACCGCAAGCAGGATTTGATTTTACAAATAATGATTTGGATTATTCATTTAACAATTTATCAAATGGGGGAGATTCTTATCTATGGGATTTTGGAGATAATGAAACATCAAATCTTGAAAACCCAAATCATACTTATGCTCAAGATGGGAATTATACAGTTACATTAGTCGTAACTAATGAATGTGGTTCTGACGAATTCATAATTCAGGTAAATGCAGTAACTGCTGTAGAAGCAGGCTTTTCAGCAGGTACGACTGAAGGATGTGCGGATTTTGTTGTACAGTTTAATAACACATCTTCTCCGAATTCAACAGAGTTTATGTGGACATTCCCTGGAGGGTCTCCAAGTAGTTCAACAGATGAAAATCCAGTAGTTACCTATTCAGAAGCGGGAAATTATGCAGTAACCTTGATAGCGAGCAATGAAGCTTTTACAGATGAAGTAAGTATAACGAATTATATAAGTGTAAATGATGTACCTGAAGCAAGTTTCACTAATATTTCCAATATGCTAACAGTTGAATTTACAAATACAACAACAAACGCCAGTTCTTACTTATGGGAGTTTGGAGATGGAATGATGAGTAATGAAGTTAACCCAATTCACACATATGATGATTTTGGTGATTACACTGTTGTTTTGACGGCATTCAATGATTGTGGAGAAGAAATAGTCGAAGATCAAGTTATTGTTTCTTCGTTGCCTGTCGCTAATTTTGTATCGAATATCCAAAATGGCTGTACGGTATTAGAAATAGAATTTATGGATTTATCATCTACTAATGTAGATGAATGGATGTGGACATTTGAAGGCGGGAATCCTGCAACTAGTACAGATCAAAATCCAATTGTGGAGTATGATACAGATGGTGTTTTTGATGTTACATTAGTTGTAACAAATGAGAGTGGTTCTGATACACAAGTTTTTGAAGATTATGTTTCTATTCAAACATTACCTCAAGTTAATATCTCAAGTGATGTTTCTGGGAATGTAGCAATTTTTAATGCTGAAAGTAGCAATGCAGATGAATTCTTATGGACTGTTGAGGAAACAGGTGAAACATTTACTGGACCTGAACCTATTATTACATTCCCAGCTGATGGTGTATATATTATAGAGCTTCAAGTTACAAACGATTGTGGTACTATTACAACTACTATCGCTATTAATATCACTGCTTTTCCAAATGCTGATTTCAGTTCAGATTTGACTACAGGATGTGCACCTGCATTCATACAATTTAACGATCTTTCAACTGATGGACCAAATGAGTTTGAATGGACATTCGAAGGAGGTAATCCAAGTACAAGTTCTGAAGTAAATCCATTAATAGAGTATAGTGTTTCAGGGGTTTATGATGTGGAATTAATTGTAGAAAATGAATTTGGTTTAGATACAATAGTATTTGAACAATATATAGATTTAGAAGATGGACCTGTAGCAGATTTTGAGTTTAGTTCTTTAGATGGAACAATAGAATTTATGAATACTTCACAAGGAAGCGGAACGTTTACATGGTTGTTTGGAGATGGAGGAGAAAGTAATGAAGAAAATCCTACTTACACTTATGATGAAGGAGGGGAATACACAGTGACTTTGATAATTGATAATGGTCTAAATTGTCAGGATACAATTGAAAAAGTTATAAATGTTATGGTTAATAGCATCAATGAAATAAGTAATACCCGAATAGATTTATATCCGAATCCAAATCAAGGTACATTTACTTTAGCATTGAGCGCATCTGAAATATCAAATTTTGAATATTCGATAGTTGATGTTGCAGGTAGAGTGATTGATAATGGTAGATTTATTAATTCGAGAGATCAGCATAAAGAAGAGTTCGTTTTAGAATTAGGTGCAGGATTATATTTTCTTCAATTGAAGAGAGGAGAGGAACAAAAAATAATCAGATTTATAAGTCAGTAATTCGGGTTATAACATAGTTAACAAAGATTGCTTATTTATATAAAAGATAATCAAGGGCAGGTAAGGTAATTCTTACCTGCTTTTTTTTGTACAAAGTATTCATCTTGAGATATTCAAATTTATTTAGGAATTGAAAACGAAAAAAGTCAATAAGAAAACCTTTTTACCTGTATAAGTTAAGCAAAAGTTAATTTAAAGTTTAATTTTTACTATATTGGTATACAAATTCGAGATATTCAGGCCTTCCAATATTATTTATTAAAATATTGGTATTTTGAAATTACATACTACTTTACTACTTCTATTAGTGATTTGTTCAGTTCAAACTCTTTGGGCACAACCTCCTAATGATAATTGTGATATGCCTCGTCCTATTACTGCCTTAGATGGTACATGTTTTTCTATTTATTCTACAACTATGGCTACATTTGATATAGTGGAACCAGGCTGTTTTATGGGAAATGATTTGCCGAATGTTTGGTTTGAGTTTACAGCCAACAGTCCTGATTTAATTGTTGATTTTGATGATTTAGGAGGAGGATTCTCTATGAATATTGCGTTGTTAGAAGTCACTACATGTTCTTTTGCTGGTGTAAATCAATTAACCTGTGCTACAGGTGGCCCAGGAGAGATAATTAATTTTAATGGATTAGTACCAGGAACTACGTATACATTATTGGTAAGCCTATATGATGCTGCAATGAATAATGTTGAAAGTAATTTTGAAATGTGTGTAACGAATATTGATTTAACTGCACCTCCAAATGACGGCGCATGTTTTGCACAAACAGTTCCAGCAAATGGCACTTGTTCAATGGGTACTACAGTTGATGCAACTCCAGATTTTGCAAATAATATTTCAACTTGCCCTAATGTACCTGATCAAGGAGTGTTCTATACATTTACTGCTACTACAGGTAATTTAATTACTGAAATTGATATAACAGATTTTACAGGTTCCGGAGAATTAACAGTAGTGTTTGGAGAATTTTTAAGTGGATGTAATGGTGGGTTTACTATCAATCCTAATGTTTATTGTGGTGGAACAGGAACAGATATAATTGATGATGCCTTTATAACACCAGGTAATGATTATTATATATGGGTTGCGACAACAGAAGCTAATGAAGGAATGTTTGAAATATGCATCACTCAGTTAGGTCCACCACCGGGCTGTAGTGCAAATAATGAGTGTTCCAGTGCTGAGGATTTTGGTACGATAGTAACCGGAAATCCATCAACTTGTCTTAATGGGTGCAATATCTTAGCATCTCCAAGTGGATTAGCTGGTTTAGGGTGTAATTTAGAGACAGAAGAAACGGTGTGGTATGAATTTACTACTGACATGGATGCAGGATTTGTTACATTGAATTTGACAAGTACAGATATCAATGATCCAATTTTACAGGTGTTTGAATGGACATGTAGTGGACCTGCAACATTGATTGGACCATGTGTGACAGGAGCAAATGGAGAAGCAAGTATAACTAATATTGAGATTAATCCTTTAACTACTTATTTAATTGGAGTTAGTAATGAATTTGGAGATGGTGGGAATTTTGAGCTATGTGTATTTACTTTCCCAAATACGAATGCATGTGCAAATCAAGGTACTGCATTATCAGTTGTTCCAGGATCTCCATCTTTAGGGTCTCCTGATGATGGGCCATATTTACCAGGTGAAGCGGTATCATTTCTTTTTGAAATACCAAATTATACTGCGGTAGGGAATAATTGCCAATGGTTCCAGGGGATTGTACCTGTTTTTGGAAATGCTTGGGATACAGACTCTTTTGATGGTTCAATATTCAATATCAATGCTGTTAATGCAGGTGTAACTTGGGATTGGTATTTACAAGGAGAGATAACATATAAAGTAATAAGTTCAGTTTATAGTATTGATGATTTTGATGGAGACGGAGATATTGATATATGTCACGTGTCAGATGGAAATTGCAGTGCTGGTGTGACACCTGGAACTCCTATGCCAGCGGGGTGGTTTGCATATAATTCAGGATTTGGTACCAATCCAAATAACTCATATGGTGATGGAGCTGGATGCCCAGCTAACGAGGGGCCATGGTCAGTTCAATTCACAATTACGACAAAAGAATTTGCAGAATGTTCAGGACCACCTGAAGAAACAGATTTAAGTGTGAATATGTTCACATTTGCTGATGGAGAAACTGGTTTATGGGGTATTCAAAACCCAAATGTTCAATCTATATGTGGTGATGATATTCCTGCAGAGGTTTCTCCTACCTTGAACTGTTGTATTGGTCCTGAAGCAGAACCAGCAACAGCAACGATATGCCCAGGAGAAGCGCTTAATGTTCTTTTGGCAACAAATCCTGTAGATCCCAATGCATCATTTTCATGGACAGTACTTAGTCAAGGAAATACCTCAGGCGCATCAGCTGGAGCTGGTCCAGTAATAGGAGATGTAATTACTAATAATGCAACTTCTCAGCAAACAGTTATATATGAAGTAACAGCTAGTGATGAAAGTGGATGCCCTGGATTAACATCTCAAGTTATAGTATCTGTATTACCAAATATAGAAGTAGATGCAGGTCAAGATGTAGATGGATGTGAAGGAGTAGAGGCAGTTTTGGGCGGAAGCCCAACAGCGATAGGAGGGGCAGGAGTTTTTACCTATGATTGGGGTGATCCTACTATTGATAATGTTGCAAATCCTACTGCCACACCTGCTTTATCAGCAACATATGTTCTAACGGTTACTGATTTTAATGGATGTACTTCTACTGATGAAGTGAATTTATTTATCAATCCTAGCTTTGATGTTCTCATTGAAGGAGATACTATATTATGCTTTGATGAACCTTTAACTACATTTACAGGATTGCCTCAAGGAGGTACGCCGAATTATACATTTGATTGGAATGGTGCAGGAATAAATGGATTTTCAGGTCAAACTTTTGCATACGATGGAAATTTAGTTGGTCCAGGTGATTATACCTTAAATTTAGTAGTGACAGATGATTTTGGTTGTACTGGAGAAACAGAAGTAAGTGTTAATATTCTTGATGAACCAACTCTATTTATTGTCTCTACACCTGAAACAGGAGAGTTTTGTCCAGGTGGTTCGGTTTTGTTACAAGCAGCTGCAGTAGGAGGAGAGCCAGGAGTAACATTTACTTATAATTGGACGACACCATCAGGTGGTCAATTAAATGGACAAACTGTTAATGTAACTGAAGAAGGTGAATATACAGTAGAGGTTTTTGATGATTTAATAGGTTGTACTGTTGAGGGAACTTATATGGTTACAGAAGTTCCACCACCTACGCCAGAGATAGATGCTCCTTCAGGTTTATGTGATCAAGATTTAGCTTTTATTTCTACAACAGAAGAATATGAATCTTATGAATGGAGTACAACAGAAGATACGGATAGTATAATGGTTGGCCCAGGTACATATAGTGTAACAGTAACTAGTTCTGCTGGATGTACTGGCGAAATAAGTATTACCATAAATCCATTTACTGACCCAGCAGTTTCCATTAGTGGAGCTTCAACATTTTGTGAAGGGTCTTCCTCATTATTAAGTGTAAGTGAAGAATTTACTGACTTTTCATGGACCGATCAAGATGGTAATACAATAGGAGATACTGATACTTTATTAGTTGAGCAGGAAGGAACCTATAATGTAATGGTAACGGATACAAATGGCTGTACAGCTCTAGGAACTCTAGATGTCATGATTCAAGATTTCTTGATTCCTAATATTGCAGGAGATACATCTATTTGTCCTATGGCAACGACTGTGCTTGATGTAGGAAGTGGCTTTGTTAGTTATCAATGGTCAACAATGGATACAGTCCAATCAATTGATGTAAGTACACCGGGATCATATTCAGTAACAGTTTTTGATGCTGGAGGATGTAGTGGAGAGCAGACAGTCATAGTAACTGAAAATGATTTGCCTGAACCTATAATAACAGGAGAAAATGACCTTATGTCATTCTGCCCAAATTCAAGTTTAATGCTTGATGCAGGAGCAGGATTTTCAAGTTATTTGTGGAATACAAATGATAATGGACAGACAATTTCAGTTTCTGTTGCTGGAGATTATTTTGTGACAGTTACTGATAGTGAAGGTTGTGAAGGTGTTGCAATGATAACAGTGGATGAAAACTTACCACCTGAACCTACCTTCAATGGTGTAACTACCTTCTGTCCTGGAGACTCAGTGCTTATTACTCCAGAAGATGGATTTGTTTCTTATGACATAGATATTGACAATAATGGTATTGTCGATTTTACAAACACTACTAATGAGCCATTTTATGTGTCAGCTACTGGTTTTTCAAATGTAATAGTTACAGATGATAATGGATGTACAGGTAGTGTGTTAGTAGAGGTCGATCAATTTATGCTACCTACACCTCAAGCAAGCAGTGATACATTTTCTTATTGTACAGATGGATCTGTATTTATAAGTTTAACGGAAGATTTTGCCTCCATAGAATGGTTCCTTAATGGCGGTTCTATAGGACTAGGTCAGACTATTCAGGTTTCAGAAGAAGGTGATTATATAGCAATAATTACTGATTCAAATGGTTGTGAAACAATGGCAAGCACTGTTGTAATAGAATCTACAGAATTAACACCTCTAATCACTGGAGAAACAGCAATATGTGATAGTACAGCAATAACTTTAGATGCTGGAGAAGGATTTGACACATATGATTGGGGAGCCTTTGGGAACACCCAAACTATAGAAGTAACAGAAGCAAATACGTACTTTGTAACAGTTACAGATGGAGGAGGATGTTCAGGAATAGATGAGATAGTAGTAACCAGTTCTTTAACTCCTTCAGCTGAAGTGGTTAATACAATAGATGTCTGCAATAATTCTGATGGAGACAATATTTCATTAATCGATCTTAATGGATTAGTGACAGGTGCTCAAGGATTCTGGACTGATAATGATGGAATAGGGGTAGATTTAGCAGATGTAGCAAATGTAGATTTTGATGCAGTTCCACCAGGGACTTATTCTTTTACATATACTACTTCAATAGCAATTGCTCCATGTGAAGATCAATCATATCCTTTAATGATTACAGTAAGTGAATGTCTTTGTCCAAGTGTGGAAGTTGGTTCATTATTACCTGTATGTTCAACAGCAGGTTTGATTTCGCTTGATACTTTACAAATTACACCTGAATCAGGTTCTTGGGAGGTTGTTTCAGGCGATCCTGCTATACTAAATGGTACTGTTGTTGATCCTTCAACTGGTGCAGGGACATTTGTTTTCGAATTTACTTTAGAACAAGCTGTTGATGGTTGTGATTCAACGAATACAGTTACTCTTGAGGTGATTGCACCTCCAAACCCTGGAATATTTGATCAACCAGCAGCTGTGTGTTATAACTCTCCTGAACAAATTAATTTATTTGAATTATTGAGTGGAGAAGATCTGGGTGGTCAATGGATGGAGACATCAATATCTCCGTCTTCTGATGGAGCATTCGATGCAACGGGTGCATTTGATACAGAAGATCAGATAGTTGGTACTTATACATTTATGTACACTGTACAAGGTGTGGGCCCATGTAATGAAGAAAATGTAGAAGTAGAAGTAATAATTGAGGCTGCACCAATAGCAGATGCAGGTGATGATATGATGTTGAATTGTGATTTATTAGTAGTTGAAATAGGAACGGAACAATCAAGTAATGATTACAGTTATTTGTGGACGGAATTAAAAGGAGAAGAAATAAATGATCCTACTAATTCCATTATTAATGTTGATATAGAAGGGACTTATGTAGTGGAAGTGATGGATCAAAATACATGTATTGATACAGATACGGTAGAAGTTACTAGAAATACAGATTTTCCAAGTGTTTTGACTGAGGGGACCGATCCTTTCTGTAATAATGAATCTAATGGAACAATAATAGCTACTGCTGTTGGAGGAAATGGCCCATTTGAGTATTCTATTGATAATGGAGTAACATGGACTGATGCAAATTCATTTTTAGACTTGTCAGCAGGTCTGTATACAGTAATAGTTAGAGATCAAAATCTATGTACTGGAGAGATCAATATTGAATTAGAGAATCCACCGGTGTTTTTTGCAGATTTAGGTCCTGACATTGTAGGAAATAATATATCTGATACTTTAATAAGTTTGGAAATAGCTGGAGGCGCAGAAAATTTACAAGCAGCGGTTTGGACAGTAAATGATTCAATAGTATGTACGGGACCGGATTGTTTATCAGTTACGGTAAATGCCGATCAAGACGCAGAAGTGTGTGTTGTTGCAACTAATTTAGACGGATGTATTGATAGTACGTGTATAAGTGTTAGAAGTTTTGATATAGATTTATCCTACACTGGTAATGTATTTTCACCTAATGATGATGGAGTTAATGATATATTTTATATTCAAGGTGGAGATGATATAGAGATCATAAATTACTTTAGAATTTATAACCGATGGGGTGAATTAGTGTTTACTCTTGAAGAATTTCCTCCAAATAATGTAGATTTTGGGTGGAATGGAAGTTTCAAAGGAAATAGGGTGAATCCTGGAGTATACGCTTATACATACCAGGTAGTGTATGAAAGTGGAGGTGTAGAAATTATAAGTGGAGATGTAACAATTTCTAAATAAATCTTTGCTTTAATTTATATGTTAAAAAAGTTCTATTAAATATAAGGGAAGTCTATTTTAAATGTGTCCTAATGATGGAATGCTTTGTCATTTCATATTATAGCAAATATAGATTACCTTATTATATGTACTTAAAATACTGTATACCAATACTTTTTGTCCTTTTATTGTCATTAAAAAGCCAAGCTCAATGCTCAACAGATGGAATAGTAAATATTGTTGATTTAGTTCCTACTGATCAAAATATTATTATTGATGGCGCAATTAATGATGATTTATCAGGTAACCAAAGTTTAATAGGAGTTCTTTTAGAATTCGAACATACACAAGTTGGAGATATAACTATAGAGTTAACTTCACCGGCTGGTCAAACAGTTATTTTATTAGGTCCCATAGGATCTTTTGGCAATACTTCTTTGACTGATTGGGAAGTTCTTTTTGTTCCTTGTGCCAACACTGCAAATCCAGATCCAGGTTTTTCGGCAACTTGGAGTAATAACCAAGATTGGGGAAGTTTAGGGAATTATAATGGTTCTTATCATCCTTTTTCTGGATGTCTAGAAAATTTTGATACAGGATCTATTAATGGTAACTGGAACATACATATTTTAGATAATAATTTATTTGATGAAGGTAATTTGTTAAGTGCTACTTTATTTTTTTCAGATCCTGCTGGTTTAAGCTGTGATAATTGTACAGCAGATGCAGGAGTTTTTTCTACAAGTAATATTTCAGTTTGTTCGAGTGGAGCCTCAAATATTGATTTAATTCCTACTTTTCCCAATGGAAATCCAGGTTTAGAAAATGATTACTTGTATATAATACGTCAAAATGATATGATTTTGGACGTAAGTCCAACTCCTAACTTAGGGAATTTGCCTGAAGGTGAATATCAAATTTGTGGAATTTCGGTTCTTAATAGCGATGTGAGTACTTTAGAGACTTTGCTTGATGGAGGATATAATAATTTACTAAATAATGTAAATGGACAAAGTCCAACAATTTGTGCAAACATAAATCCTGATTGTGTTACAGCAATATTAAGTCAGAGTAATATAGAAGTTGATTTAGATGTTATTGTTTGTGCAGGAGATTCGTATGAAATTGGTAATCAAACTTTTGATACAGCAGGTGAATTTCAAGTAATAGTTCCTCAACCATCGGGTTGTGACAGTATCTATAATTTAGACCTTACATTAAGTGATATAGAAGCGGTTGTTTCTACTTCTAGCACTACGTTAGATTGTAGTTCTCCAAATATTGTACTCAATAGCTCAACTTCTACAACTACTGGAACCACTCAAATATTATGGAGTTCTACAGGGGGGAATATTGATGGGGATGTTAATGGGAATAGTATAGAAGTTAGTGAGCCAGGTACATATTTTTTAACATTGGTGGATGGGTTTTGTGAGAGTACTACATCGATAGAAATTTTTGCAAATTCAGATGCTGCAGAAATATCAATAATAGGAGGTACAATAACATGTAATTCTCCAATAGTGAATATAGATTTAGAAAGTAATTTACCTATTACTAATATTAATTGGACAGGGCCAAGCGGATTTACAGATAATCAAGAAGATATTTCTGTCGATGAACCAGGTGTTTATACGGCGACTGTAGAATCAAACAATGGTTGTGTTTCCGTAAAATCAGTTATTATTAATCAGGCTGGGAGTATTCCAGTGTTATCATTATTTGCAGGGGAAATTTCATGTGCAGAACCATTAGTTTCAATAATCGTTTCAGCATCTGATGGATCCTTAACATATGAGTGGACTGGTCCAAATGGTTTTACTTCAGATGTACAAAGTCCTGTTGTCGATGAAGCAGGAATATATGAAGTGACTGCAACGGATAATTTTGGCTGTAGTGATATATTTCAGATAGAAGTTATTGGGAATTCTAGTCAATTTGAGTTTGATATAATTACAGAAAATATTTTATGTCCAGATGGCAGAGGTACAATACAAGTAATAGTGGATAACCCAAATGCAATTGTCACTATTACGGAACCTGAAGGTGATGTATCTATAGGTAATAATCTATTTGCTAGAACAGTGGGTACTTATGAAATTCATATAATTTCAAACGGTTGCGAAGTCACTGAAGAAGTTGTTATTTTAGAAGATATATCAGATGTTCCTGTTTTTAACATAGAACAAGCTTCTCCTATAGCATGCCTAGAAACAGAAGGGATACTTTCATTAAATACAACATCAGGAGCTGAGTTTATTGATAGCATTTCTTGGACAGGACCAGATGGAAACATAGGAGATAATAATGATATTACTGTTGGATTAGTTGGAACCTACTTTTTAGAGGTTCATACTTCAAATGGATGTGTATTAGAAGTTTCTCATGAATTAGAATTTGCAAATGATGATTTGTTGGTAGATATAGAATTTGGAAGAGTAAATTGCGAAAATGAAATTGGATTTTTGGCAGTTGTTTCTAATGACGATTTGCAGTATTCTTGGGAAGATGATGATGGGAATATCACAAATGATTCTATTGTTACCTCTTCAAGTGAGAATGCTTACACATTAACTATTACAAATTCAGCAGGGTGTTCTGCTACTTATGTTAATAGTATTACGGTTGACACGATAGTAAAT
>CAZSKA010000076.1:0-14440 GCA_964607315.1 uncultured Saprospiraceae bacterium | reverse complement strand
TCATACTTTATAGAAGTATAAAATTGTGTTTCATCAAAATGACTTACAGAGTTTACTAAATCAGATGTTTTGTCAAGATGTTTATACCCAAGTATATGTATGTTGTTTTTATCGAATTGAATTGATTTGTCTACAAGTAAAAAGAAACCATTTTGTTCTTTTTCAACAATTCCTGAGCATATAATAATAAACTTGTTTTCGTCAATTTTAATTTCTATGATATCTCCCTTTTTCATTTTATATCTGCTTGTGTCTGACGGAATTATGATATGTGGTTTATCCCGAAGGGTATGCCATCATCCTCATGCGTTAGAGATAGTATTTTTTATTTTTCATAGAATTTAAATCTTCCTGGTATGAATATTTTATCAC
Source organism: uncultured Saprospiraceae bacterium (assembly GCA_964607315.1). Lineage (GTDB taxonomy): Bacteria > Bacteroidota > Bacteroidia > Chitinophagales > Saprospiraceae > JAHDFB01. The sequence goes on along the minus strand of CAZSKA010000076.1, from coordinate 14,068 downwards.
TTAATTTGTCTCTTAATATTTGCAATATATCATCTCTTAATTGATATGTATTATTCTCGGATTGAATTGTGAAATCACACCATAATTCAATTCGTTGACTATTTCCACCTACATCTGAAAGAATTATTCCTTTATTAGTCTCAAACCAGTTGAAAATATCATTATTATCTTCAAGAACAAAATCATAGTTGTTAAGTACAAAATGAAACGAAGCCTTTTCATTTTGCTTAATCTCGACTCGTCTATCATTATGTTCTATAAAGTTTGGAAATGAACATAATAACTCTTTGAGTTTATAGAACATTTCCGTATTTGCATTTAGAATTTGATGATAATGTTCTACTCCGCCATTTTTAGAGAGCTTAAGTGTTTCTTTATTTCTAAATTCTCGGTTTAAGTATTCTTCTAGATTAGTGTACTTGACTTCAAAGAGTTTGAATTTTGTAATTCCTAAATCCGATTTAGTTTGTTCGCTTCTTATCAATAAAAGATTAGAAATTTCTGATTCATCTTCTAGTTGAGCCATTTTTTTTAATAATTTGACTTCATCTTTAGATTTGTTCAAGTAAGGTTTGTTTTCGCTTACAATATATTTAAGCAGTTGAGTTGCGAATGTATGAGCATCTGAATAATTCTTTTCTTGTAAGAGCAAGTAAATAAAAGGAAGTTTGCCAATTAAGTGGTGATTATGTTTTGGTTCGTTATCCTTTACGTACTTTTCAAAATCTATACAAGATTTGCTTATTCCATTGATGTCAAACCAAACAAAGAGTTTTGATTCTAGAAACAAGCGGATTTCTTCTAATGACTTGTTAAGAATATATTCAGTTCCAAATTCGAATCTTCCAGCCTTATCTGTATTTACAAAATTGGAATGGATATTTTGGATTCTCAAACCTGCTTCAACAAAGTAAGGATTTATTTCTGCTGATAATGGCATTGAATTCAGGTTTATATAGAAAGCAAATCCATCCGCTTTTTGAAAATTGAAACTTTGTACAATATTGTCTTTTGTTATTCTGACATAATTTCTTGTTTTGTATCTCTTAAAACCATTTGATTTAAAAAGAGGCCCTAATATTTTATTCACATATTTCTCAAAGTCTTTTCTTGGATTGTACATTTTTTTTCAATCTTATTATCGCTAACGGTTCGTATCATGCGACGTAGTGGTGATTAACCGCTATGGACGTCATATACTTTTGTTAGGCTTCGTTGTTTCATTTTCATTTTTCATTAACTCAATAATAAAAATCTAAATATTCTTTCGAAGTTTGATTCTTCCTCCTCCATTTCTATCTCAATCCTCCATCCATTTGGTTCTTTATCTAAATTAAAGTGTCGGTTTAACAATTCATTATTCTTTTGCCAGTAGCTTTGTTCAATCTCAAGTGTTTTCTTCAAGAACAGATTTATCTCATCATTATATTTACCAATAATATCATTAAGTGTTTTAGTTGAATTCTGATATCCAGTATTCGAATAAAGAATACTAGGGTTTGGTATTAACTCTTCAATATCAGTTCTTAGTTCCCATTCTTCAAATACTTTTGGATTTAAATTTTTGTAGTGCCCTCGTAATACAGTAAAATTTTTCGCTCTTTTTTCCTTAATTGCTTGACTGTAATCTCGATCAATCGAATCTAATTTTACTTTATCCGCCTTCGAAAGTACTTTGTCAAAGTCTAACCTTAGTTCTTTCATCTGAGGAACAAACTCCTTTATAGTCAAAGCCTTTTGTTCCATTAAATAGTTTACCTGTTTAGCTGATAACTTTATATTGCTTTTGATTGATTTTTCCTCATTTTTAACCCTCTTGTCTAAAAACGGCAAGTATTTCAAATACTGATCTTTTCGAAGTATTGATTTCATGAACTTCCTCTCTCGTTCTATTTCATCCCAGAAAGTTGTGAATTCAAATTCCGTTTCTTCATATTTAAGTAATTTTTCGGCCTGGTCAAAAGATACATCTATATAAGAATATCTACTTCTTACTAAATTTACATGCCATTTGTGTTCTTCTTCAGTTCGATTCATTTTGATTTTTAATGCAGCCTAACATCACTATACCCACACCTAAATATAAAATTATTCCAATAATCCCTTTGGCGATTCCCTATAAAATGGGAACGTAGTCGTTTTTAACGGTTAATAATCGGATAAAAAAGTTTTTCTCCATTGGAATACCTCATTTTTAAAGCTGTCCACCATATTAAATCAAACAAAACTTAATTTATTTCTTCCATAGAAACACGCAAGCAATTGACCAACCCAGTTTAGCAGGGTATTCAGTCTTGGCAGTACATGACGATAGAAGGGTTATCTGTTATTTCAGTTTTTAATTTTATCATTTTCGTCTTTCAGCCAGTCTAAATATTCATTACCGAAATCATCGACCATTAATCTTCCTCCATATGACATTCTGATTGAAAAGTATTCTCCTCTGTAGAAGAAATATTCTTTTCGATAACTATCAGAATAACTCTCTTTGACATAAATCAACTCATCTTTAAAAGTAATTATATCGATTAGGTATTGACCCGTTTCTGGGGTTTTTTCATTCGAAAATCCAGGTCGATTCATTTTTTTTTCGATTATATCCTTTGAAAACCTATACTTCTTAAATCCTCTTTTCTTACAAATTTCTTTTTCGGTAAAAACTCTTCCTTTGATTTCTTCTTTGACGTCGTACTTTCTTTTTTTCCACTTTGGACAGTTATAAACCTTTTCCACTTCTGTCCTTATATCTTCAATTCTTTTTTCATTTTCATCATAATTTGAATTTTGACTTTGTAGATTGAAAGTAAATATTAGAAACATTGGAAGAAGTATTTTCATTGTTTATTTTCTTTTTATGCAAAACTCCCTGCGACATGTGATCTAAGGAATATGTGACCTTTAGGCAAGCAATTTTCACAATGGCTCATCGTCGCATTTTACTTACTGCCTTTACACTTTAAATTTTTTCGATTTTCTGAACAAATATTTTACTATAGTTTTAAGTCTAAAATTTTGTCTAAACTAAAATAAAAAATAACTTTATTTTATCATTATACTAGTTTCAACATTTATAAAATCCAATAATATATTATGAAAAACCGATTAGCTCTTACAATTGTATTTTCTATCCTTGCTAATATATCATGGGCTCAATCCGGTTTACAAAATGCGGCATATCAATTTTCACTCATTTCTGAGCTTAAAGACTACCAAATAAAAATTATTGATATATCTGAAGAGACCCAGCTTATATTTAATCAAAATTCTTTAAGTTTTGAAGAATTTGAAAATAATATAATTGAGACCAAAAACGGTTATACATTCTTCAACGAAGAAAATATTGATTTTTATTTCATTGGATTCTATAAAAAACATGACATACTTTGGGATACATATGAAACCGTTTTCATTATGAATTTACCTGAAAATTTAAAGGGAAGCTGTGATGAATTACCAGTGTCTAATAATATGCTAAATGTTGCGGCGGCCTATTTGGGAAAAGAAAAACTAGAAAGAATGACTCTGGAAGAATGTAAATCCCAAGTTCTTCTATACTATTCAAAAGCATTTGAATCTGATTGCAAGGAGGTTTCTCTCGATGATCTTCTGAATCTCCTTGAATTTTCTGCAATGCCCCTGAATGGATTAAAACTTGAAGACAGTGGTAAAAAGAATTAGTTTATATGAATTTTCAAAATCAATCTTTAGAGTTTTGGTTCTTCTGAAAATTAGCGACATCAACTCTATCAGGTGGTTAGTAACATCTATAATTTGAGGCTTAGTTTACAGATAGACGTTCATATTTTCAATTATAGTATTAACGATTTATTCCTTTGTTGTTAGCCTAAGTTTAGTTGTTTTTCCAACACTCACTCCCCCATTATTAATAATTATTATGATATAATGTGCAGCTTCTTTTTTTATTTCAAATTCCGCTATTTGCGGTTTTTCAAAGAGTTCTTGTTCACCTCTTCTATATTCTCCTGTTACAGTAATTCTGAGTCTTTTACCATGTAATTTCCAAGTGCCATTTACATCAGGAACTAATGTTGAATCTCTGTCAGATTTGTGCTTTAGTTCATTGAAAATACTATCAGAAGTAAATTCCCAAGTATTCACAAATTTACTGGATTAGTTTTAGTCTGTAACAGACCAAATTCCAATTATTTCTATTTTATCACCATTGCTTGAAGATTGATAAGCAGCTGAATATAAATAACAGTATAAGTATGGATTTCTATTCTTCATTCTTCAATTTATGTTGTATGACGCCCTCGTATGTGCGGCCGTTCGAAGTATACCGGGCTAGAAGGGCATCACCTAATCCAAAATATGGTGAAGAGATTTTTGTAAAATGACCCTGTAGAGACTTCAATTCATTGGGGTAGATATACGAAGATGGGCCGTTTACTCTCATTTTCGTTCATGATTTGTAGATGACTGTTGTACTTTTTAAATGCCTATTCATAATAAAGATTTCTATTCTATTCACCCTAAAAAGTATCAATGTTGTTAAAATTTCAACTAGCCAATGGCTAAATGAAATGTTGTTTTTTATCAATATGTAAATACTTTCATTTGAAAATAATTCCTTAAGTTTGAAGGGAATTGATTTTTTCGTGTTTCAGACTTAGAGCAGGTTAAAAGTATGAACACTTTTGTTAGAAAACAAAAAAGCAATATTCAGCAGATTACAATAATTGATAGATTTTTATATTTATTTGAAGTCATTGATTATCAATTATCACATATCGTTATTCTATCAATTTTGTACGTTTAACCTAGATATTATAGTGTAATTTAAATCAACTTAAACTTTTACTACATTATGCAAAATACACTAATACTTTTCTTATTAAGTCTTATTTCGACGACAGGAATTACACAAAGTTCAGCATTTGAAATAAAGTTAAAATCTGAGAAATTCACTCCAGAAGTAATGTTCGATTTTCAAAAAGAATTGACACCTCAATTCGCAGAACTTAGTCAAAAGCATATTTATAGGATAATTCAGTTCTACACGATTCCAAATTTTACAGAGAAAGAACAAATTGCTGAAAAAGGGATCGAATTATTAGACTATATACCTAATAAGGCTTTTTATGCCAGAATTTCTAACTCCCTATCAAATGCAGATTTAAGACAGTTAAATATTAGGAGCATTGTTAACTTAGGAGATCATCAAAAAATGTCTGGAGACCTTATTGAAGAGAAGTTTCCGGAGTGGGCAGTAACAGGTGATGATGTGTTATTAAATGTGAGCTATTTTTCTAAAGAAGATAAATCCATACTTATTGACGTTCTCACGCAAGATAAAAGTAAAACCCAAGGTGGTGGACAAGTGGTTGATGACGTAGAGAGAATCAATATGATAACCATTCAGTATCCTAAGTCACAAATAAATGATTTAGGAAAAATTCCTTTGATTCAATGGGTGGAACTTGTCTCTTCTCCACTTGTCCCACACAGTAGAGATGGATTGAGCACTACAAGATCAAATGCATTAAATACTGATTATGTTGGAGGAAGAAAATATGATGGCAGTGGTATAGTTGTTAGTATATCAGATGATGGTCTTGTGGGTCCACATATTGATTTAAAGGGAAGGATGACTCAGCACACTGATGAAAATGATGGAAATCATGGTGATATGACAACGGGTATTCTTGCTGGAGCAGGTAACCTAGATCCAACAAAAAAAGCAATGGCTCCAGGTGTGGACATAAACATATATAGAATATCGCAAAGTATTTTTCTAAGCGAGAATATGCATATTACTGAGGCTGTTGAAAATTTTAATAATTTAGGTACAATTATCACTTCTACTTCTTATGGAGGACTGGCAATTGGAGAGTACACTAATTCTAGTCAGTTTATAGACATGCAGCTTAATGAAACTCCAATATTAGCACATGTATTCTCAGCAGGAAATGCAGGGACTCAGGATTCAGGCTATGGCGCAGGCCCTGGTTGGGGTAATATTGCGTTTGGTTTTCAAATTGGAAAAAATGTGATCACCGTGGGTAATCTTGATATAAATGATGAATTATTTTTTACTAGTAGTCGTGGTCCAGCTGCAGACGGAAGAATTAAACCAGACATCTGTGCGCTAGGTGATGGGCATAGGACTACTGATGAAAACTTTACCTATCAGATAGGAAGTGGAACCTCAGCTGCTTCTCCAGCACTTGCGGGAGCTGTTGCACAACTTTACCAAGCATATAAGGAACATAATAATGGTGCCAATCCCGAAAGTAGCCTGATTAAGGCAGCATTGCTTAATACCGCTGAAGACCTCGGTAATCCAGGTCCTGATTACCTATATGGTTGGGGTAAAGTGAATAGCTTAAAAGCCGTAAGAATTATTGAAGACAATAGATATATAAATGAAAATATTGAGCAGGGTGAAAGTAAAATTCATGTTATATCAGTCCCCGATAATGTTAGTCAAGTTAGAATTATGACTTATTGGGCAGATGTTGCTGGAAGTCCAATGGCAGCAGTTAATCTTGTAAATGATATCAATATGACGGTAGTAGCACCTGATGTGACAACCTACAATCCATGGATATTAGATCCAACACCAGACCCAGCGGCCTTAGCTGCACCTGCAACCCAAGGTGTCGACCATCTTAATAATATGGAACAAGTTTCAATAGATAATCCGATAGCAGGAGATTATACTGTAAACCTAGATGGTTTTGCAATTCCTGAAGGACCACAAAGCTACTATGTAGTTTACGATTTTATTTTTAATGAAGTGGAATTGACCTATCCATTGGGTGGCGAAGGATTTGTACCAGGAGAGATAGAAAATATAAAGTGGGATGCATCAGTAGGTACCGAAATGTTTGATTTGGAATATTCAGAAGATGGTGGAATTTCTTTTAATGGTATTGGTACAGTCGCCGCAACCGAAAGAAGTTTTGCTTGGACCGTTCCTAACACTATCTCGGGTGGAGTGAAGGTTAGAATTAGTAGAGGAAACTCCATTTCTGAAAGTGATACAACATTTACCATTGCACCTGTTCCATTGAATTTGAATATTGTGAAAGTATGTCCAGATACAGTTGAGCTTAACTGGGATCCTGTAGCTGGAGTTTCCAAGTATGAGATAAGTATGCTTGGGCAAAAATATATGGATTCTATAGGCGTAAGTACATCCAATTCTTTTATTGTTACCGGTTTAAATCCGAATAATAATGAATGGTTTAGTGTTCGTTCAATCGTCTCAGAAAGTAAAGGAAGAAGAGCTATCGCTATCAATAAATCTTCTGGAACAGCAAACTGTATACTCGATATTGACCTTGAATTGGTTCAGGTGTTAACAAATCTAGAAAATCTTTCTGCATGTCAAGATTTAGAAAATACCGAAATCACAATTAATCTGAATAATGTAGGGTTGGAAGCTTCTACAGCGATAAATATTAACCACCAAATAGATAATGGAACCGTAATTACCGAAACACTAAATACAGACCTAGAACCTGGAGAAAATACTGATCACATAATCAATGTCGATATGTCAGGTTTGGTCAGTGGTGAAATTTCTATCTGGGTAGAGATGGAAAACGACCAAAATCCTTTTAATGACACCTTGGTTTCTCCTTATCAAATTTCTAATATTTCATCATCAGTAATTAATACTTTTCCATATTTTGAAGGATTTCAATCATTCAATGAATGCAGTATTGATATTAACTGTGAACAAGATGAATGTACACTAGATCTTGGTTGGTCAAATTTGATTAACAATGATGAAGATGATATAGATTGGAGAACCGATTCTGATGGAACAGCTACTTCTAACACTGGTCCTGCTGTAGATTTTGATAATGGGACAGTTAATGGAAAATATTTATACTTAGAAGCTACATCTTGCGATGGCAAGGAAGCAATAGTGATTTCTCCTTGTATTGATTTAACAGATATGGTTGTGGCAGAAGCTGAGTTTGCTTATCATATGTTTGGAAATAATATTGGCGAATTGCATGTTGATGTTATTACTCAAGATGGAGAATTTATAGATATTATAAATCCTATTATTGGCAATCAAGGCGATGTTTGGCAATTATTAGCAATTGATTTAACTCCTTATGTAGGAGGTATTATCAACCTAAGAATACGTGGAATTCTAACTTTTGGTTCTCGAGGGGATATTGCCATTGATGCATTTACTTTTAAAGCAAGTCAATACCCATCATCTACAGATAACCTAGATGATTTAGCATCAAAAATAAAAATCTATCCCAACCCTACTAACGGTGATTTTAGAATTTCATTTTCTCAGCAATTGGTGAATCAAGGTTTAAATGTCAAAATAGTAGACGCATTCGGAAGAATTATCCATAACTTTGAAACTAGGAGTAACAACGAAGACCTGACAATAAATTTTCCAGGAGTAGAAAGCGGGATATTCTTTGTTGTGGTGTCTGGAGAAAATATTAAGGTTGTCAAAAAACTTATTAAATTATAGTTATTCAGAATAAGGACTAACCATACTCGTGTAGGAGTGGTCTCTGTTTACAAATTATTATTTTTAAATATTACTTTTTATAAAAAAACTAGTTATGAAATTTAGGAACTTTACAATTTATATTTTTAGTTTTTTATTGTTCTTTGCAGCAAATGATAGTTTTTCACAAATAACAACTGATGGTTTGGTTGGCTATTATAAGCTTGATGGGAATACCATAGATTCAAGTCCCATTGGTAATGATGGTATTATTCAATTGTCTCCATCAGGTTCTGTAGTGCCAACTGCTAATCGTTTCGGTGAAGCTGGTAAAGCGATGATGTTTAATGAAGGCGCAATAAGCTTAGGCAATCTTGCGGAATTGCAATTCACCGATAGTATAAGTGTCGCAGGTTGGATCAATACTATACAGGTTAATGGTTGGGCTGGTATATTCTCTAAATGGGATAACACAAATAATAGCGGATTATTTTTGGGGTTAAACCCAAGCGGTAATGTTATTAGATGGAACCTCACCAACATGCCAGATCCTGTAGAAGGAACAAGCTTAGTCTTAGGAGAATGGACTCATATAGTAGCTACTTTTGACGGAGAAAAAGCCGCGCTCTATTATAATGGTGAATTAGTTGATATGATAGAACATGCTGTACCCATTCCACAAAATGATTCTAACTTTAGTATTGGTTCTCAAAATAACACTTTATCAACTCACATGGGGGCTATGGACAATGTTCTCATATACAATAGGGCTTTAACTCAAGAAGAGGTTACCTTGATTTTTAATGATGATGGTGTATCAAGTACGAAGGACAATGTATATGAATCAGTAGATCTGTTTCCAAATCCAACAAATGGCAATCTTAACATCGATAATAAAAGCAATAGCAAGATAATATCATACGTACTGTCTGATGCAACTGGAAAACATATACAATCTGGCGCTTACCAAAATGAATTGGATCTTAGTGGTCAACCATCTGGTGTATATTATATCTCCTTGAGATTTGAGGATGGAACTGCAACGAAGAAGCTGATTAAACTTTAAACTAATCGGATTTAATATCATCTATAATACATAGCGTATCGCAGATGATTTGGTGTTAAGGGCTTTTTATACGACGTTCAAACATTTTCATTTTAGTGTTGGGCCATAAATTTACAAGCTCCTGTAACTTGCTTTCCAGAGAATATAAAATCTTGTAAAAACGTCAATAGCTTTTGTGTAGCTGTTGACGTTTTTGCTTATGTCAGATATGGCTTTTCTTTTTCATTCAATCAAGCAAACCAAAGTATCAGATATGTATACAACTTGAAATATTTAATTAAAGATCATCAAAGCAAGATTAGATTAGCATTTGTTGAATAAATAATGAAGTATATCAAATCTTTGCCTATTTTCATAATCCTTTCATTTCTCTTTTCCAATTACGCATAGTATAAACCAATTTATTCAGCCCTTGATTCATTTCGTAATCTGAATTCCATTTGATAAATTTTCCATTCTTTGCGATTCTCAATTCACAAATCAAACCATCTAGAACAATTCCTTCGAATTTCACTTTATCTATCGTAGTCCAGTCAATTGTACGGAAGAGATTTTCATCGTCTTTATTTATGGCGATTTCTTTTTCTTTGATTGCAAACCTATCCAAATTGTACACTCCTTTATCAAATTTATTTAAATCATATTCCGCATTCCACTCTTTCCGTAACAATTTGAATATTGATGTTTTCAAATTTATTGACCAATTGTACGACCAAGCATATCTGAGAAAAAAAGGTAATTCTACATATGAAAATATTTCTTCCCAATCTTCTCCATTGTCATATTGAAGAAATTCAGTTTTTATTTGATTTAGAAACTTGTCTCTATTATTTGTGAACCGTTCCAATTTTGTATGTAGTTTTATTTTTTCTTGTGCTTGCCACTAACATTGCTATACACACACCTAAATATAAAATTATTCCAATAATCCCTCTTACAATTCCTTATGAAATGGGCACGTAGTTGTTTTAACAGTTAATAATCGGATAAATCAAACAATATATAAATTGTTTCTTCCATAGAAACATTAGGAGATAATTGCCCAACTCAGTTCAACAGGGCCTTCAATCTTGGCGGTGCCTGCCGATAGAAGGCTTATTTATTGTAGCACGTTTTTTCTTAGTTTTATTTTTGTTTAATTATCCACTCCATAATTGGGTCGTGGTTGTTCTGATAATCTGCAAAACTCATCTTTATGTCTTCATCTAAATTTAAGTCCATTGCTGCTACACCATATAAGAAATTGGCAAAATGAGTTCTAAAAAGACCACGCTTATTATCCTTCCAATCATGTTCTTTCATAGGATTATAAATTCTTGTTCCTGAGTTGGGTAAAACACAGGCTTTGCTTTCAGCCCAAAACTTCAATCTATCACCAACTTCTTCACCCACAATTACAATTTTTTCTTTGGCATAATACTTTACTCGAGCTGCTGTAACAATCGCCGCAGAATAAGTCATATTGCTGGTTATCAGAAATATCTTTCTATCATCATTAATTATTTTTGGAGGTTCGGTCGCCAATTTGTTTGAATAGGTATAGTCTCCACCTGTATGAAAACGTAAATCAATAACAACATTAAAGTCTTTCTTTATTTTTAATTTTTTATTGAATTCATTCACTTGTTCTTTAAAATTGGGGCAATCATTCCAAAAACTATTGATATGAAAATATGCCAGTTTTTCATTTTCATCAAATGTGTAAAAGACACCTTGATCAGCATTTTTTAGGTAAAGTGGAAGCTTATTTTTATTTGACTTGATAAATTTCCAATTTGCCTTTGGGTTTTGATCCGGATATAAGTTTGCCCAATTTTTATACCACGGCATATCATTTTTGGCTTCTATAGCACCTAATTCGATTTCTTCTATTTTTCCATCTTTTAAGAGCGTAATCGTTAATGAATCTTGATCAGGAACAATTCCTAAATGATATAAAATATTGGGTGTGATAATCCAATCGATGGTTACGACTTTTTTTGCTTTTCCAATTTTAGAAATATAAGGATATAACATTGTTTCTAATTGGTCAATATCGATAGAATTTATTTTAAGAATTTTCGAGCCTAAATATTTTGAGTTTGAATCATCTGATCGAACAACATATAACCCATCTGAAAATCGGTAGAACCTTAAAGGTATTTTGTGTTTACTACCGAGAGGCAGCACTGTATGTGCATTATCAGCCAAAACAACACATCTGGATAGTTCTAATTTTATTTGCTGGTCCGATAAATCATCAATTTCTCTTATTAATTTATCGAGAATTATCTGACAAGAATCTTTTGCACTATCTGTATAAGTTTTTGCTTTTTGTAAAAATTCATTTTCAAAATATTCGATATCCTGAACCCATCTTTGATTTCTATTGTCTTCAGTTGCAATAATTGATGAATATTTTACCCCACAACTGCTTAGTGTTATCAATGCCCCGTAAAAAAATAGTTTTGAGAATTTCATTTTCGAATATTTTATTTTGAATCCAATATTTCCCATATTTAATGTGCTACAACGTTTTATGTAAAATGCGTTTCAATGCATTTTACATACTGTTAGCAGATTTTTCTAGTAGATTATTCCCAAATACTTTTATTTGCTCTAAAATAGGAAGTGTTTGTAAACCTAATTCAGTTAAAGAATATTCTACTCTAGGAGGAACTTCATGATATGATTTTCTTTCTAACACCTTATTTTGTGTTAAAAGCTTTAATTCTTGGATGAGCATTTTTTCACTGATTTGTGGAATACCACGTTTTAATTCTCCAAATCGTTTCTTTCCTGTTCCTATTTCGTCCAAGACTCGTAAGGACCATTTCCCCCCAATAACTAAAAGAGCTCTTGTAACAGAACAAGTCGCTGATAAAAAATTTTCTTTTTTCATAAACTAATTTTGCTGATAGTCAGTATTTAAGATTTTTTTGTATGTACCTTACTTTTAGGTAGGTACTTGATAAAAGTATTAGTTTAAATTACCTTTACCAAAAAATAAAGTTATTTATCATCAAAAAACATAAAAATGAAAGTATTTGTATCAGGAGCAGCAGGTTTCCAGGGAGGAAATATCGCTCAAAAAGTAATAAAAGCAGGTAATGAAGTGGTTAGCTTACGTAGAAAACCTGAAGAAGTAAATTCAAGTATAGAAGGATTAACTTTCCATGTGGGTGATTTTAGTGATTTATCAACTTTATCTTCTGTATTTCAAGGAGTAGATGCAGTGGTATATTCTATGCCATTGGTTTTTGACGAGTCTATCTCATCGCAATATACTATCAATCTTATAGAAGCTGCTAAAAGTGCTGATGTTGATTTTATTATTTTCAACACTACGTCTGATTTACCTAGTGAAAATACAGGATATGCTGTGATTGACATGAAAGTTTCTGCTCAGAAATTATTTGATGCTTCTGGATTAAAAGTAATCACTTTAGCTCCAGATATTTATGTAGATAACCTCTCTGCACCATGGTCTATTCCTTTGATTATGGAACAAGGGATTATACCATATCCTGTAAGTGCTAATGAGAAATCACCTTTTATTAGCCATTCTGATTTAGGAAATTATGTAGTGAGTGCACTTAATCATCCTGAGTTGGCGGGAAAAACATTACCAATAGGAGGTAACTTATGGACTGGAAATGAGATTGCAGCAGCTATATCTAAGCATTTAGATAAAGAAGTACAATTTATTCCAATTACACCAGATGATTTTCAGAAAGAGTTAGCAAAAGGTTTTGGGGAAGTACCTGCTACAGAAATTTCTAATGCCTATCGTAATTTGAACAAAGACTATGATAGAATTATTCAAAAAGATTTTGAAGGGACAAATAAATTATTGTCTATAGAACCACAAAAATTAGAAGATTGGGTCACTTCTATTGTTTGGCAATAGAAAATAAAATTTTAATTGATTTATTATGGAAATACAAAATTCACATGTTATAGTTACCGGAGGTAGTTCTGGAATTGGAAGAGAAACTGCACGTGCTTTTATTGCTGAAGGCGCTAAAGTTCTTATAACAGGAAGAGATAAAGAGAAGGTAGATTCAGTAGCAGCAGAAATTGGTGCTATTCCATTCCAATTTGATATTTCAAATTTAGAAAGTATCCCTGAAAAAGCGAAAGAACTCGTTGCTTTGCTAGATGGCAAAGTAGATACGCTGGTGAATAATGCAGGGATAGGGATGCTTGCTAAATTAGGAGAAATTCCTTTAGAGCATTTTCAGAAGGTCTATAATACCAATGTATTTGGTTTTGCTTTATTTACTCAAGAAATTCTTCCTTATTTCTTAGAGAAGCAATACGGGAACATTATTAATGTTGGTTCCACTGGTAGCCATAAAGGTGCAGCAGGAGGATCTGTTTATGCTGGAACTAAACATGCTGTTCTTGCAATGACTAGATGTTGGCAGATAGAATTAAGGAAATTCAATATCAGAGTGTCTCAAATCAACCCAAGTGAGGTAACTACTGCATTTGCAAATAATGATGACAGGACAGAACGAGAAGAGTTAGATAACAAACTTGGTGCAGCAGACATAGCTCAAGCA
>CAZSKA010000075.1:0-14490 GCA_964607315.1 uncultured Saprospiraceae bacterium | reverse complement strand
ATAATATATTGTCTATGACAACGAATAAAATACTTGTCTTTTAGTAAGTCTTCTGTTGCACTAAGTTTAATTCGTATAAGATAAGATTCACCGTTGTCTAGTATAAATTCACAGTAATTATTCTCTGATTTTATGAAGGCAATTTTTCCAAGATCTACTTTCTGATAAACATTGTTTTTCATGAAGAAAATATACTCTTTGTCATCACGTTTTAAGATCTCTGGATTCTTGTTGAATTTGTGATTATAAACATTATTATTGATTAATAATTTTAGAGAAGTAGATAAGGTAAGTTTATCTACGGGCTTTACAATATATCCTATAAGATTTGATTCAGAGGCAGAAGCATAAGTTTCGTCATCCCCAAAAGATGTAATATACAGTATAGGAATATTAAGATGCTTTATTCTTTTCGCAATATCTATGCCGGACAGTCTACCTTTTATTTCCACATCCATTAAGATGGCATCTGGCATTTCACTAAAAATTATATCCAAGGCGTCTGCTGAATTATCAACATTACCAATAACACTAAAGCCTATTTCTTGGGCTATACGTTCTAATTCTATAGAATAACTTACAGAATCTTCTACAATCAATAAAGTTAAATTCACCAGTTCATTTTTTGATACTGGCTCTAAATTATTAGACATTATTTATTTATTTACTTAAATGGTGTAAATAGCAAAATGATGTTGCGAATGGTAATTTAAGGGGTGACCAAAGGTAGAAATATATTATCCAAGTGCAATATTTGCCTTACATCTTTTTATTTATTGTTTATTCACGTTATTTAGTAGAGAATGATCACTGTTTCCTGATTTTTCTATTTCCTTTTTGGGCTTTAAGCCCAAAAAAGCCCTGCTAAAACAATCTAGCAAGGCTTTCTTTTCCTTTTGACGGAAGTCAAATTAATCTATTATAAATCAAACTTAATTCCCTGTGCTAAAGGCACTTGGTCACTATAGTTGATTGTATTTGTTTGACGACGCATATATGCTTTCCATGCATCGCTTCCACTTTCTCGTCCACCACCTGTTTCTTTTTCGCCACCAAATGCTCCACCTATTTCTGCACCACTTGTTCCAATATTTACATTGGCAATTCCACAATCACTTCCTGCTGCAGATAAAAATCTTTCAGCTTGTTTGATACTATCCGTCATAATTGCAGATGATAATCCTTGAGGAACACCGTTTTGTATTGCGATTGCTTCATCTAGTGTTTCGTATTTCATTATATAAAGAATAGGAGCAAATGTTTCTGTTTGAACAATCTCCATTTCATTCTTTGCTTCTGCAATACATGGCTTCACATAACACCCGCTTTCATATCCCTCACCTTCTAAAACACCACCTTCTACCACGAATGTCGCACCTGTCGCCTTTGCCTTTTCAATAGCACCAAGGTACATATTCACTGCATCCTTATCGATTACTGGTCCCATGTGATTATTACTGTCAAGAGGATCACCAATGCGTATTTGGGCGTAAGCCTTTTTCAACACTTCCTTTACTTTATCATAAATGCTACTGTGAACAATCAATCTTCTTGTTGACGTACATCTCTGTCCTGCTGTTCCCACTGCACCAAAAACAGCACCTGTTAAAACCACATCCATGTCAGCATTTTCCGTAATGATAATAGAGTTGTTTCCACCTAATTCTAGTAGAGAACGACCTAATCTTGCAGCAACTTCAGCACCTACAATTTTACCCATTCTAGAACTTCCCGTAGCTGATACTAATGGAATACTGTGATCTTTCGTCATGTATTCACCCACTTTGTAATCTCCATTAATCAGACAACAAACTCCTTCTGGTACATTGTTTTTCTTCAATATGTCTACAAAAATCTGTTGACAAGCTACTCCACACATCGGTGCCTTTTCACTTGGTTTCCAGACACAAACATCACCACATACCATTGCTATCATGGAATTCCAAGACCATACCGCAACTGGGAAGTTAAAAGCTGAAATAATACCTACAATTCCCAGTGGATGCCATTGCTCATACATTCTATGAGATGGACGCTCACTGTGCATTGTAAGACCATACAACTGACGTGAAAGTCCCACTGCAAAATCACATATGTCGATCATTTCTTGGACTTCACCCCAACCTTCTTGCAGGCTTTTACCCATTTCATAACTCACAAGTCGACCTAGAGCATCTTTGTTTTCACGCAAAGCTTCACCATATTGTCTTACGATTTCTCCTCGATGGGGAGCTGGCATAAGTCGCCATGTTTTGAAGGCTTCTTTTGAAGTCTTGATGATTTCTTCATACTGAGATTTAGTCGTTGTACTTACTTCACCGATCAAGGCTCCGTCTACAGGACTATATGATGAAATATATTCTGATGATTCCATAGACTTTACTCCTGTCCATGTACCATTGTTTTTTGATTTGAGATCTAATGACTTTAAAAAACTAGTGTCCGTTGCCATAAAATATTTTTTGTGCAAAAGTAGTTGAATAAAGACGATTAAAGTATAAAATCAAGTATCTATTTTGGGGATTAAACCTTATAACGATTTATAAGTCTTAGAATAGAACTTTTAAATTTCTGGATGAACAAATTAATTTTCTTTTTTGCAGCCATTCTTCTTTTTGCTTCATGTATGGAACCGGATTCAGTAGAACCACAAGAGCTTGTGGAAACTGAGGATATTTATTTTCCTGGAATCAATAATGATGAATGGGAAACTCTTGAAATGGATACATTAGGATGGAGGACTGAGCATGTTAATGATTTATATAATTTTCTAGAAGAGAATAACACAAGAGCTTTTATAGTCTTAAAAGATGGTAAAATTGTGATGGAAGAATATTGGGGGCAGACAATATTGGGAATAGGAGATTTTAATGCAGGAAGCCAATGGTATTGGGCGTCAGCAGGAAAAACTATCACTTCATCTTTGGTGGGAATTGCACAAGATGATGGTTTGCTTGATATAACTGATCCCAGTTCTATGTATTTAGGTGAAGGATGGACTTCGATGTCTACTGAGCAGGAAAATCAGATTACTATTAGAGATCAATTGACAATGTCTACTGGTGTAGATTATGAAATACTGAATACTGGATGTACGGATCCTGAATGCCTAACATACAGAGCTGATCCTGGAACACAATGGTTTTATCACAATGCAACGTACACTTTACTTGATGGTGTCATAAAAAATGCAACAGGAAGTGATCTAAATGAATATACGGATGAAAAATTCCAATCTACCATTGGTATGAATGGAGAATGGATAAATCTGAATATTAATAATGTGTATTGGAGTACGGCAAGGGATATGGCGAGATTTGGATTGCTGATAATGAATGAAGGGAAATGGGTTGATGAGCAAGTTATTCCAAGTGATTATTACAATGAAATGGTGAATACTTCACAAGATTTGAATCCTGCATATGGGTATTTATGGTGGTTAAATGGTAAGAGTTCAATTGTATTGCCTGATCTTCCGACTTCATTTGAAGGAGCATTAGCTTCTCAAGCGCCCAGTGAAATATTTGCTGGCTTAGGTAAAAATGGCCAGTTTGTAGATATCTATCCAAGTGAAAATATTGTTGTTATTCGTATGGGAGAAGCACCTGAAGAATCATTAGTTCCAACATCATTCCACAACGATATGTGGGGATTGATTATGGACGTAATTGAATAAAATTAAAGCAGGATTATTATAAATTAAGATGTGTTCGTTAGAGGTTTTTTGGGTCAAGCCCAAAAAATCTTTAATTTTTGTATTTCAATCAGTACTGACATAAACACAACGAGAAAACTCCTAAAAATTAGCATAAAAGATACCTTCTTGGTTCATGAAAGTTCCATCCTTTTTATTCAGATCTAATGGACCCTTATTAAAATTGGTAGCAGTAAGACCTAATTCGTGGAATATGCATGCTGTTGCGGCAAAATCCCAGATACTTCCTCCACCTTTTTCTTTTTTAGGAAGTTTAATCATACAAGCAGGTCCATTTTCCAAAACGAGTATTCCATTCAAAACAGATCCTCCACCTGAAATTTCTTTTATCCCGTTTAAATGAAGTTCTTCCATTTTATCATCCATCACTTTATTAATCTCGGATATTCCAGGAGTGTCTTTTAGCATGCGATCTGTGACATAAGTTAGATGCTTATTACTATTGTTGATTTTCCATGGGCTTCCATTTTTAAAAGCTCCTTGTCCCTTTACACCATGATATAATGTGTTTGTAACAGGATCAAAGACAACACCAATGACTGGCGTTCCATCTTTTCCCACTAATGAAATTGATACGGAAAAACCAGGTCGCTTATTGATGAAAGAAAGGGTTCCATCCATAGGATCAATACACCAGAAAAAATCTTTTTTGAATCGAGAACCATCATCTTTAGTTTCTTCCGATAAGAGTGCTAAATCATATCTTTCACATGTAGGTAGTAAATGGTCGAGAATTACCTTCTCACATGCTAAGTCTATTGCTGTTACAACCTGTGAAGCATGACTTGTGCCTTCTTTTTTGATCTGTACTTCTATGTCATCATTCATATGCTTTTGAATGATTTTACCTGCTGATAAGGCGGCCTCTATTGCAATTTTAGATAATTGAATGAAATCCATTACTATAAGTTTTTGATCACCTCTTTAGTTATCCGTTCACTATAACTATTTAGCTTCCAATGACCAGGACTCCAGCCTTTTAAAAAGCGATGAAAATCTGCCCAAGCCACATGATAAAGAGCTCTCCATTCTAACTCCAAGGCTTCATTCTTTATTTTCATTTTACTCTGTAAATGTTCGAAATAGGTGTCTAAAATTTGGGATTCCAATCTTTCACATTCGTTCTCTGATAAACAGCTTCCAATAAAATATGCTACATCTTTCATTCCACATCCACCACCTACATACTGGAAGTCTAATCCAGCTACCTCTCCGTTTTTAGAAAAACAAAAATTTGCCAGCTTTGCATCACCATGCACAAAGGTTTTGAATGTGCAGGAATTCAGTTTTTTATCGATATAAGGAGCGGCTTCTTTCAGCTGATGGTCATCAAGCACAGCTAATTCATGCGGTCTTGTCTCCAGATGCCAATATGTTCCTACATTCCAAAGTCCTCTTGGCGTTTCTCCAACAAAACTTGCATGAAATTCTGCCAACCATTTCAAACACTCAGCTATTTCTTCCCATCTTAATGCGTTCTTTCTAAGCGAATAGCCAGATAAATCAAGATCCTCTATTACCATCATCACCTCATCATCTTTCGTCTCTATTGCAAGACAGTTCGGTAGACGTGCTATGGAGTTTTTACTGTATTGTTTATACCAACTAGTCTCTACTTCATAGGACTTCACTTTCCGTTGATGACCAATATCAGTATTCCATCCTCTAGGATGATTTTTGTTAGAAGGAATTTGAACATGTTTGATAATAACGCTTTCTGCGGAAGCATTCACTAAACCAATTCGCATGATTTTACCATAGCCACTCCATAATTCTTGAATGATTTCTCTTTCGATTAAGGAAGTAGCTCCAGTACTTTCTAGAATGATTGATTTAAAGAATGGATTCATAAGGACATAGATAAGAAATGTTGATAAAGTTAAATTTGTATAACTAATCCATCTCATTAAGATGTTTAGCTAAGACATAACCCATGCTGAAACATGCTTGTAATAAATAACCTCCTGTAGGAGCATACCAATCTAACATCTCTCCAATAGCATAGGTGTTAGGAATTTTCTTTATCTGAAAATGTTCATCTATCTCATCTAAATCAATTCCACCTAATGTTGAAATAGCCTTATCTAATTCATCAGCGGATTGAATAACGATTGGAACTGCTTTTATTTTTTCTGTAAGTTTATCTGGATTTAAAAAGGTTTCTTTATCAGAGAATTGCTTTAATATTCCGATAGAAGTTCGGTCAAGATTCACATCTGTTTTTAAAATATCAGTTACCTTGGTTAGGCGAGAATTTTTATACTTTGTCTTAATTTGCTCAACAGTCATTGTTGGTTTTAAGTCCAGATATATTTCTACTTTTTCCTGAGCATGTAAGCTGTCCTGAATCTTCTGACTTAAGGCATAAATAGCATTTCCTTCCAGACCAAATTTAGAGATTACGAGTTCTCCTTTTGAATTATATTCCTTATAGCTTAATGCAATATTTTTTAGAGGTTTTCCTTCATGTGTAGAAATGAAGTTCTTACTCCAATCAACTTTGAAAGCACAATTAGCAGCTCTGAATTCTTTTACATTAACCCCTCGTTCTTCAAATGCTTTCGCCCAGCTTCCGTCGGATCCAGTTACCTTCCAACTTGCTCCTCCCAAAGCAAAAACCACAATTTCAGATTTAATATGTTCTAATCCTTCAAAACATAAATGCCCTTCTTCATTCCAACCTTCCCAGACAGTATCTAACTTGAAATCAATGTTTCTAGATGATACGTAATCAATGATCTTGTTAAGTACTTCAATAGGTTTTAATTCTTTACTAGGAAAAACACGCTTACTTGAGCCAATGAATGTAGGAATGCCATGTTGATTTAACCAAGAGATTAGATCTTCATTCGTGAAATTTCGAATTATAGGATCTATGAATTCGCTGGGAGTATATTGATTAATGAGCTCATCAGTAGGAGAGTAGTAAGTGAGGTTTAAGCCACCTTCTCCAGCCACTAAAAATTTCCGTCCCATTGTCTTTTTCTTTTCGAACAATGTTACATAATATTTTTCCCTGTCTAACTGTGAAGCAAGCATGAGTGCAGCTGGTCCTCCTCCTATGATTGTGATGTTTTTCATTGGGAGTTGACCTACTTTATTCGACTAACTTCACAATCTTGCAATGAATTTCCATTAAAATTAGAAAGGTGAATGAGTCCTGGATTTTTTCCTTTCTCGAAACTTCCTAATTTATCATCAAAACCTAATGCTTCAGCACCGTTTTTAGTGCTCCATTGGAGAAGTGTTGCTACGGGAATAAAGGAGTTGTAACGTTGGATGGTTTTGATTTCTTCAAGAACTGAAAGTTGCCAATTGCTACTTAAGCTGTCTGTTCCTATTGTCATTTTTGCATCGCAATCGATGAAAGTTTGATAATTAGGTAAGGAGTTTTCTATGTAGAGATTTGCATTCGGGCAAGTAGCCCAATATGGGTTTCCCCAATCTTTAGCATCTTGTATATTCTTAGCTTGGCTAGTTGTGTTATGGACGAATAAGGTGCGATGTTTTTTGTCCATGTTTTCAGTAGCATAATAAATAGAATCTTTATTAATAGGGGAGAAGGCAGAATCGTCAAACCCTAGTCTTTTGAAGAATGCAGTGAAGTCGCCGGTTTTATCTTGAAAATAGGCATTTTCGTGAGGTGTTTCTTGGTTGTGAATAGAAATAGTACGCGTGCCGGAATTTAGGGAATTAATTTTATTAAACATTCCCGGAGTTACGGAGTAGGGTGCATGCGGGCTGGCGGAGAATTTGTTGCCTCCTGTTTCTTTGCAAGCATCGAATACTTCTTTGTATTGACCAAAGAACATGTCGGTCAAATTTTCTTGAAGTAAGTCAAACATTTCAATAAATGTGTAATATCGAATAGGACTTGATTCCTTTACGGCAAATGTATCTGCTTTGTTTGAAATGTCTCCACAAGCTTGTATCCCATTTTCCCACATGAAGTTGTCATTAAATGCAATTGCTTCATCTATTTCCTTCTGATCTACATCTCTAAATTGCACAACGCTAGAAAGAAAAGGTAGCAATCCCGTACCTGTATCCACTTTTGCTTTTAGATGCGATAACTCAAGGTGACAATGCGTATTAATGAAACCCGGCATTAGCAAACCAGGAAAATGCTTATCAATGTTCATTTCTTTTTGGGCTTGACCCAAATCCTCTATAACACCATTTTCATTAATAGAAATAAAAGCGTTTTTACGTATTTGACTTCCGTCAAAAAGATATTCGGCAGTATATGTTGGCATTTATTTAAATTCTTGAGCGATTATGGCATTTTTAATTCTCGGTTCAAACCAAGTGCTTTTAGGTGGCAGTGTTTCTCCAGCATCAGCGAGTTTCATCAATTCATCAGAGTGAACAGGATACATCATAAAGCCAATAGCATAGTCGTTTTTCAAGATTTCAGACTTCATCTCTTTGCTATTTCCTCTACCACCAATGTACTGAATTCTAGAATCGAAGCGAACATCTTTTATACCCATGATATTTTTAAAAACATGTTCATTAAGTAACTCTGCATCTAAAATCACTGGCTTTTCAGAATGTATGTATTTTTTCTTCCATTGTAACTTGAAAACTTCCTTTCCAACTAACATGATAAGCTCGAATTTTTTCGTTGGCTTTACCAATTTTTTCATTGGTTTTATCTTGAAATATTTAGCTAAGGAAGCCATTAGTTTCACACTGCTGATCTCATTCAATATAGTGACAACTCTACTATAATCGTAGATATGCAAATCGTTAAAACTCATGTAAATACTTAGTAAATCACCATATTCTATAGTGTTCTTCTTCGATTTATTTAATAGGATTCCAGTGGAAACTCTATGATGACCATCAGCTATATAAGAACTAGAAACTGTACTAGAAAAGATCTTTACGATTTCTTTCTGGTGATTTTCGTTTTTTATTTTCCACACATGATGTTTCGTCTTTTCACTTTTAAAATCAACGGTGAAAAATGGTTTTCCCTTTTCAACTTGATTATAAATATTCAATAGAGCATCATTATGCGGGTGTCCTAGTAAAACAGGCTTTATCATAGCACTCCTTTGTAAAGCGAGATCAAGCATCTGTTGTTCTTTACTTGCTAAGGTATTTTCGTGCTTTAAGACCTTACCCTTTTTAATGTCATTAACATCTGTACTACAAATCAAACCATATGAAGCATCATGCTTGGTTTCAATTTTATAAAGGAAAAGGCAAGGAGCTTTAGTGCGTTTGAAAAAGCCATTTCTCAAATAATGCGGAAATTCCTTCTTCATCACGTCAAAAAATGATTCAGGAGAAGGTATCAGTTTGAGATTAGGATATAGTGCCTTGAACGGTTTGATATTCATATGCGAAAATTCGAGCCAAGATAAATAAATATAATGTAATTTAAAAAGGACTGTAATTAACTAAAAATTAGCAGGGTTGATGTTTTTGAAATGTCCATTTAAAACAGCTTTGAATCGCAGTTCATTTGCTTTTTCTACAGAAGGGACAAAAGTTTCAAGATGATTTAAAATAAATTCTTGTCTTTCTTTCTCTGTTTCAAAAGCTAATAGATTCAATTCTTGCTGGATCGATAGTCCAATTTTATGTACAACTTTATATGTAAGAAAATCACTAAAACTTGGAACCTTATCTTTAATACCAATGGCTTTATACAGCTTTTCTATCCAAAAAGTTATTTTTTTAGATAATTTAGGATCAGCTTCTTCATTCCATGTCAGAGGGGACATTCTAACTCCTGGATATTCTTTACTGGGGAATTTCTTACTGAGTTTGTGTATTTTGATTAATCGTTCTGCTTTGACAGTTACATCATATTTTCCGTCGGGATAAGATTTGTCAATTTTTTGCAATTTCATTTCAGTTCCAAGATGAAAAGCTTTGTTATTCAAGAAAGGAACAATAGCGAAACTTATTTTTTCATTTTTACAATCGGCAATGAGATCTCTATATCTCTGTTCGAAGATATGCAGATTTTGTGTTTCTCCAGGGAAACAAACTAAACCCAATGGAAAAGCTGCGATTGTTGTTGCCATACAATTCTAACTCCCATTTATCTTTTTTGTTTAGCCAAACCCTTTAAAACTACTGTTCTTCGACTTGGCCGTTCAACTTTGGTATTTTTTGGCATAGTTCTTGGTCTTATACTCGTGTATTCAAAAATTATACAACTTATTATGGAAAAATCAATAACTAATTCCAGGAATATTATGTGGAGAAAAGACAGCAAATTATTTGCAAGTAGAAAAGGGAAAAGCCTAAGATATGGTGCTTTATATCTTTTTATGACAATTTTATTTACCATTATTGGAACAAGTGTTTCAGCTCAATGTATAGACCCAAATCCTGAGATAACAGGTGATTTTTCGGTTTGTCCAGGTGAAACTGTTACTTATTCAGTAGCTTCATTTGACCCTGCTAATACATATGACTATGTATTATTAGGAGGAGGAGTTATTGATTCGCAGTCTGATGGTGATGTAACTATTACTTTTGATATGCAATCAGGAGGACCTTTTGTTCTTGTTCTTACAGAAACGGATAACGTTTGTATGGGAGAGGCTGAGGCTCTATTATCTATAGAAGGTGATGCGGTATTAGTTTGTAATGATAACCTTAATATAAGTTTGGCTTCAGATTGTACGTTGGAGATAACTCCCGACATCATTCTTGAAAGTCCAGAATTTCCAGATGATTCATATGCAGTTAGCATACAGGATCAATTTGGTAATCCGTTACCAAATATCTTGAATGCCTCTCATATTGGTATTCCACTTCAAGTTTCTGTAACACATGTGTGTAGTGGAAATGTATGTTGGGGAGATATTATATTAGAAGATAAATTAGCACCAGAAATAGAGTGTGAGAATGATACACTAACTTGTGATGAATTCGCAAGTTTTGTAATGACACCACCTACAATATTGGAAGATAATTGTGGAGATGCAATATTAGAATCAACGGTTGTTGATACTGAGCAACCATGCACTAGTCCTTATTCATTAATAAGAGCGATTACATGGGTAGCAACTGATGCAAGTGGAAATGCTAGTGCGCCTTGTACTCAGCTTATTCATGTAGAAAGAATAACTCTTGCTGATTTGACTTTCCCACCGAATCGTGATGGTTTGGGTTCAAACCCAAATCCATTTAGTTGTAGTGGAAATTTCCCAACAACAGATGAGGGATTTCCCGCAATATCTGTTGCAGGTCAGCCAGGAGGAGATGCAGGATGTTCTTCAATAGAGTTTACATTCACGGATACTGCATTGCCTTTATGTGATGAGACATGTTCTTTTTCAAATAATAGTTATAAAGTAATCAGAACATTTGTTGCTGTTGATTGGTGTACTGGAGAAATTAGAGAAGAGACTCAAATAATAATAGTAGAGGATAGAACGAATCCTTTTATTTCTCCAATAAGTGATATTACAATGAGTGTTAATCCATTTGATTGTAGTGCACAAGTACCTTTACCACTAGCAAATGTAAGTGATAATTGTACAGAAGATGAATCTATTACAGTTACGTACAGTGCTGAAATGGGAACTATTGTAAATGGAGTATTATTTCTTGATTCACCAGCAAAAACAATGGCAGGTGATGGTGTAGAAGTTACAGTTACAGCAATGGATTGTTGTGGTAATGATTTCTCTAGAACTTTTGAAATATTCTTAACTGATGATACGCCTCCAGTAATTGTGGCGGATTCTCACGAGACTATAAGTTTATTACCTTCAGGTCAAGCTACATTATTTGCTTCTTCATTAGATGACGGAAGTTATGATAATTGTGGTCCTGTAGAATTAACTATAAGAAGAAGTGATAATGGAGCAGGGAATCCATCAATTGATTTATTTCCTCCAGCAGGAAATGATAACTCGCAATTCAATGAAGTTGTACATTTTTTCTGTTCAGACGTAGACGAAGATAATCCAGTAATGGTTGAAATTCAGGCGTGTGATGATGCGGGAATGGATGGTGTATTCGGAAATGTAAATGATAATTGTAATAATGCATGGGTAGAAGTTACAGTTCAAAATAAATTTGAACCAGTTATTCAATGTCCAGCAGATATGACGATTAGTTGTATAGATTTTGAAAGTGTAGATCTAAATAATCAATCTCAGTTGAATGATCTTTTTGGTACTGCAATTGCAGTAGGACCTTGTAACCCTACAATCACTTCTACTGCAAATGGATCTAATAGTTTGAATTGTGGAACTGGTTTTATAACACGTAATTTCACTGCTACATCAAGCGGAGGATCTGCTACCTGTACTCAAACGATTAGTGTATTAGCATTAGACAATAACTTATTAACATGTGATAGAATTAGTTTTGCTGAACTTAACAATAATATTTATAACTGGTGTACAGTAAATGATGGAGTTAATGATGATGACGATGATTTACCAGCGATAAACATAGATGGATGTGAAAGTATTAATATAGCTGATGTTGAAATAAATACTGCAGGATTATGTACTACAGTAGGAGAACAAGTAGAGATCGATACCTTTGTATATCCTGGTTCATCTGCTTGTAAGAAATTTGTAGTTCACTACGAAGTAATTGACCAATGTGTTTTTGATGAGAATTATGTAAATCCTATAACTGGACAGATTGATCCATTTAATTCTAACAATGGTTACTTTGAATTTTTCTTAGAATATAATGTAGTAGACTCTGAGCCTCCAGTTTTAACATGTGAGTCTGTTGATTTAGACGGTGATAGTTGTGATGGTTCATCTGAAAGTGTAAGTATAAGTGCAGAAGATGCATGTACGCCTGCTGATGAATTAGTTTACGAATTTAGAGTAGACTTAGGCGCAGATGGAATTGTAGATTTCCCAGCCGGTAATAACTATTTTAATGGAAATAGCTTTAGTGGTTCTACGATTGGATTACCAGCTATTCCTCCAGGAAATCACACTTTATTATGGAGAGTAGATGATGGATGTGGAAATCAACAAACATGTTCTCAAAATATTACTGTAAGCGAATTTGATAAAGCTCCGACACCATATTGTTTAGGTGGTTTAAGTACGGCTGTAATGAATAATAATGGTACGGTAATGATATGGGCTGAAGATTTCGATAACGGTAGTGAAGATGATTGTGGAACTCCACTTACATTCACTATGATAAGAGAATCTGACGCAGCAGGATTAAATAATCCTCAAAACAGTGCAACTCCTGCATTAACATTTGATTGTGACGATATTCCTAATGGAGTATCAGCAGTACTTGAATTGAGAATCTATGTTACAGATGAGACTGGAGCATTCGATTTCTGTACAGTAACTTTACAAGTGGAAGATAATGCTGCAAACATTTGTCCTGACAATGTAATGTTGAGTTCTCTATCTGGAGAAATTACAACTGAAACAGGTACAAGTTTTAAAGATGCAATGGTACAGGTAAATAGTAATCAAGCTGAATACCCGCAAACAACTTTCTCTGATGATAATGGATCGTATAGTTTCGACGTTTTCATGTTCAATGATTACAGCATTTTTGCTAACGAAAATTCTGATTATCTACAAGGAGTATCTACAGCTGATATCTTATTCATGCAGAAGCATATTTTAGGAATAGGTGTCATAGATTCACCTTATAAATTGATTGCAGCTGATGTAAACAAAGATTGTAAAATTTCAGGAAATGATATCATTCAAGTAAGAAAGTTATTACTAGGATTCTATGAAAATGATGAATTACCAGCTAATGATTCTTGGAGATTTATCCCTACTGGGCAAGATTTCGGATTCGGTCAACCATGTGTATTTGATGAGCAAATTGATTTTGTGAATATTCAAACTAATCAGATAGATAATGACTTCATTGCTGTAAAAGTAGCTGACGTAAATGGTTCGAATGATGATGGATTTACAAGTGCTGATTCAGAAGTGCGCTCAGGAAATGGATTAGATATCTTAATCGACAATCAACGTTTCCAAGCTGGTGATATCGTTAAAATTCCAGTAAATGCTGAAGCTTTTGAAGATCTAAAAGGATTACAGTTTACTATGAGTTTAAGTAACTTTACTATCAATGGTATGGAAAGCGGAACTCTTAATGTAAGCACTGATAATGTGAATATGAATTTAGCTGAATATGGATTAATCTCAGTGAGTTATGATAATTATGATGGAACAACAACAAGTTCTGAAGAAACCCTTTTTACTATTATTGCAACTGCAATAGACAATGGTGAATTAAGAGAGAATATTATCTTAACAGATGAAGGTTTAAATGCGGAATCTTATTTCGGACAGGAAGTGGAAATTGCTCCTTTAAATCTTAATCTAAGAGATGGAACCTCTATCATTAAAGTGGAAAACAACTTCACTTTATTGCAGAACCAACCGAATCCATTCTCTGAATTAACGAATATTAGATTTGAACTTCCTACTTCAGGAGAAGCAAGCTTGAAAATATTCGATATCACTGGAAGATTGGTGTATGCAAAAACTGATGTATTCGGTAAAGGATATAATATGATTACGATAAGAAAAGAAGATCTAAGTGCAAGTGGTGAATTATTCTATCAATTAGAATATGACGGGAATGTGGAAACGAGAAGAATGATTCTTATCAAGTAAAAATAAAAGTGTTTTGAAATTTTGATAAAAAGGTCGCTCTAGTTTTAGGGCGACCTTTTTCTATTCACCTTACTTTAGGATGAAATAAAAAAGCCTAAGTCATCTTGATTAACTCTTTTAAGAAGAACCGTAAATCACTTTTAATTCAGCGTATAATAG
>CAZSKA010000074.1:0-14496 GCA_964607315.1 uncultured Saprospiraceae bacterium | reverse complement strand
ATATATTCAATACTTCTTATTGTACTGATCGCTTTTTCATGCAATTCCCAAGATTCAAATTCGCATAAACTCAAAGAGCTAAATGGGCAAGGATATGGTAATAAGAGTCAGAAAATACTTTTAAACACTCAAAAAAAAATAAACGAGTTTGCAAGTTTGTCTGAACGAAACAGCAATATTATAAGTCATGTTGTAATAACTTCAGGAACGATTGATCCTATTTTGAATCTCGATAGTTTGATTCATGTAAAAAAAATCAATGGAGTTCTTAGAATACTTAAGAATCCAAAGCTTAAAAATTTAGACGGACTTAGAAATTTAGAGTACGTAGGAAGTGATATTTGGATTCATGATTGTCCCAAATTGGAAAATTTGAATGGTCTAAGTAAATTATCTACAATTTCAACAGACTTAACAATAGAAAAAACTGGAATTGCAGATCTTCGTGGTTTGCAAAATATAAAATCAGTCGAAGGTTCCTTTGGAGTAAGTGAAAATCCAAATCTTGTAAATATCACATCGCTATCTCAATTACAGAACGTAGGACTTTTATCGATATCTAAGAATACAAACCTTTCAAACCTTAATGGATTAGAAAACCTAAAAGTGGTATCACAAGGAATAAGAATAGAAGGTAATTCATCTTTAGAAAACCTAGAGGGTTTGGAGATAACTAATAACTCAATAGAAAGTATCACAATATACAAGAATGAAAAATTGGAAAAATTAGGGACTTTTAAATATTTAACAGACATTACGAAAAGGTTAACAATAGCCAAGAATGGAAAACTCATCTCGATTGATGGACTTGAAGCTTTACAAACTATTGCAGGCGATTTACAAATATATGAGAATCCAAATCTCAATTCAATTAAAGAGTTGTCAAATGTAAGCTCTGTTGGAAAGATGGTGAATATAGATGGCAATACAACATTAGTAAATTCAGAAATAGTCAAGAAATTAAGGAAATGATACGGAAGGTAATAAGCAGTAATGATGACGTGTTCCTTTGTCGCACGTCACATACTTCGACAACGTTATACAGTATAAAATGAAATGACTTGAACATCGATAAATATATTGAACGAATAAATTTTCAATCGGAAATTGAATTAAGTCTGGATTGTCTTAAAATGCTTCACAAATGCCATGTCATGTCAATTCCTTTCGAAGCAATTGACGTTCAGTTAAAAAGACGAATTAATTTAGATGTAAAAGAAATTTATCAAAAAGTTATTGAAAAAAGGCGAGGAGGTTATTGCTACGAATTAAACCTATTGTTCTCCGAATTTCTAAGCCAAATTGGATTTGAAAATTACTTGATTTCAGCAAAAATATTTGATAACGACAAATTTGGACCTGAATTCGATCATATGGCAATAGTAGTAAAACTTGATAATTTGTTCCTAGCTGATGTAGGATTTGGAGATTTGTTTATAGAGCCTTTAAAAATAGAATCTCAAGATATTCAATTAGATAAATTCAAAAAATATGAGATTAAAAGAATAGAGTCAACCGGATATCATCTCAGTGAATCTTTGATTGATTCTAATACCTTTAGTATAAAATATAAATTTGATATTTCGCCAAGAACGCGAAACGATTTTATAAAGCAGAATGAGTGGAAACAAACATCAATTGAATCATATTTTGTTAAAAATAGAATCTGCACAATTCCTACAGAAAGCGGAAGAAAAACAATTTTCAACAACACTTATAAAGTTAAGCACAACGGATTAATTGAAATAAATCAAATTGATAGTGATGAAAAACTCAAAGAAGTGCTACAAAATGAATTTAATATCAAAATAGATACGCCATATAACATAGTTTGATCAAAGCATGCCCTTCAGAAAACGCTAGATACCCAAGATCTGGCTTAGTTTTAATTAAAAGAACAACACCCTCGTTCCTATAAGTATCCGTTTATATCACCACCATATTTCTAAGAATTTTGGGCTTAAAGCCCAAAAAAAAATGAATCATCCCCATTAAAAATTATATTTACCTCTTAATCTTCTAAAGCCAAATATCATATGAGGTCTGTATTAACTATTTTTCTGCTTGTATTTACATGTACTCTTTTTTCTCAAATAGAAAAAAGACCATTTGATTATAATGATGTATTCGATTTGCAATACGTCACTAATCCTAAAATTTCTCCTGATGGAAAAGAAATAATTTATACAAAGAATTCCTTTGATATCATGAAAGATAGAAGAGTAGGAGAGCTTTGGATAATCAATTCAGATGGAACTGGTAATAGAAAACTCACAAATCTTACGAATGAGGAATCGCAAGCTGAATGGTCGCATGACGGCAGTCGAATTGCATTTTCAAGTAGAACTGAAGCTGGATCTGAAATTCACGTGCTATGGAGAGAAAGTGGTGTAATTGCTAATATATCCCAATTAGAATCTTCTCCTTCCAGTCTAATATGGTCACCTAATGATGAATACATTGCTTTCAAAATGTTTGTGGCAGGTAAGAGCCCAAAAATTGCAGTAGAACAAATCAAGCCTCCTAAAGGGGCAAAGTGGGCAGAAAAACCTAGACTAACTACAAAACTAAATCATGAATCCGATGGACGTGGTTACATTAAAGATGGCTTTACACATATCTTTTTGATTCCATCAGATGGTGGGAAAGTAAGACAGTGTACTTCAGGTGATTATAATCATTTCGGTGGAATCTCTTGGATGAAAGATAATAAACACATTGTGTTTTCAGCAAATAGAGAAGCAGATAGAGAATACCAATTCAGTAATTCAAATGTCTATAAAGTCAACGTAGAAAGCCAAGAAATAGCACAATTGACAACAAACTTTGGACCCGAGTCCAATCCAAAAGTTTCTCCAGATGGTAAGTATATTGCTTATACGGGTTATGATGATAAGATAAGAACATATCAACTTACCAAGCTTTACGTAATGGATATTAATGGAAATGGAAAAACCATATGGTCAGAAGATATAGATAGGAGTATAAAGAGCTATGAATGGAGGGAAGATAGTAAGGGAATCGTTATAAGTTATGATGATTTTGGGGTGACAAAAATTGCAAGCATAACGAATGCTGGACTTTTCAAAGATATTGCTGAAGACATGGGAGGAACAACTGTGGGGAGACCTTATGCAAGTGGCCAAATGGATGTGAGCCCTAAAGGACAAATAGTTTATACAAAGACAAGTCCATACCATCTTGGTGACTTAGTTATTGTCAATAAAAAAGGAAAAGAAACAAGATTGACTAATGTAAATAAAGAGCTTGATAAGGTTATAGAATGGGGTAAAGTAGAAGAAGTTAGATATAAATCTTCAGTTGATGGGCGAGATATTCAAGGGTGGGTAATTTATCCGCCAGAATATGAAAAGGGAAAACCAAGTCCTCTCTTGATAGAGAACCACGGAGGTCCTATTCTTAATTATGGCGAGCGATTTACTGCGGAATTACAATTATACGCTTCAAAAGGATATGTGGTTTTTTATCCAAATCCAAGAGGAAGTACGAGTTATGGGGAAGAATTTGGTGATTTACTTTATAATAATTATCCTGGAGATGATTACCATGATGTGATGGATGGGGTAGATGAATTAATAAAAAGAGGAATAACTTCTGAAGATCAATTATATGTAACAGGAGGTAGTGCAGGAGGTATAATGACAGCTTGGATTATTGGTAAGAATAATAGATTTAAAGCAGCTGTGGTGCATAAGCCAGTAATGAACTGGATAAGTAAAACATTAGTAGCAGATAACTATTATGGTTATGCAAATTATCGTTATCCAGGTCAACCATGGGAAAATTTAGAAACCTACTGGAAATTCTCACCTGTTTCGTTGGTAGGAAATATAGAAACTCCAACTATGGTTATGGTGGGAATGAACGATCTAAGAACACCGCCAAGTGAGGCAAAACAGCTTTATCATGCACTTAAACTAAGGAAAATAGAGACCATGTTTGTTGAAATTCCTGGAGCATCGCATGGAATTGCATCAAGACCAAGTAATCTCATTAACAAAGTAGCCTATACTATAGCATGGTGTGATAAATATAGAAAAATGTAAAAAAAGATGTGACTGTTAAAAAAAAGGCTAGTCTAATTAATGGATGAGGATTCTAACATTTCAAATATTATAGGAACTTTTTTATATAAATTCTTATTTTTGATATAGTTACGCACATCTGGATTTATTTTTAACTCATTTTCAATCAATTTTTATGACTACTTTATTTGACAGTGTAAAGTCAATGTTAACAGATGCTGTAATAGACAAAGCATCTTCATTAATAGGACTCGATTCTTCTAGTACGGGTTCTGCAATAGGAAAATTTTTACCAGCTATTATCGGCGGATTAATATCCAAAGGGAATACAGAATCAGGAGCAAGTGGCTTACTTGATATATTCAAAAACAAAGGCATGGGAGATATGGGGGTTGATGATTTGTTAGGAGTTCTAGGTAATGCTGATAAAAGTAAGTCTCTACTTAGCGGTGGAGGAGATCTATTAGGTTCTTTATTCGGTAACAAGCAAGATGGAATCTTAGATAAATTAATAGGAATGACTGGTCTTAAGAAGGCTGGTGGATCTATGTTGATGAAATTTTTAGCACCAATCGTTATGAATAAATTAGCGGGAATGGTGTTCAAAAACAAATGGGGAGCAAACAAGTTAAGCTCTTATTTAAATGATCAAAAATCAAGTATTTCTGGGATGATTCCGGGAATGTCTGGTCTGTTAGGTTTCGCAGGAAATGCTGCATCTAAAGTAGGATCAACTGCATCATCTGCAACTTCAGCGGCAACATCTGCTGTAACAGGCGGAGGAAATGACGGAAATGGCGGAGGAGGCTGGTGGAAATGGTTACTGCCAATACTACTAATAGGAGCAATTGTTTTCGCATTATCGAAGTTTGGTATGTGTGGTGGAGATCACGACCACGACCACGCAGACGGTCATGATCATGGAGACAAAACAGAAATGCATAAGGGTGATATGACATCTGATAAGGGAGAAATGATGGATAAAGGTGAAATGACATCAGATAAGGGAGAAATGATGGATAAAGGTGAAATGATGGACAAGGGAGAAATGATGGATGACAAAAAGATGATGGTGAAGGCTCCGGAAGGCGGATATGATCTTTCTAAAGCAACATTAAATGCGAATGGAGATTTTGTAGACGCAGATGGTAAAGTAATCTTATCAGGAAATAATTATGCGCTTGATGCAGATGGTAACATTGTAGGAGAAGACGGTAGTATTTTGGTAGAAGCTGGAAAAGTTCCTTCTTCTTTATTAAATAGAATAAAGTCATTCTTAGGAAAGTATAGTGGTACGAAATTAATGTTGAATGATGCTGGAGATCTTGTAGATGCAGATGGAAATATCGTGTCTAAAGCTGGAGAATTTGAAGTTAAAAACGGATTTTTCTACGATGCACAAGGTAATAAACTAGGTAGAGCTTGGTCTAAGTTTGTAAACATGTTGAAAGGTGCTGCTGGGAAGATGGGTGATGCTGCAGGTGCTGCAAAAGATGCAATGGGAGATGCTGCGGGAAAAACAAAAGATGCAATGACTAGCTTATTCTCTGGAATGATAAGTAAGTCAGAAGGAGCTACTTCAGCATATTCGCTTTCTAATATTGAGTTTACAGAAGATGGCAGTAGAATTACAAATTTCAGTAAAAATGAACTTGAAGGTCTTGCAGCTGCGCTAGCATCAAATGCAGATGGTAAAGTTGTTGTAAGAGGTTATACGAATGATGGTGGAGGAAACCTGAAAAATAAGGCTCTTTCAAAACTTAGAGCAAATGTAGTTCACGATATGCTTGTTACTTTAGGGGTAAATAAAAAACAAATTTCTTTTAAAGGAATGGGATCTGGAGATAACAAGATAGAAGTTACAACAGAGGAGTAAATTTATATTGCAAACTTGTTTGTAATATAATTTGAAATAGACGAAATGAAGCACCTTCACAATTTGTGGAGGTGCTTTTTTTTATAAGACTTTTTGGGTTTAACCCAAAAAAAATTAAACCCACATTATGCAATAGAACTTGGTTATGCCTGTCTGACAATCAAAACTTTGGAAGGCAGAAGACCTGCAATGCCAAAAAAATAATACCAATTTAATTTCAAAATGTCGTATAAAATTTTGACACTTAATTTTTCTAGTTCGAGTTAAAAACGTAGGCATAACAGTAGTTACGGCGAGGCTTTTTAAGGAAGAAATGGAAAGATTAAGTAAAAAGAAATGCGACATTATGGAGTTAAATTGGTATAACAACTTTTTGCGAATAAATCATTACCTGTAACACTTTAGCATTAACTTGTGACGCCCCATCAATAGTCTCACTAATGCCTTTGGCTGGTGAATGAACAAAAGTTGGTGAAGTTCTTATTTCAAAGGTGTTTCAGGTGGTAATAGATTTTCTATTGCATAATGCGGATTAAACGATACACTCCTGCATAAATTTACATAAATAAAAGCGAGCCAACAAATCATCCATTAAGCTCTTTATTTAATAGTAGATTTTATAATCTTTTTTTATATTTGATTCTTTCCAAGTAACTCTAATTATTCATATCTCTCTAACCAACCATAATATGGTAGTATGTTGTCTGAGATTGTTTTTAACAGACTACAATGAGTTAATTAATAACTTTATGTAGAGGAAGAAGTTGAACGACAAATAACAAAAAACAACCGTTTTGTTTAGTCGTTATATTATGAAATAAATGATCAAATTAAATATATGAAAAAGGTAATATTGTTTTTTGCGATGGCCATAGTACTATTTGGCTGTGAAAGAAATGGAAATGGGAATAATGTAGAACCATCAACTAGTATAACAATTCTTGATGTTTCTGAATTTGAAACCAATGAAAATAATTTTATAACTTTTCAGGTCCAACTTACTGAGGCAACAGATCAAGAAGTAACATTAAATTATGCTACTGATGAAGATACAGCTGAGGAAAACGATGACTTTATTCCAACAAGTGGAACATTGACTTTTTCTCCAGGTACTACTTCATTAAGTATTGATGTAGAGATTGTTGGTGATGAATCATTAGAGCCAGACGAGCAATTTTTTATGGTCATTTCTAATGTGGTAAATGCTAAGGTATTAAAGTCTACAGGTACGGCAACTATTAGAAATGAAGATACGGATTTTGAAATTCCAGAAGATGGTTATGCAACGCCTGAAGCTTATGGAGGATATACGCTAGTATGGCAAGATGAATTTGATGGTAATTCCATTAATACAGGTGATTGGACCCATGAAATGGGCGCAGGCGGCTGGGGAAATCAGGAATTACAGCATTATACTGCTAACACAAAAAACAGTTATATCTCCGAAGGTAATCTAGTAATAGAAGCAATAGAAGAGAATTTTGAAGGTGCTCCATATACGTCAGCTAGAATGATAACAAAAGATAAACAAGATTTCCAATTTGGGCGTGTTGATATTCGTGCTATTTTACCAGAAGGGCAGGGTATATGGCCGGCTCTATGGATGTTAGGAGATAATATTGATGTTGTGGGTTGGCCGCATTGTGGAGAGATTGATATCATGGAACTAGTAGGTCATGAACCTAGTAAAGTGCATGGAACGGCCCATTGGGGACCTCAAGGTCAATCATTCAGTTTTAATAATGGAAATGATTTTCAATTAACAGGAAAAAAGTTCATTGATGAATATCATGTATTTAGTATAGTATGGGAACTTAATCGAATTCGTTGGTTTGTGAATGATGTAGAATATTTCAATATTCAACCTTCTAATGTAAATGGAGATTATCCTTTCAATGCGCCATTCTTCTTCATTTTTAATATTGCAGTGGGTGGATTATGGCCAGGAAATCCCGACGCTACTACAGAATTTCCACAACGTATGATAGTTGATTACATAAGAGTATTTGAAAGAAATTAAGGATGAGAATCAGTTTTGTTTTTTGTTTAATATTTTTTTCTATTTGGGCTCAGGCCCAAAGTTTACTTAGCACACAAGGTCAAGATATTGTAAATGAACAAGGCGAAGTAGTTATTCTTCGGGGAATGGGTTTAGGCGGCTGGATGCTACAAGAAGGCTATATGCTAAAAACAGCAAGTTTTGCTAATCCTCAACACCAAATAATGGACAGAATTGTCGATGTAGTTGGTCAAGAAAAAATGGAGGCGTTTTATGATAAGTGGTTAGAAAATCATGTAACAAAAGAAGACATTGATTCACTAAGTGCATGGGGATTCAATTCTGTAAGATTACCAATGCATTATAATCTGTACACTCTTCCCATAGAAGAAGAACCAGTGCCAGGACAGAATACCTGGTTAGATAAAGGATTTGATATCACAGATGATTTGATTGCTTGGTGTGCTGACAATGAAATGTATGTGATTTTAGATATGCATGCAACACCGGGAGGACAGGGGTTTGACGAAGGGATTTCAGATTATGATCCTTCTAAACCATCGCTTTTTGAAAGTCAACTGAACCAAGAGAAATTAGCTTCCTTATGGAAAAAATTAGCCGAAAGATATAAAGATGAAAAGTGGGTAGCAGGTTATGATTTAATCAATGAACCTAATTGGAATTTACCTGGTGGAACACTTCTTCGAGCTATTTATGGACGTGTGACTGATAGTATTCGTACAGTAGATCAAGAACATATACTATTTATAGAAGGGAATTGGTTTGCAAATGATTTTACAGGACTAACACCTCCTTGGGATGAACAACTAGTATACAGTCCGCATAAGTATTGGAGTACAAATGATCAAGAATCTATCCAATGGGTTTTAGATATAAGAGAAACACACAATGTTCCATTATACCTCGGAGAAAGTGGAGAAAATTCTAACCAATGGTTTAGAGATGCTATTCATTTATTGGAATCTCATAATATTGGATGGGCTTGGTGGCCAATGAAGAAAGTAGATGATATAGCTGGTCCATTATCAGCGACACGAACAGATGGTTATCAAGATCTATTGAATTATTGGGGAGGAACAGGACCTAAGCCGTCACCTGCTGTTGCGGAAGCAACTCTAATGGAGTTAGCAGATAACTTTAAGATGCAGAATTGTACGGTTGAACCGGGTGTGATCGATGCTATGTTTCGACAAGTTCAAAGTGATGAGACATTACCTTACACAGAACTGACTATTCCAGGAACTATTCATTCAGCTTATTATGATCTTGGTTCTGACGGAAACGCATACAATGATTTACAATCAGGAAATTTCCATGTGAGTACAGGCAATTTTACTGCTTGGAATTCTGGATGGACGTTCCGTAATGATGGGGTAGATATGGAACCGAGCATGGATCCGCAAAATGATTTAGGAGTTAATGTAGGATGGCTTGATAAAGGTGAATGGATGAAATATACATTGCAAAATGTGGAAACAGGTAGGTATAGAATTGAATTAAGAACAGCAGGTGGTCAAACAGGAGGTAGGTTTCATTTTGAGGCCGACGGTGCAGTAATTACGGATTCTCCAACAGTTAATTTTACTGGCGATTTTCAAGGTTGGCAAACAACTACTATTCAGAATGTAGCCATCTATGATGACATGGAATCCATTGTGTTTTATGTTGATAATCCTGGATTTAATGTTGGACATTTCGAGTTTGTTAAGATAGGCGAGATAACAGATCTTCCTACAATCTTTCAAGGAGGAAAAGTGGATGAAAACACCATTATTTCATTTAATACAAATAAATATTTAAATCAGGATGATCAGACATTAAAGCTTTCGGACTTTATTGTTTCTGTAAATGGCAATGAATTTGTCCCTGTAAATGCTAGCTTTAATGAAGGAAATGAACGCTTTATTAATTTAGTTATTACTGAAGAAATAATCTTTTCTGATATAGTAAGAGTGAGTTATTCTGGAAATGAGATTGCTTCTATTGATGGGTCGGAATTAGAGCCATTCACGAACGAACTCGTAAAGAATAATTTACCTAGTTTCTTCATTATTCCCACAAGAATACAAGCCGAAGATTACACCACTCATGAAGGAATTCAGCTAGAAACAACAACGGATGCAGGAGGTGGACAGAATATAGGATTTCTTGATGTAGGAGATTATGCTGATTACGATGTATTTATACCTCAGGCAGGAAGCTATCGAATAACATATAGAAATGCTTCAGAAGGTGGATCAGGTGCCGTTAGACTATCGCTCATTGATGAAAACAATCAAGAAATAACAATTGACGAAACTAGTTTTTCGTCTACAGGAGGCTGGCAAACATGGTTTTCTACTGAGTCTAACGTAAGTTTACCTAGTGGAAGATTTACCATGCGTTTGACTATCACACAGCCTTTATTCAATATCAATTGGATGGATTTTGATTTACTTTCTTCAACTAACGAGGAAATTCTTTCATTTGATATTTATCCAAATCCTGTAGGTGATCTATTAATTTTGGGCTTAAGCCCAAAGAAATTTAAAAGAGCTTTGATAATTGATGTTGCTGGTCAGCAGCATATGGGCTTGAATAATGTTAGAAAATCTTTCAATGTATCATCATTACTGCCAGGTTATTATATTTTGAGGCTGGAAGATGAAGAGGGTAGAGTCTATGTTTCTTCTTTTATAAAAGCTTAAGAAATAATTAAAACAATTGTGATTTTTCTTTAATACTTTTGTGTCAAAAGGAATAATATGAAACTTTCTGAATTACAAGAAGTACTTAAAGGTAAGGAGACAATAACATTTGTTTTACCTAATGGAAGTAAGGTTGCATCTCATTTTCATGTGACGGAAGTGGGACTTGTAACAAAACATTTCATTGATTGCGGTGGAGTAGAGCGTATAGAGAAAAAAGTAAATATGCAACTTTGGGAAGCTGATGATTTTGATCATCGTTTACAAGGTGAAAAACTCAGAAATATCATAGAATTATCCAAAAACAAGCTTGGACTTGGAGACTTAGATGTGGAGGTGGAATATCAAGGTGATACTATAGGAAGATATGAACTAGCTCATTCTGAAGGAGTTTTTAATCTAATCTCTACAAAGACAGCTTGCTTAGCAGAAGATGCATGTGGAATACCTCAAAAAATGAAATTGGATTTATCCTCTTTGGCAGCTAATAATTCCGCTTGTACACCTGGTTCTGGTTGCTGTTAAATAAGTAAAAATGGCATTGAGTCCTAAAGAAATGGGAGAAGCTATTCTCCGGAATTTAAAAACGAAAACAGGTAAAAGCATTGATGAATGGATAGTGGAGATCAACACGAAAAATCTACCTCAAACCAATAAAGAACTATCCAAAACTTTGAAAGAAGTTTATAATATTGGTCATTTTCAAGCGCGTAAAATTTCTGAAGAATACCTAAATATTAATGAGTATAAGGATGATGAAACCTTAATACATAATCAATTTTCAAAGCGTCAATTAGATATTTTCGAATCTATTAAAAGTTATATTCTAGGCTTAGGAGAAGATGTTATAATGAAGCCTTGCAAGACTTATGTTCCCTTCTCAAGAAAGACCCAGTTTGTGGCAATAAGTAGCTTGAATACAGGGATTATAATTGCAATTCATTTAAATAATTCTCAATGTGAAGGCTTTGAAAACAAAGTTTTTTCTGGTTCTCCTAAGTTAAATTTTCAATGTAAAATTCAGGATAAGACCGATTTTAATGATCTGGTTAAGAATGGTGTTAAGTTTGCATTTGATAAGAATGTATAAAAAGAAATTAACGGTGAGAACAATTAATAGCAGAAAAGATCATGGTTTTTTCTTTATAAACTTAAAAGAATACCCAAGGGAAATACTGTAAATCACTCCATTTCCATATATGAAATCAAATTCGCTTTCAGTTCTTTCTCCGCCTCCTTCTATGATATTAAGAACAGGATTAAGCACCCAAGCATATCCTAATGAGGCGTCAAGAACAAATCCTTTTTTACGAAAAAATTCATAGCCTACAGAAAGTCTAAGATGATTTACATTATTTACTGAATAAACTAAAAATTCTCGTGATACATTACCATCAGCATCAGTAAAAGTTGAATTAAAATTAATGACATTAGTTGCAGAAAGGCTTCGAGAAAAACCTAATCCTAAATAGGGTGTATGTTTTTTTGTATTAAATAAATATCTTGATTGCAGTCCATATTTAAAGCCTTTAAAACCATAACCTACACCTAAATCAAATGCAAGCTTTTTAGAAGGATAAATGGAAGTAATAAATCCAGCACCCGCAATAGAATTCCATCCACCATCTATTTTAATAGAAATAGGTCTTATATAGGTGGCGTTTTCTTTAACTATTATTTTTCGTTTTTTTAATTCCTTTTTAATGACGTTCCCTCTTTTTGAAGTCGTTTTTTGAGATAATAATAGGCAAGGTGCAAATGCAAAACAAAAAAGAAAAATGAAGTACTTCATGGTGTTCATTATTTTTAATTAGAAAATATGGTATATAAGGAAGAACCGAATAAGTCTATTACCAAATATAAGATTTGTTGCAAATTATTCAAAATCAAATTAAGAACTTACAATAGTAATAGGATCTTTAGCATTAAACGATTATCAAGATGCTCTTCGAATTTTCTAAAGAAGATAAAAACTTCTTCTGTAATACATGCTCTAAGATAAAGTCTAAATTAATCGTAATAGAATTAGCATAAACATTCAATAATGGACCTTTCTAGGTTTACTTCGACTAATAAGACTTTAGAATAAACATAAAATTCAATTAAGATGAAGAATTACGCATTGTTATTTTTACTTTTCTTTAGTCCATTTTACATTTACAGTCAAAATGTAGAAGTTCTGGGAGGGTTAATTGCAGACTCATTAGATGTTCAATCAGGACCTATTAAGAATGTGGCTGATCCTGTTTCAACTCAAGATGCGGCTACAAAGGCTTATGTAGATTTACTGGAAGTAAAGGTAAATTTACTTGAAGCTACGTTGGATTCCTTGCTCATTGCATTAACGCCACTCCAACTCACTGTTCAAGGGCGATTAGATTCGGGCGAAACACCTTTTCAAATCTATAATAGTGATAATAATTTACTAGATTCATTATATGGTAAAATATATCAAGCCGGTTTGATTGCATACTTAGACACGATTTCAGGAACTGGATTTGTTTCATCCATAAGTGATTTAGGCTCAACTCAGTGGGGGTGTTTAAATGTAGATGTAGGAAATACCTCTGGATTAATAGGTTGGGGACAAATCAATACTACGAATATTGTGAGTAATAGTTGTTCAACAGTAGGCACTGCAGCCAATTTATGTTACAATTTAAATGTGAATAATTATAATGACTGGTTTTTACCATCTACTGATGAATTAAATCTGTTATACACGAACCTTCATTTAAATGGAAATGGGGGCTTTGCAGGAATATATTGGACTTCTACAGCGTTTATAGAGTTTACTACAGACGACTTAGCGTGGGTGCAAAATTTTAGTAATGGAAATTCGCAATGGTTTTTAAGAACAGATAATCATAACGTTAGAGCAATTAGGGAATTCTAGTAATTTCTTCAGCAAAACCTAAATAGGAGTCAATAGATATAAGAGTCGGCCTTTCGAAACAATATGTGAATAAGACAAAAAGGTATACTTTATAACGAAGAATACCTTTTTATCTTATTTGGAATTATCTTATTTAAAATGCATAGCCTATATTTAATGAGGCAATAATGCCATTTCCTAGTAATAATCTAATACCGTCTTCTGTAGAAGTTCCTTCCCCAAATTCTGAAGTGAACTCGTAGGGATTAGCTGTTACAAATGAATAGCCTGTAGCTATGCCAATAACAAAACCTCCATTAGCCATATATTCGAAACCTATTGTAGGTTGAACATATAAAGTTCGTTTAGTATCCCATATGATAGTTTCTAATCTTTCACCTCCTGTAATTGGGTCAGCAATAAATTCGGTATTTATAAAGCCTTCGTTAGCACCTAATTTCCCTGATAAGCCTAAACCAACAAAGGGTGCAAAATTATTTGAAGATAACATGTATTTTCCTCGTACACCTACTTTAGTTCCTTTAAGCCCTGTTCCAAAACCTAGATCAACTCCTATTCTAG
The DNA here is from genome assembly GCA_964607315.1 of uncultured Saprospiraceae bacterium. Classification (GTDB taxonomy): domain Bacteria; phylum Bacteroidota; class Bacteroidia; order Chitinophagales; family Saprospiraceae; genus JAHDFB01. The sequence goes on along the minus strand of CAZSKA010000074.1, from coordinate 410 downwards.
GAGTTACATAGTAGCTTCCTAAGATTCCATTTCCTCCTATAGTGTTCCATCCTCCATCCGCTGTAATAGCAATTTGTCTTTCCGCTCTGATTTCTGTTTTCTTTCCTTTTTTTCTTTTCTTTTTCCTTTTCTTATCGTCATCTTCGAAACCATTAGCCAGCAATAAAAAAGGAGAAAGAAGTAAAAAAAGGAGTGCAATTGTTTTGTGCATGTTAATTGTTTTTAATAGTAAATAATATAATTGTTGTGTTTAAAACTACAATATATAATTTATTTAGGATTAGAATTCAAAGTAATTGTTAATGTTGATTAGAAACAAAAAAAGCCGAACCTCACTATTGTGAAATTCGGCTTAATTAATTGACATAAAATATTTCTTGTGGAGCTGCAGAGATTCGAACTCTGGTCCA
>CAZSKA010000073.1:0-14547 GCA_964607315.1 uncultured Saprospiraceae bacterium | reverse complement strand
TTGAAAGATTAAGTAAAAAGAAATGCGACATTATGGAGTTAAATTGGTATTAAACCTGGATTAGGCATTAGGTTTTGTTATGAGAGCTTAAAATACAAAGTGAATGGAAGCTCAACAGTTCTTTTGAAGCGCAAACGTGGTCACCATCACAGTGAGCGTCAAAAGAGCTGGATGTTTTCATTATCGAAGCAGTTTGAGCTCGCAATAGATATCCTAATGCATAATTCGAGTTAATTTATATTGTCTTCTCATGAAAGACGTTTTTAATAAACCTTTGGGCCTTAGCCCTAAAAAACAAAAAAACATGATACAACAAACATTCATTCTACTTGCTTGCTCACTCTTGATCCTTTCTTGTAGCTCTAAAAAAGATCTAGTTATTATTCCAGCTAACAGTTCTTATGAAATTAAGGATCACCCCGCAGAAAACTATCATGCAGTTTTAGATTTAAAGAATGCTGCAAATATTGATGTTAAAGTAGTGTCTCGTGAAAATGACCAACAGATAAAAGGTTTCGGTCTAGGAAGATTTAGTGAAGAAACAATATTAGTAGAAAAAGAAAACAAACTGCTTCTAACAAATAACTCTAATAAGGTGGCGAGAATACGGACTCATCTTAAAGAGAAAAAATATTCAGCGAAACCTATACCACCTGAAGTTCCTGCAACTCCTAAAACTTCTAAAACAGAATATATAGAATTCACTCTCTTAAACACAAGTAATAAAAGTATTCCATTATTCATTCCCTCAGTAATGAATCCTAATCTTTCTCCATACAGTTCAAGTGGAGTTTCTTTAAAAATAGGTCAAGAAATTATTTTTAAATATAAAGGGAAGAAAAGAGTATTACTCGAAGTATCTGATGCTATTAAAAATGGAGACAAAATAGATGCTGCTGATTTACTTAAAGAAGCAAAAAAGAATATTGATGAGAAAAAGTAAATTCTGATAAATATCTGCATTAATTTGATTGAACTCATCAATATATTCATTGGTTATACGTTATGTTGTATATTGTGGTTTCAATTGTGAATAAATGAGGCAAATATTTCTCATAAGTCTGGTAACATTAGTCTTTGTTTTGCAATCTTGTTCCTTTACCCAAAGGATTAAGGATGGAACAATGGCATATGAACTTAAGCAGTATTCGGTCGCAATTGATATGCTCCAACAAGAATTTCAAGATACTGGTGATCCTTCAGCTAAAGCGCGACTAGCATTTTTGTTAGGAGAATCTTTTTCAAATGTAGGTAACTCGGAAAAAGCATTACCTTGGTATAGAGAATCCGTAAAATATAATTATGGACCTCGAGCAAAGGAAAAACAAGCATATGCTTTGAAAGCTGTTGAAAAATACAGCGAAGCAACTGAGTTGTTTTATGAATTAGTTAATGAAGGACCTCAGGTTTCCGAATATCGCAAAGAAATAGCAATATGTAGATTAGCTTCCGATTGGATAAGAGATGAAAATCCGAAGTACGAAGTTAATAGCTGGCAATACAATTCTGGATCTTCAGATTATTCACCGGTTTATCTAGATGATCATCGTGTGATTTTTAGCTCTGACAGAACAAATAAAACTTCTTCTGAGGTATATGCTTGGACGGGAAGAGACTTTTCAGATATCTATATTTATAATGAATACAGTTCTGATATCAGTCATCTTGACCCTTTGATAAACTCAAAGAATAACGAAGGTACCGCATGTTTTAATAATGATGGATCGAAGTTGTACTTTACAAGGTGCACTGCTGATGAATCTTATGATGAATATTGTAAGTTGATGGTTAGTAACTATTCAGATGGAAATTGGTCAAATCCTGAAGTTCTATCTTTTGTGAAAGAAGAAATAAATTATGGTCATCCTTTTTGGAATGAAAAAGATAGTGTACTATTTTTCAGTGCTGAATTAAATAAAGGTGGTAGTGGTGGATTTGATTTGTATTTTACAAGATTAGACACGCTTGGAAATTGGGGAGAACCAATAAACATGGGTGATGTAATTAATACGATAGGAGATGAAAAGTTTCCTTCTTTAAAAGGTGATACTTTGTTCTTCGCAAGTTCCGGTCATCCAGGAATGGGTGGCTTAGATATATTTTACACCTATCTTGATAAAGGAAATTGGATACGTCCTTTCAATATGAAAAGTCCTGTAAATAGTGGTGCTGATGATTTTGGGATAAGTTTTAATCCTAATCCTAATATTCCATCAGAAGGCCTTTTCACTAGTTCAAGAGATGGACTTGATAATATTTATGAGTTTAATTTGAAAAAGAAACTTATTGTTGAAAAACCAAAGGAAACGGAAAAGGAAGAAGACAAAGTAAAGGAACTGAAATTAGCGATTACTGTACTTGCAGAAGATGAAAATGGGAATAAAGATTTTTTCCCTTCAGCGAATTTATCTGTAAACGGAGAAAAGAAGAAATTAAACGCTAAATCTTTTGTCTTAATGAACATCAAGCCAGGTCAGTTTAGTTTGAATGTAGACTATCAAGGATATTTCAACACAAAAAAGACCTTAGCTGTGACTTATTCTGATATACCAGAAGGGGAGAGTAGTTTTACACGTAACGTTACTATAATACTTCAACCTATTATTGAGAATAAGGAGATAGTCTTAGAGAATATTCTTTATGATTTTAATAAGTATGATATTAGAGATGATGCAAAACCATCATTAATCGAATTGACTTCTTTGCTAACTGAGAATCCAGAAATTTCAATTGAACTTTCTTCACATACAGACTGTAGAGGGCCTAATGCATATAATGAAAAACTTAGCCAACAGAGAGCAGAATCTGCAGTTGATTATATTATTAATTTGGGCATAAGCCCCAATAGAATTACAGCAAGAGGCTATGGTGAAAATCAACCAGTTGCTAACTGCTCATGTGACGATTGTTCGGAAGATCAACACCAACAAAATCGTAGGACTTCGTTCAGAATAACAAAAATAAATAGGTGATTTTTTCAATTAAAAATCTCCTTCTTATCAATCCGATATTTTAATTATTTTCTCTACAAAGAAGGACTCTTCATTCTTTATCAATAGATAATAGATACCATTGCTGTAGTTTTCAAATGACATCTGATAATTAGTTAAATCATTATGTCTAATTCTTTTAACAAGATGACCCTGAGCATCGTAAATTTCGATATCAAAACGATCACCTAGTGAACTATTAATTGTTAATATATCTGATGTTGGATTAGGGAAAATAGCAATGTCAGAAGGATCTAATTCTGTTAATCCTACAATATTATCCACTACGAAACTCGTGTCGAACATACAACCATTCGCATCTACAAAATTTAATTCCCAACTACTTGGCCCCAAAAATTCTATCGTATCCGTATCATCTGGAAGATCAAAATTCCAATTATAGGTATAAGGTTGAACTCCACCGCTGGTGCTAACAAAAATAGCTCCGTTGTTTTCATTGTTGGTAGCATCAATTACTGAAATGTCAACTATTAAAGTATCCGGATTTTCAAGAAAAATACTGTCAGTAAAGACTAAACAATTCCTTTCATCTACTATTGCACAACGATAATATCCTGAACCTAAACTATCAATCAAAGCTCCATCTTCACCGAAATCCCAGAAATAGTCTAATTCACCTGTGCCGCCTTCACCAAACACCATGATTACACCAGTAGAATCATCATGACAAATGATAGGAGTTAGAATGTCAAAAGTATATGTTATAGGAGGAGGTGAAGCTATCTCTACATCTTCTAATTCGAAAGTGCAACCCACCGCATCAGTTATAACAAGATTATACAATCCCGCAGGGATATTTGCAATGAATCCATTTTCATAACTGAAAATACTATCATTTAAACTTGTTTCTATAGGGAAACTGTAATCTCCTAAAAGGTCATAAAATATTCGACCATTTGAAAAATTAGCACAGCTAGTACTATCAATGAATAGATTCTCAATATCTAAAACTTTATCGATATTGATAACCTCTATGTCTTCTATTCCTAATCCACAATTATTTTCATCAATTACAACGATATCATATATACCTTGGGATACACTATCAGCAATAGAAGTCTCGCTATCTATGTTTCCTGACCAATTATAGCTTAGAGATCCTGTTCCACCCATAGCATTGACTTCTATATATCCATTCATGTTTCCACAAAAACTAGGAGATAAACTGTCTAAGGTAATTTGTATTTGTGTAGGCTCTATAATGCTAATATTTATGCTGTCAAAATTGCATAAAGCGGAATCTTGAACAATTATAGTGTATTCTGCAGGAGGTAAATTTTCAAACATTGCCATGTCAAAAATTTCACCATTTAATTCATAAGTAATGTTTCCGAGACCTCCCGAATAATCTAGATTAATTATTCCCGTTTCATCACCAAAACAAAGAGGTTGAACTACTTCTAGATTTTCTTGAATCAAAGGGGACGCGGAGCTGATTTCTATATCAATAATGCTATCTACACACGAGCGTAAATCCTCTACTATAATACTGTAAAAACCAGCTTCTAGAGAATCAATAATTGTAGAGTCTGATCCTGTAGACCAATTTATATCATAAGGTTCTGTGCCTCCAGTAATTCCTATTTCTATAACACCACCTGCTTCTCCGCATGAAAGTGCATCTACAGAGAGTAGGTTAATCATTAGATCTTCTGGTTCTAAAATCTCTATTTCTAAAGGAATAACTTTACATCCATTTATATCTGTTCCTTCTATTATGAATTGACCTCCAGATAAACTATCAATTAAGCCTGTTTCATCCAGTTCTATTACCTCATCTCCAAATGATATTGTCAAAGGTAAACCTGTATTATCACCTATTTGTAACTGAACAAAAGCATCAGAAAAGCCAAAACAAGTTACGTCTTGCTGTTCATTTATATTAAGTGGAATAAATACTTCCTCTCTTTCCACGGGTATATCATTAATAAATGCCTGACAGTTATTCCTATCCACAACAGTAACCGAATAAATTCCCGCTTCAATATTTGTTAGGTTTTGGCTTGTAGAATCATTACTCCATTGAAAAGTATAATCCATTGTTCCACCATTTACATCTAATTCAATGTTTGCATTCTGAGATGTGCATAATTCACTGCTAAGACCAGCCAGATTAGCAACCAAAGGAACTGGTTCCGTGATTTCTATGGTAACTAAAGAATCCGAACACATTTTAGAATCAGTAACAGTTATGGAATACAATCCAGCTGTTAAGAGGCCTATAGAGTTCTCCATCGATCCAGTATTCCATCTTAAGGTATTGCCACCATTTCCTCCTTGAACAAATACTTCGAGGAAGCCATCATTTTCACCAAAACAACTTACACTTTCGTTACTAATTACTTCTATTTCTATTGGTGGAGGTTGGCTGATTAGAACGGAATCTACGCCTAGACATCCCGTGCTATCCTGAACAGTAATGGTATACGTATTACTTGGTAAACTATCTATGAAAAGCTCATTGCTGCCTATATCCCAATTCATACTAACATAACTAGAGTCAAATATTATTTCAGCAAAACCATTTGATTCTCCGAAACAATCAACTGGAGAAATGGAATCAAAAGCTATATCAACAATCCTTTCTGGATCTACATTTATATCACCAGAGTTAATGATACAGCCGTTGATATCGGTGATCTGAATTTCATATGTCCCTGGACCAATATTGTCAAGATCTCTTATCGTATCACCCGTATTCCACAAGTAACTAAAAGGTCCATTATCTTCATCGTGAAAAACTTCTATGGCTCCATCATTAATGCCTAAACATGTTGCATTGTTAGCTGACCATATTAAAAAATCAAAGCTTTGAAGAAGCTGAATGTCAAATGTATCTGTTTGGACAGTACAGTTGCCAGCATCACTAATCGTTGCAAAGTAAAGACCAGCTTCTAAGCTATCGATAAGGAAGGTTTCTTCACCTGTATTCCATACGATGCTATATGGAGGAATTCCTCCTTGACCTGAAAGTGAAATACTTCCATCAGATATTCCATTACAAGATTGATCAGATAGCGCATCTAGAGCGAATGATAAAGAACTGTTGGAGTCTTCGTCTATAAGCAAATTACAATTATCATCAATCCCATTACATTCAGATTCTGGGATGCTAGGATTAATAAACTCATTCTCATCGTTGCAATCTCCCTTTATTAAGCTATACCCTTCAGGAGCTTCGATACTACAATGTCTTATACTATCTATATTACTCCCATAACCATCATTGTCCTGATCTCTATAGACGAATTGTGACTCTTCTGAAACGAGTTGAATACCTGAAAGTCTAAGTTCATCAAGAGCTATATCTCCCAAATCGCCGGAGGGTCTAGGTGCTCTAAATCGAATGATGAATTCTTGATCTTGCAGGCTAGAGAAGTCTAAATTTTCAAACATCCATTCTTTTCCTTGTTCGCCATTTCTTTCCCATATTACTTCCCAGTTTGTGCCGTTGTCGATGCTAGTTTCTAGAAATAAGCTAGAGACTTCATCTCCGTCCATATGATAATAAAAGGAAACATTACAAGATCTACTGTCTATTAATGTCAGACAAGAAGATTGGAGTATGTATTCATCAGAAGAGCAATCTTCAGAACTTTCAAGGTAAATGTAGTTTCCAGTGGCGAACAAGCTAGCACGGGGTCCTGTAAGGTCGGTGTTCGTGCTTCCTGAATTGACTTTCCATTGGTTAGATGTGGTGTTAGTAAATAGATCTCCTATTTCGCAGGATTGGCAATTTATGTTGCAATTATCTAAAGCGTCAAAAGTTTCACTAAGGTTAGATTCTGCACAATAGGTTTCGAAAGTAGTTACACATGAGGAGGAAAGTGTTGTCTGCGGGCATAGGGCTGAAAACGCTAAGTCATATATATTTGATGCTTCTAATCCAGTGATGGAAATAGTATCATTTTCACAAGGGACAATCAAAGTGATATTTTCTTGAGAATTCGTATTATTTATTATTATTTCTAGTGAATCACAATTGCTAGATGGGATGAGTAAAGAAAGACCCTCATCACTTATATCAGCGATTCCTATGGATTCAGGAGCTTCACAGAATACATCTTCGAAAACAATCTCAAAGGTTCGTAAAACACCTATTTGTCCATTTGCATCATCACATATTTCAAGATACCAATCACCATTAGGGTCAGTAGCGTCTGAATATAGGAGATCAAATGCTTCTTGAGGTCTTAATACGCCTTTTAGACCAACAGTGGAGTTGGTTACAGATTCACAAGCAGACATATCTAATGTCAAAGGATCATTGCATGCATCCATAGGATTTCCTACTCCATTAGTACCTATTCCTTGGTCTTGAAAAAGAATAATGGACTGACCAGAAGGAGAAACTAAACTACATTCTAAATCGGCAGGCCAACCATGATTAAGTGTAATATGAACAGATCTTATAAAGCTGTTTATACCTAATGAATCTCCTATCCCTTGGACAGGATATCTAAGGTTCATTGGTTCCGCACAGCTATTGTCGAAGATTTGTAGATTTAAATCACAATTCTGATTTGGGTCAATTTCGGTATATATTGCAACAGGTGGAGCCCAGTTGGTATTTCCATTAACACAGGTTGTTCTTACTCGCACAAAATAAGTAGACGCACTTTGTAGATTTTGTATGGTGTAAGTCTGTTCAGCTGCAGTTTCGTAGATAGTGAGGTCTTGGCTTTCGCCCAAAATGTAATAAGAAATCTGGTATTCAAGTACATCTGCTTGAGTAGAAAAGTCTCCCCATTCTATCGTTATTTGACTAGAAGAATTATCTATTTGCTCTATAGAGTGGGGGGTAATGCAGATAGCATTCGCCCATGAACAATTTACCGTTAATAGAAATACTAACGAGTAAATGATTGATGCCCAATATTTTTGATAGGTCATTAAAATAGTATCACTCATTTCGAACTCAAGGTTAATTTATTTTGGGCTTCCGCCCAAAGTAAACAACGCATATTTAAAAAATATTCGATGTCATCAGGATAGATTTAACATTTAATAGACTTCTTTATGAGATTTTCATAAAGGTGTATTCCTATCAATGCTTCTTTACCTGTTTATTTGCCGAAATTACAACATTATTTTATTCATGTTATATAACAATGTTAATCATTCTACCTGGTACAACAATTATTTTCTTTGGAGAACCACCATTAAGGTATTTGTCAATACCTTCTATAGTTAATACTTTTTCCATGATAGCATCCCTTGACTCATCAGCTCCAAAGGTCGCTTCTAATCGTTTTTTACCGTTAAAACAAACAGGATAGGTTACTTCATCTTCCTTGATATGAGATTCGTCAAAAACAGGATACGTTGCCTTATGCACACTTTCTTTTTCACCTAATGTTTCCCATAATTCTTCACTGATAAATGGTGCAAAAGGTGCAATCAGTTGAACAAGTGGTTTTAATACAGCTTTTTTATGACAATTTAATTTCTTCAGCTCATTAACAGCAACCATGAAGGTACTAATACATGTATTAAATGAGAAGTTGTTAATGTCTTGGTCGATTTTTTGAATAGTCTTATGAAGTGTTTTTAATTCATCTTTTGTAGGGTTATCGTCTGTGAGAAGAAGGTTTTCTTCATTATAAAACAGACTCCATAATCTTCTTAGGAATTTAGAAACACCATCAATCCCTTTGGTGTCCCAAGGTTTTGATTGCTCTATCGGTCCTAAGAACATTTCATACATTCTAAAACAATCTGCACCATAGTCAGCAACAACGTCATCAGGATTAATGACATTAAAATATCTTTTTGACATTTTACCCACTTCAGATACAGTATCCATAATAAATGACACATCACCCGAAGCTAAATCGCCACCTGAAATACTTCCATCTTTATTGATAAATTCTGCTGTATTATATTCTGGTCTCCAATCAATGAATTTCTTTAATCCTTCTCTTGATAAATGAGATTCAGGACTTCCATATTTATCTACGAAATCAACGAAAACAGGAATAAGTGCATATTCATCTTCCTGATAATTAGACATAAGATCAGCTGATATGAATTGTGATTTACCGTCTTTCTTTTCTTTTAATAAAACCAAAGATTCAATAACTCCTTGAATCATTCCTTGGTTAATTAGTTTTTTGAATGGTTCGTTGCTTGGTACTTTTCCATGATCGAATAGTACTTTATGCCAAAATCTACTATACATAAGATGACCTACAGCATGTTCAGTTCCTCCTATATAAAGATCAACATCTTGCCAATAATCAAGTGCTTCTTTTGAAGCAAATTCATCATCATTCTGAGGATCCATATATCTTAAGAAATACCAACTAGAACCAGCGTATCCAGGCATAGTATCCGTTTCTCTTTTATATGGGCCTTCATTCACCCAAGATTCAACACGTGCTAATGGCGATGCACCAGATGCGGTTGGTTTAAAATTATCTAGTGGTGGTAATTCAATTGGTAGATTTTCTAAATTATCAAGCACTATATTTTCATCGCTATCATATTTTAGTGGAAAAGGCTCACCCCAGTATCTTTGTCTACTAAAAATAGCATCTCTTAATCTGTAATTGACTGTTTTATTTCCCTTACCCATCTTACCTATCTCCTCTGTTGCCTTTACTATAGCATCCTTGACCTCTAAGCCATTCAAGAATTCACTATTTATCATTTTCCCCTTCTTCTCAAACTTCTCAGCATCTGGATAAGCAGACTGATCTACAACTTGAACGATAGGTAAATTAAACTTTTGGGCGAAAGCCTCATCTCTTTCATCATCACTAGGGACTGCCATAATAGCTCCACTTCCATAATCTTTCAAGACATATTCACTTATCCAAATAGGTAATTTTTCACCTGAAAACGGATGCAAAGCATATGCACCAGTGAATGCACCAGTTACCGTCTTGGTATTAGAAGATCTTTCTATATCACTTTTAGCTCCTACATATGTAAGATACTTGCTTACTTCATCTTCGTTTTCTGGAGTAGTTATCTTCTTTACAAGATCATGTTCCGGAGCCATCACCATATAAGTAGCCCCGAAAATAGTATCAGGTCGAGTAGTGAATATTTCTACCTTTTCATCATGTCCATCTAAATCAAAGAAGACCTTAGCTCCTGAGCTTTTACCAATCCAGTTACGCTGCATCGCTTTTAGTGAATCACTCCATTCTAGTTTTTCTAGATCGTTCAATAAACGTTCTGCATATGCTGTAATTCGTAATGACCATTGCATCATTGCTCGCTTTTCTACCGGAAATCCTCCACGCTCACTTATGCCATCCTTTACCTCATCATTCGCCAAAACCGTCCCTAACTCCTCACACCAATTCACATAAGATATCTTTCTATAAGCTAATCTATAATTCGTAAGGATATTATTCTTTTCCTTTGGGCCTAAGCCCTTCCATTCTTCCGCTGAAAAAGATATTTCATCTTCTGTGTATGCATCACTATTAGCTGATCCTTTTGTCTCAAAATGAGTAATTAGATCATTAATGTCTCTTGCTTTATTTTGCTCTGTATCATAATAAGAGTTGAAAAGCAAAAGAAAAATATGCTGTGTCCATTTGTAAAAAGATGGATCACTGGTATTTACTTCTCTTGACCAGTCGTAATTAAAACCAATATTATTCAGCTGCTTTTTATACATGGCAATGTTAGTTGCTGTAGAATCAGCTGGGTGCACACCTGTCTGGATTGCATATTGTTCTGCAGGTAAGCCAAACGCGTCAAAACCCATAGGATGAAGGACATTGAATCCTTTCATCGTCTTATACCGAGCAAAGATATCAGAAGCTATATATCCTAGTGGATGACCTACGTGTAATCCTGCTCCTGATGGATAAGGAAACATATCTAATATGTAGAATTTTGGTTTTGAACTCTCAGAATTAACTTTATAAGTTTCATTCTTTTTCCAATATTCCTTCCACTTACTTTCTATATGATTTGTATTCAACTGCATACCTTTATTTTATAAGGATGCAAAAGTATTAAAGTATGAAGATATCCTATAATTAAACGGGTGGAAATCTAAAAAGGGTAGGAAAGACCAAAAAGTGGATTGGGGGAAATCGCATAGTTTAAGATACTAGAAAAGTTAGGGTCGGGTAGTGCAGAATGCCCATTACCTTCATTATAGTTGTTTCTTAGCCTATAACCTAAGTCTACTCTTATTAATAAAAAGTCAAGATCCCATCGTAAACCAAATCCCGTACTTATGGCAATTTGTTTGTAAAATTCATTGAATTTAAATTGGGCTCCTATTCTCGCACTGTCTTCCTTAATTGTCCATACATTCCCTGCGTCAACGAAAAAAGCACCTTCAAAATCCCAAAATAACGGATATCTAAGTTCTACACTTCCTTCCAAAACGATATCTCCACTTTGAAAAAATGCTGTATTTCCATTGTTGACTTGATTAAATCCTCCTGGTCCTAGTTCTCTCGTTTGCCATCCTCTAACACTATTAGCTCCACCTACAAAAAACTGTTTCACGAAAGGAATTACGTCATCTTGTAAAATTGGACGTGCTAATCCAAATCTAAATCTCCCAGCTACACTATTTTTTTCAAAAAATCTCTGTGTTGCATTTACATCTAAATCAAGTAAAGCAAATCTGGAAAACTCGAATGAGTTCTGATTTATCGGTATCTCCCATAAATTATTATTACCTGTAAAATAATTGTAGACTCCATTTAATCCTAGGACTTCAACACCTGAAACTTCTGTATTGACTCTGAAATTCCAATTAAATCCACTAGAAAAAATAGGTGTGCTCATCTGAATTAATAGCTGAGGAATACCAAAAGTTGTGATAAATCTTGGTTCAAAAGAACTTGCTAATAAAGGTGAATCATCTAAGAGCATTTGGAAATCTGGAGCAATAGATGATGTTGTTAAGCTATTGATTCTGAATGGCGTGAAAATAAAATTATATTTACTGTCTCTGCGGTACGAATAACTTGCTCCTGCATTAATAGAGTTAGTTATGTATGCATTGATTTGTTGGACATAACTATAGTTCGCTTCGTATTTCGTTATGGTATTATCAAAGATCTTAAAAACTTCTTCTTCTGTTCGACATATGCTTAATAGCCTTCTTATCACAGTGGTATTGTCTCTTAATCTAGGGTAGGATAGACTGATTTGAGGGGTGAAAGTGAAATTTGTGTTAGCCTCTTGATCAAGCGTGACTTCTCCAGTTGATTCAACAGATAAGTTGAGTTTTTCTGCTCCTCCAAAGGTGTTTGAATTGGTTAATGCAGTATTAGCCGATAAACCAAGTCTACTGATACTACCGTTTTGAGGTAGGAAAGTATAAAACAAAGTTAGGTTTCCCTCTACTGCCCAATTGTTTTCGTAAGAAGATAATTCTATGTCAAAGTCAATGGTATTATCCTCTGGATTGATGATTTCTTTCACGGTTATCCACCTGAATGTCCCTAATTTTGTTAGTGAAGAAACCGTTGCATTGACATGCCTCTTTTTATATTCATCTCCTTCTTTAATTTGAATCACTCTCCCTATTGCATTAGGCTTTACATAAGGTTCTTCAGTTGTATACTTGTAATTTATACCATCAATTTCTTGTTCAAGAATAACTTCCTTTAATACATCATGGTCTAGGTAAACATTGATTTTGCCTATATTGAATTTTTGGTGAAGACCTCCTTCTTGAGGCGCATTGATAGAGACAAAAATATCCATACTTAAATCTGAACTGTCAGCTTTGAACTCAATGTGACTTTCATTAAAATAAAAATACCCTTTGTTCTGAATCTTTTCGGCCAGCCTAGATTTTTCCTGACTGAAAATGGATTCATCTATGTTCGTCCCTTCTTTTATTAATGTTCCGGATTCGTATTTGTCAATCAAAAACTTTATACCTGGATCATCTACGAAATATTCTTTTGAACGGACTTTATATCGACTATCAGTGATAATATTGTAAGTAATTTCGGCTCTATTATTACTTAGTTTAGCTGAAGGAACGACTTTAGCGTAATAGAAACCTTTAGAATTTCTAAGAAATTTTTCCATTCTATCCGCTGTTTCACGCATGATGAGATCATCCTGAATTACTGGGAGTCTTGCTTCTTTTAATCTACCTTTTCTTTGTTCTTCTGATGTATTATCATATTCTTCTTGATTTCGGAAATAAATAAGTTCTCTAGGAGTTCCTACAAATCTAGTATTAGGTTTTTGGATTATTATTGCTTCTAAATTGTAGATTAAATCAGGCGAATCAGCGCTATTTTCTTTATCTAGAAAATTGATTTTATTTTTCCGTACGATATACTCGTTTGAGTCAAGATATTTAGAGACATTACAAGAGCTTAAGCAAAGCACTAGCAAAAGGAAAAATAAACCTTGTATATTTGTTTTTTTATTAGACATTGAATGTTGTTAAACAAAATTACGAATAAACAGGTAAAGTTTATACAATCTTTAAAACAGAAAAAGTATAGACAAAAGTATAATAAATTTACTGTAGAAGGCTCTAAAATTGTAAAAGAACTATTAGAGCAGTTACCTTCTTTAGTTGATTATTGTATAATGACGGAGGCTTACGCCCAAAGTATTCAGACATGGATGTCAGATTCGTCTTCTATTCTTATTGCTAATTCTAAGCAAATGGAGATGATGTCACAGATGAAGAATGCACCATCAATAATAGCTTTAAGTAGTGTTGATGAGGATTTAGAATTAGGGGCTTACGCCCAAAAGGGAAGGTATTTGTTTTTAGAGCAGGCTCAGGATCCTGGAAATTTGGGGACAATTATTAGAACGGCTGCATGGTTTGGTTTGGATGGTGTGCTTTTGGGTAAAGGGTCTACGGAACTTTGGAATCAGAAAGTAATCCAAGCATCAATGGGGGCAATATTTAAAATTCCACACAAGTATGTAGCTTTAGAGGAATTGGGGGATGTAGGTCTTCCTATCATTTCTACTTCATTACAAGGCGATGACTTATCTAACTTCAAATGGCCAGAAGGTTTCATTCTCTGTCTAGGCAATGAAGGAAAAGGGATTAGCAATGAACTGTCAGCTTTGGCTAATTCTAATGTGTTTATTGAAGCCAAAGAAAATAAAGGTGCCGAATCTTTAAATGTAGCAGCTAGTGCTTCAATCCTTCTTTATTCAGCACAGATTATTAATAATTAGAGTGTTTTAGCTTATAAAGCTGCTTTAACTGCTTCTTCTAAGTTATATCTTGGATTTAAAGCCGCAATATTTCCATCCCTTCCAATAAGGAAAGTCGTAGGAATAGAACTTACTCCATATTGTTGATGAGCTTTTGACCCCCAGTGAGCAAGCTCACTAGAATGAGAATCCCATTTTAGATTATCTTTTTTGATTGCAGCTTCCCATCTTTTCTTAGCAGAATCTTTTGCGTCTTGGATTTTCTTTGGATCGTTTCCAAGTCTTGAAAGACTTCTAGGATTAACGCCATCAAGCGAAAATGAATATACTTCAAAACCTTCTTTGTTATATTTGTCATAGATTTCTACTACATGTGGATTTGCCTTTCTACAAGGTCCACACC
>CAZSKA010000072.1:0-14593 GCA_964607315.1 uncultured Saprospiraceae bacterium | reverse complement strand
AATTTGGCAACATATTTAGGCCCTTTCGACAGGTCAATAAGAAAACTACAACTCCTAGCTCGAGTGAAATATCGACAAATCCTCGTGCTAGGAGTGCCAAATTAAGAGTCGCTGTAAAAAAATGAAAGCAACAGTAAAAACTAAGGGTATTAAAAAGATAACATTCGGTGCTGGGTTGTTAACCCGTAACCTTTGGTTTATACTTTTTTGCACTATGTTAGGGTTGCTGTATATTAATAATTCTCAACGAGGAGAAAGGAAGCAGGTGAAAATTAATAGAATAGAGAAGTCTGTTCAAAAAGCGCGTTGGGAATATTTAAGTCTAAAGAAAGAGTTGATGGAAAAATCTTCTCCTTCTAAATTAGCTAAAGATCTGGACGGGAAGGTTGTTTTTCCTGAAAAAGGTCCTAGAATCTTAAAGGCTCCTAAAAGCTAGGTTGTATGGATAGGCGAAGGGAGTTATTGACACGTGTGTACCTGGTCTTTATCTGTTTTGCTATCCTTTCGGTGGTGATAATGGCTAAAGTAGTTAAGGTGAATGTGGTAGAAGGGAGTCAATGGAGAGAAAAAGTAGAAAATAATCTTAAGTGGAGAAAGGTTGAGGCTGAGAGAGGAGATATTTATAGCGAGAATGGAAGCTCGATGGTAACTTCCATAACGCTCTTTGACATATATATGGATCTTACAGTTTCGAGAGACAAAGATTTTAATTCTAACATTGATTCACTCTGTTATTTTTTAGAGAAATACAGTGGTAAAGAAAAGACGAAGTGGCAGTGGGAAAGTGAATTGAAAAAGGGAAGGAAAGATGGTCTGTTACACGGAAAAAAAGGAACTAAATATTATCCTATAGCTAAAAATTTAGACTATATGGATAAGCTTAGATTTCAAGATTTTCCTCTTTTTAGACTCGGGCAAATGCGAGGTGGAATTATTATAAGACCGAAAATTAAACGTGTTAAGCCCTTTGGTTCTATGGCTTCTTATCTTTTAGGGATTGATAGAAAAGATGCTGTTAATGTTGGTTTGGAAAATTCTTATGATAAATATTTGCGTGGGGAAACCAAGAAGAAGTTGATGAAGCAAATTGCTGATGGTGTATGGGTTCCTGTTCAAGAAGTTGAAGATAACACATCTACTAGAGGGTTTGATTTAAATACAACTTTGGATGTAGATATTCAAGATGTAGTTCATGATGAATTGCTTTCGGCAATGATTAAGCATGATGCTGATCAAGGTACAGCAATAGTTATGGATGTTGAAACAGGTGCTATAAAAGCAATGTCGAATTTCAACAGAACAAAAGACCTGAAATTTGCGGAAATGCAAAATGTTGCAGTAACAAGAATGTTTGAGCCTGGCTCTACTATTAAGTTGGCTGCTGTACTTGCATTGCTTGATGAAGGGTACGTTACACCTGAATCTAAAGTGAATCTTTATGGTGGTAAAAGGAAATTTTATGGTGAATACATGAAAGATTCTGAACCACATGGAATTCATGAGACGGATTTAAGAACAGCTTTTGCAAAAAGTTCTAATGTAGGTATTGCTAGTCTTGCTGATGAATATTTTAATGCAGATACAGAAGGGAAAAGGAAATTCATAAGATATTATAAGTCTTTTGGGTTTGGAGAAAAGAGTGGAATTGATTTAACAGGAGAGCCACATGAATTTTTGAATGACCCTGATAGACATGAATCGAAATTTTCAGGAACATCTGTTCCATGGATGGCTCATGGGTATGAAATGCAAATGACACCATTGCAAGTGCTTGCATTTTACAATGCTGTTGCAAATGATGGTAAAATGATGAAGCCTTATGTGGTGAAAAATATAGTAGATGAAACAAAGATTGTGAAAACTTTTGCGCCAAGCGTGTTGAATTCTTCTATCGCATCTATAAGCACTATTCATGAAGCTCAAGATATGCTGCGAGAAGTCGTTGTGTCAGGAACAGCTAGAAAATTAAACACAGAAAACTATGGAATAAGCGGTAAAACAGGAACTTCAAAGGATTATGGGGTGAAAGAGAATGGAGTGCATCCATTTAATGCTTCTTTTGCTGGTTACTTTCCAAGTGATAACCCTAAATATTCTATGATAGTGGTTATGTTTAATCCTAGAAATCATGGTTATTATGGGGGCTCTGTTGCGGGGCCTGTATTTAAAAATGTTGCAGATAAAATCTTTGCTTTAAAGCTTGACTTAAAAAGTGAATATTACATAGAGTCTCAAAGAGAAAAGCTAGATATCGCGTATGTGAAACCTAGATTTTCTGTAGGAAATAGAAGTGATTTTGAAAAAATTCTAAATCATTCAAATGTACCTGCTGAAAAGGAAACT
The DNA here is from genome assembly GCA_964607315.1 of uncultured Saprospiraceae bacterium. Lineage (GTDB taxonomy): Bacteria > Bacteroidota > Bacteroidia > Chitinophagales > Saprospiraceae > JAHDFB01. The sequence goes on along the minus strand of CAZSKA010000072.1, from coordinate 12,250 downwards.
AGAGCTAATTGGGTGATTTTAAACCCCTATGATGAAAGGCTTGCGTTGCAAAAAAGAGCAATTAAGAAATCGATCATTCCTGATGTTGTTGGAATGGGTATAAGAGATGCCATATATATACTGGAAAATTTAGGATTGAAAGTAAAATTTGAAGGAGCAGGAAAAGTGCGACATCAATCTTTAAGCCCAGGAACAAAGAACGAAGGACAAGAAATTTTTATCCAATTAGGATAACTAAATAAGGTCAATTTCAGAAGTGATTTTGATGTAATTTGAAATGAGAAAACTACGCGAAATATTAGAAGACATTAATGACTCGTATGAAATTAAAGGCAATATTGATGTTGCCATCAATGACATATGGGTGGATTCACGAAAAATCAATATAGGTGATGCTTTTGTGGCTATTAAAGGGAGTGCCCTTGACGGTCATAAGTATATAGCTTCTGCTCTTGAAAATGGTGCAACTATTGTTTTTTGTGAAGATTTTCCCTCTGATATTAATGGTGAAATTACTTACGTAAAAGTAAGTAAACTCAAAACTCAATTAGCTTTTTTGGCAGAATCTATTTACGGGCCAAAAGGTGAATTGTGTTTGATTGGTGTAACCGGAACAAATGGAAAAACTACTGTTTCTACTTTGTTTTATAATGCAATGATGCGCATGGATGTTGCCTGTGGCTTAATAAGTACAGTTATTGTCCGTGTGAATGAATGGAGTTACCCAACAGAGTTGACAACTCCAGATGTATTTACAACTTATCGTTACTTGCGCTTAATGCGGGAGCAAAATTGTAAAGTGTGTATAATGGAAGTTAGTTCACATGCCATTGATCAAGGAAGAATAGAAGGTTTATCTTTTGATATTGCTGCTTTTACGAATTTGTCGCATGATCACTTGGATTATCACGGTGATTTTAAGTCTTATGCTTATACCAAAAAGCGCTTGTTTGATGGGCTTTCGCCCCAAAGCTTCGCTATATATAATGTAGACGATAGGAATGGGGGAGTGATGGTGCAGAATTGTAAAGCTCAAAAGCTGAGTTATGGAATGTTGATGAATGCCGACTATAAGGCAAAAATCATGGAACATGACTTTGATGGAATGCATTTAAGAATTGCTGAACATGAGTTTTTTACAAGGTTGATCGGTAAATTTAATGTGTATAACATTCTTGCTGTTTTAGCAATTGCCGAGGCCATGGATTTTGACAGATTAGAAGTGCTACGTGTTTTAAGTAATGTGACAACAGCGGCAGGAAGATTCGAAATTATTCGAAATGTAGAAAATGGTGTTACTGCAATTGTGGATTATGCACATACTCCAGATGCACTTGAAAACGTATTGCATACCATTTCTCAAATCAATAAAAAGAAAGGAAAAATAATCACCCTCATAGGTTGTGGAGGAGATCGTGATAAAACTAAACGGCCATTGATGGCAAAAGTAGCTGTCAATTATAGTGATTCGGTTATTCTAACTTCTGATAACCCAAGATCTGAAAATCCTGAGGATATTTTAGATGACATGGAAAAAGGAATAGAAAAAACGGATTCATTGAAAATTTTAAGGATAAGCGATAGAAAATCGGCTATTAAAACAGCGATTTCTCTCGCAAATCAAGCTGATGTGATTCTTGTAGCTGGTAAAGGCCACGAGACATATCAAGAAATAAATGGGATTAAACACCCATTTGACGATAAGCAAATATTGCAGGAATTCCTGCTTCATAATATTTAAGATAGGTTCTATTATCATTCTCAGGTTGGTTTTAACAGACGCAGCAGGCACCGAAAAAAGTTTCAGTCCTGCTGCATTTTTTAAACAAGAGAACTAATAGATGTAATTTATGCGAAATGCTGTATTACTTATTTGAATTTTTAGAAAAACAATACGAGCTGAAAGGAGCCGGATTGTTTCAATTTATATCTTTTCGTGCAGCAATGGCGATGGTCTTATCTCTTTTGATAAGCCTTGTCTTTGGTAAGCGGATAATACGTTCTTTGAGGAATTTACAAGTTGGAGAAAGTGTAAGAGATCTGGGCTTAGATGGCCAGAAAGAAAAGGAAGGAACACCTACTATGGGTGGTCTGATGATCATAGGGTCATTGCTAATTCCTGTTCTACTTTTCAATAAACTTCACAATGTCTATATTCAGTTGTTGATACTATCAACCCTATGGATGTCGGCCATTGGTTTTCTTGATGATTACATTAAAGTGTTCAGAAAGAATAAGGAGGGTTTAGCTGGAAAGTTTAAGGTGTTCGGGCAAGTTGGACTTGGCTTAATAGTAGCCATAACGATGATGGTTCATGACGATGTAGTTGTACGAATGCCATTGGCTGATGCACAGGAACAAGGTCTTGAAATTGTTGATCAGTTTACTATTGAAGTGAGCCAAATTAATGCAACCAAGGAAGTGAAAGAGTTTGCTTATGTAAAAAGCTCTTTGACAAATGTTCCATTCATAAAAGGTAATGTATTTTCATATAGCTCTATTTTAGGATTTTTAGGAGATAATGCTGCTAGTTTCTTATGGATTGTCTTTATCCCTGTTGTCATTGTAATTGTTACTGCTGTCAGTAATGCAGCAAATCTTACGGATGGAATAGATGGTCTTGCAACTGGTGTTTCAGCAATTATTGTTGTAACCTTAGGTGCTTTAGCTTATGTTTCCGGTAATACGGTGATTTCAGAATATCTCGATATTCTTTATTTACCATACACAGGTGAGATGGCGATTTTTGCCGCTGCTTTTCTAGGATCATGTATTGGCTTTTTATGGTTTAATACCTTTCCTGCAAAAGTATTCATGGGTGATACAGGCTCATTAACTATAGGAGGGATAATCGCAGCTTTTGCTATTCTCATTAGAAAGGAATTGTTACTCCCTATCCTGTGTGGAATATTTTTTATAGAGACATTAAGTGTGATTCTTCAGGTTTCATACTTCAAGTATACAAAGAAACGAACAGGTGAAGGGAAACGAATTTTCCTTATGTCACCGCTTCATCATCACTATCAAAAGAAAGGAATTCATGAAGCTCAAATCGTTGTTCGATTCTGGATTGTAGGAATTCTTTTAGCTGTTTTAGCGCTCATCACTCTTAAGATTCGATAATGAAATGTGTTGTTCTAGGTGCGGGAGAAAGCGGTACAGGAGCTGCACGATTAGCGAAAGAAAAAAACTATGCTGTCTTTGTAAGTGATTTTTCTAAAATTGACGATCATTTCAAAAAAGAACTTATTGACGCCGAAATCGAATTCGAAGATGGAGGTCATAGTCTAGAAAAGATTTACGATGCTAATGTAATTGTCAAAAGTCCTGGTATTCCAGATCATATTCCACTTATTCAAAATGCCTTGAACAATGGAATTGAAGTGATTTCGGAAATAGAATTTGCAAGTAGATTTTGCAACAAGCCGATTGTTGCAATTACAGGAAGTAACGGGAAAACAACTACGACTGCACTTTTACATCATCTTTTTCAGGCGAGCGGACTTACGTCCAAAATAGGAGGTAATTATGGTATTAGCTTCGCTCGATTATTGTTAGAAAAGGAAGCTGCAGATGTCTATGTTTTAGAAATATCAAGTTTCCAATTAGATGGAATAACTTCATTTAAACCAAGTATTTCGATACTGCTTAATATTAGTGCGGATCATCTTGATAGATATAATTATGAGATTCTGAATTATGCAAAAGCAAAAATGAGAATCACAGAAAATCAGGATGTTGAAAATCATTTTATCTATAATCTTGATGATAGTTTAATTAATACACTACTAAAAGAAAAAAATACAAATGCCAAACATATTCCGGTTAAAGGGAATGTAGAAACATTGTCGGCATTGGACGGAAGTCCCATAAAAAACACAAACAAATTATTGCAATACGCACATAATCGCTTTAACGCACAATGCGCCATCTATGCAGCTCAAACATTTGGCCTAAAGCCAAATCATATAGAAAAACAACTTTCAAGTTTCAAAGGAGAGGAACACAGAATGGAGTTGGTTGATGTGATTAATGAAATAGAGTTTATCAATGATTCAAAAGCTACAAATGTAGATGCAGTTTTAAAAGCATTAGAAGCATTAGACAGACCAGTGGTATGGATTGCTGGAGGAACGGACAAAGGCAATAATTATGAAGAGCTAATTCAACTTGTAAAACCTAAAGTAAAAACACTTCTATGTTTAGGAGTGGATAACACAGCATTAAGAAATGCATTTCAGGGAATAGTTCCTGAATTAAAAGAAACGACTAAAATAGACGAAGCGGTGCAATCTGCTTTTCGACTGGCAGATAAAGGAGACATAATTTTATTAAGTCCTGCTTGCGCAAGTTTCGATCTATTTAAAAACTATAAAGACAGAGGGAATCAATTCAAAGAGGCAGTAGCTAAATTGAAGAGATAAACTCCATTAATTAAGAAAACTACAACGTCTTAAATGACAAATCTTGTTCAAACAATAAGAGGTGACAAGGTAATCTGGATGATTGCTGTCATCTTATGCATTGCTTCACTTATGGCAGTGTATAGTGCTACCAGTAGTATGGTTTATGAACAAGTAAATGGTAGTTCTCATCAATATTTGATCCAACAATTAATGTTTATTGGTTTAGGTGCAGTAGTAACATATGTTTGCTATCGCTTTCATTATATGATATATGCCAAATTATCATTGATTATATTTATCATATCTGTAATAGCTCTGATTTATACCAAAGTATGGGGAATAGAAATTCACGATGCTAAAAGGTGGATTGGTATTCCATGGATCAATAAGACAATACAAACTTCAGATTTTGCAAAACTTGGCATAATTATCTTTTTAGCTCATACATTATCAAAAAAGCAAGATCATATAAAAAGCTTTAAGCAGGCATTTGCTCCTTTAATAGCTCCTGTTTTAATAATATGTGGCTTAATTATCAGTGATGATTTATCTACAGCAGTAATCTTATTTGCAACGTGCGTAACCCTAATGTTTATAGGAAGGGTTAAAGTGCAGTATATTATTGCAATGCTACTTGCTGGTGTGTTTTTGTTCATGTTTGTTTTTATGCTGGGTCAATTTTTTCCTGAGCATATACGTGTAGAAACTTGGATTTCACGATTTAATGACTTCTTTGCGCAAACAGGCTATCAAGCTGATCAGTCTAAAATTGCTATAGCCAATGGTGAATTTTTAGGAGTTGGTCCTGGAAATAGTATCCAGAAGAATTACCTACCTTATGCGTATGCTGATTATATCTATGCTATTATATGTGAGGAATATGGATTGGTAGGAGGTGTAATTATGATTATGTTATATCTAGGTTTATTGCTTCGATGTACAATCATGGTGACGAAATGTCCTAAAACTTTTGGAGCGATACTAGCTTATGGATTATGTCTAAATATCGTATTTCAAGCTTTTGCAAATATTGCAGTTTCCGTGCAAATGGTTCCTGCAACAGGTTTGACACTTCCATTAGTTAGTATGGGAGGAACTAGTATGCTTTTTACTTGCGTTTCCCTAGGAATAATTTTAAGTGTGAGTAGGTATGTTCAAGAAGCTAGAATGCAGAAACTAGTATTATCAGAAATAGAAGAATTGAATGAGAGCGATAATTAGTGGAGGCGGAACCGGAGGGCATATATTCCCTGCAATTGCGATTGCTAATGCTTTAAAAGCAAAGCAAGAGAATATGGATATACTTTTCGTTGGCGCAGAAGGGCGTATGGAAATGGAGAAAGTGCCTGAAGCCGGATATGAAATACAGGGATTGCCTATTGCTGGTTTACAACGTAAGTTTAGCCTTAAGAATTTATCACTTCCTTTTAAAATTGTAGCGAGTTTAAGAAAGGCTAATAAAATAGTAAAATCTTTCAGACCTGATATATGCATAGGTGTTGGGGGATATGCAAGTGGACCTTTATTGAGAGTAGCTCAAAAAAGAGGTATTCCTACTATTATCCAAGAGCAAAATTCATATGCTGGGATGACAAATAAAATGCTAAGCAGAAATGCTCAAGCTATCTGTGTAGCCTATGATAGAATGGAAAGGTTTTTTCCTGCAGATAAAATTTCTCTGACAGGAAATCCTGTAAGAAAAACAATTATCGATGCAGATATAAGCCAGGCAGAAGCAAGAAAATCTTTTGGGCTTGACCCAAATAAAAAAACAATACTTGTTTTCGGTGGTAGTCTAGGCGCACGAACATTGAATGAAAGCGTTGCGTCTAAGGTTGAGTTGTTGAAAGAAAGAGGCGATATTCAGGTAATTTGGCAGGTTGGGAAAATTTATTTTGATGAATTTTCTAAATCCGACGCGGCGAAGCTGCCTCATGTGAATTGTATGAAATTCATAATGAAAATGGAAAATGCATATGCAGCTGCAGATGTTGTAGCGTGTAGAGCTGGAGCATTGACTATATCTGAGTTATGTATTGCAGGAAAGGCATCTATTCTAGTTCCTTCACCCTATGTAGCGGAAGATCATCAAACTGAAAATGCAAATGCACTAGTTAGAGCACATGCAGCAAAGATGATTAAGGATTCTGATGCAAAGAGTGCATTGCTAGAAGAGGCTTATGCTTTAATTGATAACCCAAGTAACATAGGACGCTTACAAAATGAAATTAAAAAATTAGCGAAAGCTGATGCTATTGACTTAATAATAAATAAGATAATAGAGAAGAGTGGAAAATAAATCACTACATATCGACCAAATTAATAAGGTGTATTTCCTAGGAGTAGGAGGTATAGGTATGAGTGCTATTGCTCGTTATTTCTTACTTAAAGGTATAGAAGTGCATGGCTATGATAAAACTAAAACTCCTTTAACAGAAAACCTAGAAAATGAAGGTGTTGTAATTCATTACAATGAAGACCCTTCTGCTATTCCTTCTGATTTGGATTTAATAGTTTATACACCTGCAATACCTTCTGATCATATGGAATGGGACGCTTTAAGAGCATTAAACATTCCATTAATGAAAAGAGCCGAAGTGTTAGGCATAATAAGTCAATCTAAAAGAACAATTGCTGTTGCTGGTACTCATGGTAAAACAAGCACGAGTAGCATGACAACTGCATTTTTGAGAAGTGCGGGGAAAGATGTTACAGGATTTTTGGGCGGAATTGTAAAAGACTTCAACAGTAATTTTGTCTTTGGTGAGAGTGATTGGGTAGTTGTTGAAGCTGATGAATTTGATAGATCATTCATGCATCTTAGACCTGAAATTTGTGTCCTATTATCTATGGATGCAGATCATCTTGATATTTATGGAGATCATAAGGAAATGCTTAACACTTTCCGTGATTTTACATTGCAAATAAAAGAGAATGGATTTTTATTAATTTCCAATGAAATCAGAGAGATGATACAAGGAGATTGGAAAAAGTCATTAGAAGAAAAAAATATCAGCATTTATGATTTTGGAGTAAATGAAGGTTACTTTAAGTCAGAAAATCTAAAGACTACAAATCATGCTTTTTCTTTTGATTTTAATAAAGAAGGTCACGAAGTTTTGACAACAGAAATTTCTATGCCAGGTAAGCACAATGTATCTAATGCTACTGGTGCTCTTGGAGTGTGTTCATTGTTAGACTGCGATGTTAATAAATTGGAAGAAGGAGTAAGATTGTTCAAAGGAATCAAAAGAAGATTCGACTTTATAATAAAAAGTGATAATCAAGTTTATATCGATGATTACGCTCATCATCCTAGCGAATTAAAAGTTGCTATACAAGCAGCTAGAGATCTTTATCCTACTAAGAAATTAACTGCAGTTTTTCAGCCGCATTTATTTAGCAGGACTAATGATTTTATGGCAGAATTTGCAAAAGAATTAGCCGAAGTAGATGAGTTGATATTAATGGATATTTATCCAGCAAGGGAAAAACCTATGGTGGGAGTAACAAGTAAGGCATTAAGTGAGAAAATAGATAAAGAAAATATTCCAGTTTGGTCAGAAGATGAAATTATTGATTTTGTAGAATCTGAGGAAGATCGTATAGAAGTGTTTATGACTCTAGGTGCTGGAAATATTGATCGTTTAGTAAAACCTATTAAAAACATTTTAAATAACTGATGATGGGAGTACTAAAAGGTAAAGATGGAATAGATTACAGAAGGATTACAAGTGTTCTAATATTCGTATTACTAATGCTTTTGGGATATCAGGCAATGCAATATAAAAAGGAGAAATCTTTTAATAAACTTACTATTTCAGTACATGAAATAGATGGAGCAAATGATCTTCTTAATAAAGCACAAGTGCTAAAGATCATGAGACAGCATTTAGGTTTTGATCCCGCTGTTTCTAATCTAGACAACATCGATGTAAGAGCATTAGAAGAGCGTTTAGAAAGAAATCTATTTGTAAAAGAAGCAATTGTTTTCATTGATTCTAAGAATGAACTTAATGTTGAAGTTTTTCAGAGAAAACCAATTGCTCGGGTGAAGGAAGGAAGAGTTGATTATTACATAGCTGCAGATGGTAAAAAAATACCAACAAGCAAATATAAAACGTTAAGAGTGCCGCTTATAAGTGGTCATGTTTCTAGCTTGTCAAGTAAGACTGAAAAGGGAAGAGAGAATTATCAGCATATGCTTGATTTAGTTCTTAAAATGGAGCAAAGTGAATTTATAAATGCTTTGGTTGAGCAAATAATGATAAAGCCAAATGGAAAATTAACAATGATCCCCAAAATCGGATCCGAAAGAATAGAATTTGGAGATTATACGAATTGTGAGGAGAAGCTTTACAAATTAGAAAAATATTACGAGTGGGGAAAGAATCAAGACGGATGGGATAAATACGCTTATTTGAATTTAGAATATAAAGATCAAGTAACACTCGGAAAATAAATAGAAATAAACCATTTCATAATATTAAAAAACATTCAATTATGAATGAATTGAAATTTAAACCCTCTGAAATCGTAGTTGCCTTGGATATAGGTACTACTAAAGTGTGTGCAATCGCCGGACGAAAGAATCAGTATGGTTTAGTCGAAATTCTAGGTATGGGAAAAGTCAAAAGTGAAGGTGTTTCACGAGGTGTCGTTTCTAATATCAGTAAGACTGTAAAAGCCATTCAAGATGCTGTCGATATGGCTGAAAAACAGGCGCAAACTAAATTCACTAATGTTTATGTTGGGATTGCAGGGCAACATATCAAGAGTATCCATCATCACGGCATTTTAATGCGAGAGGATGGACTTGAAGAAATCACACGTTCTGATGTGGACAAGTTGATAGGAGATATGTATCGTCTAGTTCTTCCTGCTGGTGATAAAATTTTGCATGTAATTCCACAAGAATTTACAGTTGACGAAGAGCAAGATATTATTGATCCAGTTGGAATGAGTGGAGTACGATTAGAAGCAAACTTTCACATAATAACAGGACGAGTAACAGCTTCTCGAAATATACAGAGATGTGTTGAAAAAGTAGGATTAGAAGTTGCTGATGTAACACTTGAACCAATTGCATCTGCAGCAGCAGTTCTCAGCGATGAGGAAAAGGAAGCTGGTGTTGCTTTAGTAGATATTGGAGGTGGTACAACTGATATTACAATCTTTAAGGATGGTATCATTAGACATACTGCTGTTATTCCATTTGGTGGGGCAATAATTACGAATGACATCAAAGAGGGATGTACTGTAATGCTTGATCAAGCAGAGAAATTAAAGGTGAAATTTGGTTCCGCATTAGCTGAGGAAGTACATAACAATAGAATTATTACAATACCTGGACTTAAAGGTCGTGAGCACAAAGAAATTAGCGAACGTAACTTGTCAAAAATCATCCAAGCAAGAGTACAAGAGATTTTCGATTTTGTCCTTTGGGAAATCAAAAGGTCCGGTTTTGATAGAAAACTTATAGGAGGTTTAGTGCTTACAGGTGGAGGTTCTCTTCTTAATAATATAAATTTATTAGCAGAATATCACACAGGTTTGAATACTAGAGTTGGACTCCCTACTGAGCATCTTGCTCATAAGTATGATGGGATGATTGATAGCCCAATTTATTCAACTTGTATAGGACTTCTAATCAATGCAATTAAAACTCTTCCAGAAAAAACAGAAGAAGAAAAAACACAAGAAATTGTGGAAACTGCAATAGAAGAAACTCCTGTTATAGAGCAATCAGTGACAGAAATTGAAGATGAAATAATACCTGAGCCAGAGCCGAAAAAGCGAAATTGGGTAAGCAATATATTTGAAAAAGCTAAAGAATTACTTGAGTCAACTCCTGATTCAGAATTCTAATTATAAAACGTTAAAATAAATTATAATGACATTTGATTTACCAAAGAACGAAAAATCGATAATTAAAGTAATAGGAGTTGGCGGCGGCGGTGGAAACGCTGTTGAATACATGTTTCACCAAGGAATAAAAGGTGTAGATTTTGCAATCTGTAATACAGATAGACAAGCTCTTGAAAAGAATCCTATTGGGAATAAAATAGGATTGGGTCCTAATCTTACTGATGGACGAGGAGCAGGGTCTAGACCCGAAATAGGTAAGCAAGCTTGTATAGAATCTATGGAAGAAATAAAGTCTTTCCTTGAAGATGGTACTAAGATGGCTTTCATTACTGCTGGTATGGGTGGAGGAACTGGAACAGGTGCAGCTCCCATTATTGCTAAAATTGCAAAAGAATTAGATATACTGACTGTTGGGATCGTGACACTTCCATTCAAGTTTGAAGGAATGGTTCGTCAAAGGCAAGCACTTGAAGGTCTTGAAGAGTTGAAAAAGTATGTTGACTCAATTCTTGTGATTTCTAATGAAAGATTGATGGAGAATTTTGCAACAGCAAAGATGTCTGATGCTTTCTCTTCTGCTAATGAAATCTTATCAACTGCCGCAAAAGGAATTGCTGAAATAATAACTGTACCTGGAAAAATAAATGTAGATTTTGAAGATGTAAATACAGTTATGCGCGAAAGTGGAGTTGCTATTATGGGATTTGCTGAAAATAATGGTGATGATAGAGCAATGAGAACAATCCAAGATGCTTTAAATTCACCATTACTTAAAGATAGCGATATAAGAGGAGCTCAACACATCCTTTTAAATATATCTACGTCTACAGAGCATGAAATAAACATGAAAGAATTTTGTGAGATTACCGATTATATCTCGGAAGAGGCCGGTAGAGGAACAAACGTTATCTGGGGGCAATGTACAGATGATAGTCTTGGCGATAAGTTAAGAATTACGCTAATTGCTACTGGTTTTATGGAAGAGAATAGGGTAGCTAGCGCTCCCAAAAGAGATAAAATTCTTGTTCCATTGGATGGTCCTACTGAATCGAATGATGGGTTTACCATTACTACAGTTGATTCGCCAAGTGCGAATACAATTGAATTTGATGACTTTAGCGTAACAGCTTCTTCATCAAATACAAGTAGTGATTTAGAACCTGCTGAAATCACAACAAAGTCAGAGCCTACATACAAGCCACTAAATACAGAACCTAGAGATATACGCTCTTTAGATGATCCTAAAACAATTCAGGAATTAGAAAAAAGACCGGCATATGATCGTCTTAATATAGCTCTTGATGATGTTGTAGAGTCAAGTAGTGATAATGATTTTAAGAATGTTATTTCTATTGATGATGATAGTTTTCCTACATTCAGCAGAAATAATACGCATATTCACACAAAGCAAGATTAGAAAATTAGAATTTAGTTTGAAGACGATTTTGTTTGTCCTATTTACTGGGCCGAAGAGCAACTTCTATGTCTACTGACTAAATACTAAATTTAAAAATAATTTCGTCTATTTAATTTCATATCCTTTATGAAATTGGTTTATTGTTGCCCTGGCGCCCGCCGGGGCATTTTTTTTAGCTAGATTCAGAGTTTTTGATTGTTTTTTCAATTTTTTTCAATGCTCGGTTGATTCTTAAATTAACATTCCTATTGATAGTATTCTAGGGAATTGAATTATGATTCTGAGATTTTTGAAAGTAACTTATTTGTTTCGTGTTAGGAAATGATTTCTTTGCATCTGAAAATACCACATCAATCAAAATTGTAGTTGTATTTTATCTAAATAAAGTTCGTTTAATGTAAGTTAAAAGTGAAGCCTATCTATGTCATATAATCATACTTAGAAATGCCCTTGTTAAGACTAATTCTTTTAGTATGTTTTAATGAGTACAGAGTTAGAAGTGCGATTTAATACCAATTTAATTTCAAAATGTCGTATAAAATTTTGATACTTAATTTTT
>CAZSKA010000071.1:197-14869 GCA_964607315.1 uncultured Saprospiraceae bacterium | reverse complement strand
TCACCATAGTGGAGACTATGATTCATTCGCAAAAAGTTGTTATTTCTTTGGCATTGCAGGTCTTCCGCCTTCCAAAATTTTGATTGTCGGACAGGCATTACGAAGTTCTATTACATAATGCGGTTTAAAATTAGACCAATGGAATTTTTACAAGATATATTAAGTGAACTAAGACAAGAAGCTGAAGTTACAAGGCGATATTTAGAGAACGTTGATTTTAGCAGATCGGAATTTCAGCCGCATGAGAAATCGGAAAAGCTTGGTCGATTGGCAGTTCATGTAGCAGAAATTTTGGCTTGGTGGATAAATGTATTAGAAAGTAATGAGTTAAATTTTATTGATTTTGAACCTAGAGACATCTCATCAACTGATGAATTATTAGAATATTTTGACAAACTATTAGAAGATGCAATAAAGGCAATAAGTAATGCTAACGAAACTGAATTGACTAAAGAATGGTCAATGAAATATGGCGAGGATGTTTTGTTTACTTTGAATAAAAAGGAAGTCTTACGAAAATTCTGCCTAAATCATTTAATTCATCATAGAGCCCAATTAGGTGTTTATTTACGAATGTTGGACATTCCAGTTCCAGCAGTTTATGGACCTTCAGCGGATGATGATAATATCACATTAATAAGAAAATTCAGTTAAGTCTACTCAGTTGTCAAAATGATGTAATAATAGTTTGGATTTTGATAACTTCATATTAATTCTATGAAAGCATAATATATTTTGATATCTCGAATATAGAGAATTGGAAAATAAAAAAATAATTGTACGCTAAAATTACTTGTCTGTTAAAAACAGATGGCATATATTTGCGTACATGAAGCAGGAGGCAATTATAGAAATACTAGAAGTTTTTAACTTAAAACTAGGATGGAAAGTCATTGACTTTGCGTTAGATAATGATATAGATGGACAAATAAAACTAAACACCAATCAAGAAGAAATTCATCTAGTTTATGAAATAAAAAAATCGATAACACCATCTTCCATACCGCCGTTGAAACAGAATTTAGAAAAATTAGATATTAAGTCTCTTAATGTTCAAGGAAAAATAGTATTCGCAAACTATATAAGCACAAAAGCTAGAGAGATTTTACGGCAAGAAAAAATCAATTATGCTGATACTGGTGGAAACATATTCATAGCATATAAAGCAATTTACATACATATAGAAACAGGTCATAGTGATAGATCAGCGCTTAATAAAGACGCGGGAAGAGCATTCACAAAAGCTGGATTGAAAGTCTTATATCAGTTTTTCAGAAGTGAAAATAGAAGTGCCTTATATGACAATATTGTTAGTGAACCAAAAGAGGGTCAAAAGGCAGATATAAATTCACCATACAAAAACATCTCCACTCAGGCATCAGTATCAAAAGACACGGTTTCAAAAGTAGTTCGTGACTTGTTGGAACAAGGATATATTTTGCGCAAAAATTCTAAAGAGTTCATATGGAGTAAACGGAAAGCAGTATTTGAAAGATGGGTTAGTCGAGTAAATGAAATTTTACGACCATCATTAAATTATAAGAAATATAGATTTATAAATGAACCAATTGCAATTGAAAACCTTCCTTTAGGCTATCAGCTAGGAGGATATCATGGAGCTGACAGATTGTTTAGTTTAAGTCCATCACAAAAAGTGATAAATGCCCCATATTTAATTTATAGCCACAGGAAAAACTATAATGAAATCATTAAAGATCTAGGTGTAATACCAGATAAAAATGGAAATGTAACAGTAGTAGATTCATTTTGGAAAGATGATAGTCACATATCTCCTTCTGCAGATTTCCCAGTCCTTTACGCAGATTTAGTATCAGAAAATGATCCTAGATTATTAGAAATTGCGCAACTCATTTACACAAGAATTGATGCTGAATTTTAACGCACTTCAAGTTGATGGTCTTAAAGAAGTTTTACAGAATATTGCTTCTTCATGCGATTATTTGCAAATCGACTTTTTCGTAGTTGGAGCTGTAGCGAGAAACATATGGTATGTTCATGGAGGTAAAGAATCAAGTGGAACAAATGACATTGACTTTGGAGTATATGTATCTGACCATAAAACCTATAATAAACTTAAAGCTTATCTAAAGGAACAATTTCTATATACTCAATCTCTTGATAATGTTTTTGGTCTAGACACACCAGACGGAAAAAGAATAGACCTTCTCCCGTTTGGCGAAATTGCTCAAAACGGAGAAGTTGTTCTAGAAGGAAGGGGGATGACAAAAATAAAGTTAGATGGATTTGAAGAAGTATATCTACATGGAAGTATAAAAACTTCTATTGAAAAAGAAATCTATAAAGCTTGTTCTATACCTGGCATAGTAATATTAAAACTCATTGCATTTGACGACAGACCAAATAGAAGAATTAAGGATATAAAAGATATAAGTCTTATTTGCAAGTATTATCCTGAGATAGAGACAAACCTAATTTGGGAAGAAAACAATGACTTGTATAGTGAAGATAAAAGTCATGAAGAAGTTGGCTTGATAGTTCTTGGTAGAGAAATTAAAAAAATAGTAAAACCCAATCAAAATCTTAATGAAAGACTAAAAGCCATTTTAGACAAAGCCATAAGTGGCAAATCTCGCGTATTAGAACTAATGATCAATGATCGAATTAATGAAACCCTAGAAGAAAAAGCTAATATTCTAAAGTGTATAAGACAAGGTTTGATTGAATAAGAAAATTCAGTTAAGTCTACTCAGTTGTACAAATGATCATATAGTAACTTGTTTATGCTAGTCAGATTGCCTTTCTCATCATCTGGTAATGCCTGCAGAAGTAAAACAAATTGAGAATTGCTTATTCTTAAGCTGTCAAATCCCAGAAACCTTTGATCCTATTGATGCAAGAGAAAATTATTTAATCAATAAAATTACGGAAAACGAAATTCACATCGAAGTGGGTTCAGAAAAATTAGTTTTTGAGATAGGAAAGTAAATATCACCCTGATCAATCCACTCTTTGTTTAAGTAATCCCTTTTCCCACATAAGCCTCCTTTATCTTTTTTTGGGCTTAAGCCCAAAGCCTTAAAAGGCAATAATTTCACTTTATTAGTTAGCATGCTAAAAAGCTGTATCCGTATTTCACTTCTTCAATTTTATTTATCTTAGCATATGTAATTCGAATTAATGGAAAAAAACGCGCTTTTACATATTTCTTATCTCCTCCTTATTTTCGTCTTATTTCCTTCTCTGGCGAATGCACAAAATTCTATAGAATCCATACAAGAAAAGCTCCTTACATATGAATCGACAGATAAAGATTCCACTGTTTTTTATAGGAACAAACTTGCACTTATCTTCAGAAATAAAAGTCAATATGAGTTGTCCAAAAAGGAATTTATCAAATGTGCAACTACCTATTCTGAAATGGGAAAAGATTCATTGGAATCAGTTATTTATAATAATCTAGGTGAAGTGTATATGTTAATGGCAAAATTCGATAGTGCATTGTATTATCATAATCAAGCACTTGACATCCGATTAAAACGCGATAATGTATATGGTCAGGGTGTATCAAATTTGAATATGGGAAATGTGTATTTATACAAATCTTCTTATGATACAGCACTCATTTTTTATAATAAATCAATTACACATTTTGATCAGATAAAAGATAGTTTAAGACTTGCTTCAGTCTACAATAATATAGGGGCAATTCATAGTTTCATAGGAAATACAGACCAAGTTGTAAATTACTGGGAAAAATCCTTAGACTTAAAAGAAGCATTGAATGATGAACGCGCCATTGCTATTTCGAAAAACAATCTGGCAGAATTATATATCAGTCAAAACAAGCTTGACCTAGCCGAAGAATATCTTATTGATGCCATAGAAATAAAAGAAAGAAGCGAAAATGTAGAGAGTCTAATGACTAGTTACTTTAATTTGTCAGAAGTCTACAAACTGCAAGAAAAGTCTAGCCTATCATTGAGTTTACTAAAAAAGGCAGAAGCTAAACTTCAGAATTCTTCAAGTGCGTATCTTAAAGCAGAACTCAATAATAAACTTGGAAACTATTACGCTACAAAAGGTGATACAAAACAGGCAGAAAAGTATTTATTAAATGCTATAAAAAATGCGGAAGGTGGAAAAGTAAATGAGATTCACTTAAGTGCACTAGAAAGTATGGCTGAACTCTATAAAAACGCAGGATCATACAGGAAAGCATACCAATATAGCACTACCTTTCACAGCCTAAAAGATTCCCTTTTGGGCGAAAGCCAACAAGAAAAAATTCTGGACTTAGAAACTAAATATGACGTTCAAAGTAAAGCTCAAAAAATACAATTATTACAAGCAGATAAAAAATTCCAACAAGCACAGAATGATCGAAACAAACAGCGAATTCTATACTTAATCTTGGGTCTTAGTCTGTTATTATTGAGCACTATTTTGTTATGGAGAAATGTTCGGTTGAAACGTAAAAACAATCTACTTCTTCAAGAGAAGAATAAGGAAATCAGCTATGATCTAGAAACAAAGAATTTTCTATTCAAAGAAATTCAACACAGAATCAAGAATAATTTAAGTGTTGTCGATTCCTTGATTAATTTACAATCGATACAGAATTCTGAAGCAGATCCAAAAGAAGTACTTACGAATGCACAAAACAGAATTCGCTCCATTTCTCTACTCTATGATTTATTATATTCAGATACTAATTTCCAAGAATTAACCTTAAGTTCTTACATTGAGGAATTAAGTAATCAACTAGAAAGTTCACTTGGTTTTCGAAGTAAAAAAATACAGGTAATCAAACAGTTGTCAGATGTTAAATTACCAAAGGACTTTTTTATCAACATCGGATTAATATTGAATGAATTATTGACGAATGCGAGAAAACATGGATTTACAGATGACGGAGGAAAAATCTATATCAACTTGAAAAACGAAACTGTTCCAAGTCTTGAAGTCTATCACACGGGCAATCAATTTAAAGAGGAAAAATTAGCAAAATCAAATGGTTTGGGGATGCAATTAATCAAAGGTTTAAGTCAACAGATCAACAGTAAATTAACAATAGAGGAAGAGACTTTTACTAAATTTATCATATCTTTTCCGCATGAATGAGCCTTTTAAAATATTAATAGTAGAAGATGAATTCACCATTGCTCTGAATCTTAAATCGATATTAGAAAATGCTGGGCATATTGTTTTGGAGCCTGTAGATTCCTTCAAAAAATGTGTAGACACATGTAAAGATGGTCTACCTGATTTAATTCTAATGGACATAGAAATTAAAGGGGAGCATGATGGAATAGAGTCTGCTTCTATGATCAAAGACATGTTTGGTCTTCCCATAGTATTTATAACTGCTTTCAGTCAAAATGAGATATTTGATAGAGCAAAGAAGATAAAACCTGAAGGATATATCACAAAGCCTTTTGTCAAGGATGATTTACTTCGCACTGTGGAACTTTGTAAAGAGAAGAAGGAATCAAATCAACCTGAAAATACAAGTACATTAATTTTGAATTCAGGTGATGGATGGGTTAAAGTGAACTTTGATGATTTACTTTATATCATGTCCGACAATAATTATTGTACCTTATTTTTAGAGAATGAAAAACCTTTATTAATAAACATAACGCTTAAAGCGATAGAGCAAAAACTGCCTCAAAATGACTTCTTCAGATGTCATCATTCGTATATGATTTCCATGAAAAAACTGAAGAAAATAGAGCGAAAAGAAGGTTACTTTGCTATTCTAACAAATGACATCAAAGTGCCTATTTCAAGGGCTAAACGAACAATTATGCTAGAAAAATTTAAACACTACTTTTCCTAGTTCTTAATGAATTAAACCGAATTCCTCTTATTTAATACCAACTACACAATCCGGAATCATGCCGTCTTTAACGGCTGTATTTTTGTATCATCTATTATGTAACAAAATAGGACAGATATGAAAATTTCAATCAGTATTGTATTATTACTTACTTGCTTTTGTATACAGGCT
Organism: uncultured Saprospiraceae bacterium; assembly: GCA_964607315.1. Lineage (GTDB taxonomy): Bacteria > Bacteroidota > Bacteroidia > Chitinophagales > Saprospiraceae > JAHDFB01. The sequence goes on along the minus strand of CAZSKA010000071.1, from coordinate 8,877 downwards.
CAGAATATCGGCTTACACACTGATTCTCCTAGTGAAAATATTCATATGATAGGAGATCTTCGAGTAGACGATTATACAAATGGCAATGAAATACTGCGACTTTATAAAGACAGATTAGCTTTCAGAACAGGTAACTTCACAAGTTCATATTTATCAATTGATAGTATCGGTAGTGGTAGTTTTGCTGCAGGCAAAAACCTCCTTGCATTAGGAGAAAACACTGTTGCATTTGGAATAGAAAATAGAGTACTAGGTTTTAATTCATTTTCTGCAGGAACCGAAAATATATTATATGGGGAGGTTTGTTTTGCTACGGGTAATGACAACACTCTATTTGGAGATTACAATGCAGCTTTTGGATCAAATAATCATGGAACTGGGCTATTCAACTTAGTAGCGGGATTTAACAATGCAGTATCTGGAAGCGCAAGTTCCGCCTATGGAGCTGCCAATATTTCAAGAAGTGACATCAATTTTACTACAGGTGTTGGTTTAATTTCAAATAGTTATGCTTCTACTTATGTTGGGGGTTTTAATACAGAATATCCAAATGCAGAAAAATCGACATGGGTTTCAACGGACCCTTTGTTTGTAATAGGAAATGGCCCCTCATCCTCATTACGAAATAATGCATTTGTTGTTTTGAAAAATGGAAATATAGGTATTGATGTTGACCAACCCACAGAAATACTAGATGTTAATGGAAATATAAAAACAACAGGAAGCTTTATAGGTGATGGGTCACAGCTAAGCAATGTGCCCTACACAGGACCATGGTCATCAAATAGCTCCACTATATTTACCGAAACTCATAAATTAGCAATTGGCACAGAATTCTCTTCAAGTGACTTATCCATTATAGGAGATGATGGCGTCTTCATATGGCATAATAATCCTGCTAATTCACATGATACTGGAATTGATTTTCGAATGTTAAGTCCGGGAAATTCACCAACCTTTTCATCATCTACTTCAGGATTATTTTTAAATGTAAAGGTTAACAATGCTATAAATGTTGGCATTAATTCGTATGTTGAGGGTGATGATTCATCAAAAAACCAATTTGGCATTAACGCAAATGTCAGTGGCTTAGGAAGTACTAAATTTGGTGTTACGAGTTATGTACATGAAACATCAACAACAAATGTTGGTGCTAGTTTTGATGCCAAAGATGGGACTATTAATACCTATGGTGTACAAGCGGTTGCCACTTCAACTTCTGGAACCATAGTGGGAATAGAAGCAGAAGGAATAGGCCCAGGAAGTCTTGCTGGTAGATTTCTAGGAGATGTTGAAGTAACAGATGATTTAGAAGTTGAAGACTTAACTACCACTGATCGTTTAAAGGTTGATGACAATAGTCCAACAACATTTCGAGCAATGCAGGGTGGAACTTTTTTTGTAGGACCTGACAATGCAAGTAATGATCAAGCACCAGCAGATGGAATAAAAGTTGTATCTGTTTCATTCCCTGGTACATTTCCGACAATACCAAAAATCATAGCCACTACAAAAGCTCAACCTGGCACTTCTTTCAATGATGCTTTTAGTGTTACTGTTAGATCAGTATCAACAACAGGATGTGTATTAATTGTAAAGCGTTTAGATTCAGATTTTGAATGGGCTCAGGACTTAAGAGTGGATTGGTTCGGCTTTTCTCTTTAAAGATGAAAGATTGATTGGTGGGGCTGGGTGATAAATTAAATTATTCCATACAGTTTTACATATTGGATTTCTAGTAAAAAGGCAAACTACTTAAGGTCTTTCTTCTATTATAATATTTTCAATAAGTTCTACTATTGTGTAATAAAGTCATGATCATTTCTTGTTCTTTAGCATTTATACAAATTAAGTCATATAGCTCAGTCTTTTCTTTCTCATAGGGAAACTTTGTACTATATCTAAAAACATCATACTTTTAGAGTGAATATAGAATTCGCAAATGAATTACTGCTTTTTATTTCAAATACTTCGAAGCACCTCTACCAAAACAACAAATGAAAATTCGCAAACTAAAATTATTCACTAATAAGCTAGCAGCAGAAAAAACTTTCTACGCTGAAACCTTAGGTTTTGAAGTTATCGAAGATCATACAGATTCATTTACAATCAAAGTTGGTTGGAGTCATTTAACCTTTGAGGAAACTCAGAAAAAACATACCTACCATTACTGCTTTTTAATTCCTTCCAACAAATTAGAACAAGCCTTAGAATGGATGGAAAAACGCATCTCTATTATAAACATCGAGAATGGACGAAAAACTCAAAGATTTGAAAATTGGAATGCGGATTCATTTTACTTTTATGATGCAAGTGGAAATATTGCCGAGTTTATAACACGACCTGATTTAAGAAATGAGATAAATTCCGATTTTAATATTTTTGATGTCATCTGTGTAAATGAAATTGGAATGCCTTCCCATAATGTCGAAAAGATTAATAATGAACTATTCCAAAATTTTGGAACTGAACTATGGAAAGGTGATTTAGTAAGATTTTCCACCAACGGCTCTCAAGAAGGCCTTTTCCTAATACCAAATCCCCAGATTAAAGAATGTTGGTTTCCAACTACCACAATGAAAATCAAACCTGAACCATTCGTAGTAGAATTTGAAAATAATGAACATCTCTATAAATTGGAATACAAGGACGGAGAAATAAACATGCTATCTGCTGGATAAAGCAAGTAAAAATCATCTGGAAAGCTAAAAAACACACGAATTTTTAATACGAGTTTTTATTTTTTTGCTTTACTTAGTTGAATCATTCACTTTAGACTCAATTGCATATTAAGATGAATAAATTTATTTTAATAATCTTATGCTGTGTTTACTTACCCACTTCTGTAATAGCTCAGTCTATCACCATAAACCCATACCTACAAGATGTAAACCCTAATTCTATATTTATTCTTTGGGAAACAGATATAGAAGTGGAAAGTATAGTTGAATGGGGATTAACGGAAAGCCTAGGGAATGAGGCTATTGGCATTTCCTATCCATCAAATGGAGGCACAATTATACATGAGGTTCATCTTCAAAACTTAGAACGTTTTACTCCATATTTCTATCGAGTAAAAACAAATACTGCGATTTCAGACATATATAAATTCAAAACACCTCCTTTTGCATCCGATAATGAATCTTTCAGAATTCTTGCAATGAGTGATATGCAAAGAGACGGTGCTTTTCCAGATAAATTTCAAGAGGTAGTAGAAGAAGGTGTCATTGATTACCTCGAGCAAGAGATTGGAGGTGACATCATCGACAATTTGGCTTTAGTCATGATTCCTGGTGATCTTGTAGTTAACGGAAACAATTTTAACTCGTGGAAATCTCAATTTTTCACGCCTGCAGAAGAGCTATTAAGTCAAGTTCCAGTTTATCCTGTATTAGGTAATCACGAAGTAAATTCACCGTTCTACTTTAGTTATTTTAAGTTACCAGAAAACGGAACACCTGGATTAGAAGAACACTGGTGGCATAAAGACTATGGCAATGTTCGAATTATTGGTCTAAATTCAAACAACCCTTTCAATACAACAGAACAACTTGATTGGTTAGATCTGGTTTTATCTGAAACGTGTGCAGCCGATTCTATTGATTTTGTTTTTGCGCAGTTACACCACCCGCATAAATCTGAATTATGGACTCCTGGTGAATCTAACTTCACAGGTGAAGTCATAAAACGCCTTGAACAATTCACTTCAGATTGCTCCAAACCGAGCATTCATTTTTTCGGCCATACACATGGTTATTCTCGAGGAAATTCCAGAGACCATAAACACCTATGGATTAATGTTGCATCAGCTGGTGGAGCAATTGACAACTGGGGCGAATTCCCTAATTTCGACTATGATGAATTCACAGTGTCCCAAGATGAATACGGTTTTGTCATGGTAGAAATAAGCGATGATGATGACCCCAAAGTAGTTGTTAAACGAATTAGTAGAGGAGATCAAGATATGATTATTGACAATCAACTTTCTGATAGTTTAACGATGAGATTTAATCCTTCCCTTGTGAATTCTCCTAACTTAATTTCTCCCATCAACAATATAGAGATCGCACCAGAATGTGTAACCTTAGAAGGAGATACGTTCACCTCACCTAATATTAATGCACAACATGGTCAAAGTCATTGGCAAGTAAGTACATTAGACCTAGGATTTGACAATCCTATAGTGGAAACTTGGAAAAACTTCGAAAACTGGTATTTTGATATAAATACGCAGCTGGGTGATGATCTCACTGATGAAAAGATAGATGGCCTAGAAGAATCAACTGATTACATTTGGAGAGTGAGATATAGAGATAGAGAGATGAACTGGAGTGAATGGACTGAGACAGGAGTGTTTACAACAGGAGTTTCCAACTCTTTGCCTAATCTCTTATTAAATCCAGGTGCTGAAAATGAATTGGACCATTGGACGATTGTTGAAGGTGTTGTAGAGTCTTTGGAAAGTGGCGAATGTAATGGTGTATCACCAAGAAGTGGCGCTAAATATTTTGCTGTAGGCGGATTATGTGAACATAGTGACTTAGGAGTTCTAATCCAAAACATAGATGTAAATGCCTATGCTGACTCTATTGATACTGGAATGTTTCCTGTAATATTCGGTGGTTATCTGTCGAATTATTCGGGTTCTGACTTACCAGAAATGAAAATTACTTTCTTGGATCAAAATCAAGTAGAATTAGGACAAAGCAATACATTGTCAACTTTGAATAACTCTTGGACTATGCTCATGGATTCTATGTCGACACCTGCTCTAACTAGGTCAATTCAGGTAGAACTTACTGGCAAATTAAATAATGGAACGGATAATGACAGCTATTTTGATGATCTATTTTTAACGCTTGGCCATCCAATTATCGCTAATTGTAATCCGATATCTTCTACTAACAATTTACGTCCCACAAATATTCAAAGCATCAATGTTTATCCAAATCCAGCAAATGAATACGCTACAATAGAAATCCCAAATATTGAAAAAGGAAGTTTCACTTTAACCTTAACAAATAATCAAGGTTTCAAAGTAATTCCTTCTTACGAACAACAAGGAGAATTAATTACGATAAGTCTACATGGAATTTCAACAGGTTATCATACGATATGGATAAGAGGCGAAAAAGGTCAAATCTACGTAGGAAACTTAGTTGTTGTGAGATAAATTAATTTATATTTTTTTTGGGGTTAAACCCAAAAAAAATAGAATAAAAACTCCAGCACTTGCTTTGCTTAAATTGGTAAAGGCAAGCTAAGCCCTCTGCTATATATTTCAAAAAATCGTATCTTGTCTGTCAATACTGCACGAACAAATAAAGAATCGAAAGACCAAGCACTCGATTCTTCTTGAACGAATTGACATTCAGTCGTTCCGATCTGTGGACCACTTCTAAAGTACAGAATTATTTTCCGCTGTTCTAAAAAATGTAAACAATCAAGACTGGAATATTAAGAAACCTTAAGAAATCATTTCTTATGAAATCAATATTTGATATTAGAATTTAACCCGCAATATGCAATAGAAAATCTATTGCGTTCTGAAATGTCTTTGAAATAAAAGCTTCGCCAACTTTTGCTCAATCACCGTAGTGGTGACTACGATTCAATCTCAAAAGTCGTTATTTCTTCGACATTTCAGCACTCATAACGAAGTTCTATTACATAATGCGGATTTAAGCAACTTTAGGTGCACTTATCCTAACAGGCTTACTGATTCTGTTAGAGCATTTTAATGGAGGTGTAATTTCACATCACCTACTCGCAAGAGAAGATTTACCTGAAATATCCAACTGGTGGGGATTACTAAGTGTTCCCTTGTTAGCTTGGATTACTTTTACTATCATAAAGAAGAGAGATCGTAATGATACGCCAACAAAACAGCCGAATAAAAGCATATTAAATAGGATTTCTTGGGCATTCATTTTTGGTATAATAGTATCTTTATTATTTGAATTAGGACGTGAAAATATTTTGCAATACTTTATACTATTACCTTTTCTAATTGCAATATTCAAACCGCTTCACTTACCTGAATATTTAATGGGATTTGTGATAGCAATGCTATATACTTTTGGAGGTGTTTTGCCTATAATAATCGGCCTTGTTCTTATGACTGTTTGCTTTATTATAAATAAAATAGTGTGGCTAATAAAGAAAATATTTAGTTCAAAATCCAGAATGGCAAATTAAAAATCAGGTGAGGATAAATCCATTTAACCATAACATACCCTTTTTGGAAGTGCTAAACATTTATTCTACAATAATATTTAGATATTTACTACTTCTAAACAAAGCATAAACAATTGATTAATTCTATAAAAAACCTGAGGAAAGAGCTCCATAAAAACCCTGAACTTTCTGGGCAAGAAACAGAAACAGCGAAGAGAATAAGAAGATTTATTGAACTGCACCACCCTACTCGTATCATTGATAATATTGGAGGTAATGGATTAGCAGCTGTATATGATTTTCCTGATCAGGGACCGAATATTGCGATTCGCTGTGAATTAGATGCGCTCCCGATTATAGAAGAAAATCAATTTGATCATAAATCTCAGAATCAGGGTATTTCTCATAAATGTGGTCACGACGGTCATATGGCAATTGTATCTGGATTGATTTTCTGGATTAAAGAACAATCTTTCCAGACGGGAAAGATCATCTTACTTTTCCAACCATCTGAGGAGAACGGAAAAGGCGCTGAAAAAGTGCTAAATGATCAGAAATTCAGAGACCTTGACATTGACTATATATTTGCACTTCATAACATACCCAAAGAACCAATGAATTCTATTATAACTATGGAATCAGGTTTTTCAGCAGAAGTCATCAGCTTTATAGTCCGTCTAAAAGGAAAGGAATCTCATGCCGCTGAACCGGAGAATGGAATTAATCCGAGCTTAGGAGTTTCAGAAATAATAAATGCATTATCAAAGTTGAACATCGATAATCCTTTGGATGAAAACTTTGCTGTTTTAACACCTGTTCATTTCACTATGGGTCAAAAATCTTACGGTATTTCACCCGCAAATGCTGAATTGCACTATACGATTCGAACATGGGGAACCGAGCAAATGAACATGCTTAAGACCAATATTACAAATGCAATAGAATATGTAAGCAAAAATCACCGCTTAACTTTTGAAATGGAATGGTTAGAGTATTTCCCAGCAAGTAAGAATCATGAAGTATGCAATAGGTATATTAAGAATGCCGCATTAAAGAATAATTTCACTTTAAAAGAAAGACAATATCCGTTTAAGTTTGGGGAGGACTTTGGTTGGTTTACAAAGTCATATAAATGTGCAATGTTTGGTCTTGGTTCTGGAATCCACACTCCTGCTTTACATAATGCAAATTATGATTTTCCCGATGAAATTATAGAACCTGGAATGGATATGTTTAAGGGAATCATAGAATTGATCATGACAAAAAATTAAGTTGTAACTAACAAAATAGAATTAAAGAAACAGGAATCTCTAAACTATGAAAATGGATAGCAATATAAATTATCAAAACTCCTAAGTTATAGGAGAAAAAATTAGATGACTGCAGAATTAATAGAATATATTATGACTATAAATAGAGAATAGCCAATTTTGAACCCTAAGCTAATAAATCCAATTGAAAAAATTAATTCTCATCTTCCTACTTTTAACGAGCATAAGTACCACTTACGCACAAGAAAAACCTCTTTCTATATTAGGATTTGGCGGTATTGGAGGTCCACTTTTAGATTCAGGAATCTCATATTATGCAGGTCTAAATCCTTCCTACAGATTAAGTCAGCGCTTCTCTCTAGAAGGTCAATTATCTTATCTTTTCACTAACATAAATTCCACCTTTTTGTCAGGAAACATGGGTACTAGCAACACCATTAATACAGTAGTCGGTGGAAGATTATATCTGATGTCTGAAGAAAAGAAAACTCGTCTATACATCAATACTTTACTAGGTTTAAGTTATACCCAAGAGACCATTAACAATATTGTTCGCAATGGTGATTTGAACATTGGTTTTTCTGGTGGTGTATTTATTGATAGAAGTAACCTTGTTGTTGGAGTTAGTTTTGACGCATTACAATTTCCTATTTTGAAATTAGGATACACTTTTATTTAGAGATAGAATTTATTGGTTTTGGTTTTTAGGGCTTTACGCCCAAAATTGATTTCTTATTAATCATCATGCAGTAAAACTTGCTGTAACGCAATGTTCATGGTACTTTCTAGTTTTCGTAGGACGTAAAAATAAGAACTATATTTAGGCGTATTTTTCATATAAGATATGCATTCAGTGTACGTTTTTTGGCTTATGCCCAAAGTTTGTTTCTGATTAATTACCGTGCAGTAAAATTTGCTGTAACGCAATGTTCATGGAACTTTCCCGTTTTCGTAGGACGTAAAAACAAGAACGACATTTAGGCGTATGGTTAATATGAAATATGCATAGATAAAATGTGCTTTTGGCTTACGCCCAAAGTATATTTCTGATTAATCATCGTGCAGTAAAATTTGCTATAACGCAGTGTTCATGGAACTTTCTCGTTTTCGTAGGACGTAAAAATAAGTACGACATTTAGGCGCATGGTTATTATGAGATATGCATCGAGAGTATGTTTTTTGGCTTACGCCCAAAGTATATTTCTGATTAATCATCGTGCAGTAAAATTTGC
>CAZSKA010000071.1:0-97 GCA_964607315.1 uncultured Saprospiraceae bacterium | reverse complement strand
TGTAACGCAATGTTCATGGAACTTTCTCGTTTTCGTAGGACATAAAAATAAGAACTATATTTAGGCGTATTTTTCATATAAGATATGCATTCAGTGT
>CAZSKA010000070.1:0-15134 GCA_964607315.1 uncultured Saprospiraceae bacterium | reverse complement strand
GAAGTTACCATAGATTTTAAAGTATATATCTATAATGATCAGAATAGAGCGAACTCATTTGATTTTGCTTATTCTATTGATAACGTCAATTTTATCGATTTACCAAATGCTTCTATAACATCTCCTGGAAGTAGCGATTCAAACCCATCATGGATTGCAAACGATATGCAAGTTCAAATTGAAAATTTGGGTTTAAACCCAAATCAATCATTATTTCTTAAATGGACGGGTGCTGATCAATCCGGAAGTGGTAGTCGAGATGAATTTGCTGTAGATGATATTAGTATCACAACGGTTACTGCCTCGAATAGCTGTATGGAGCCCACACAACAAGCAAGCAATCTTACTTTTTCGAACATTACAGATAATTCCATATCTTCTTCTTTTACTGCAGGTAATGCAGATAGTTATTTGATTTTCATTAGTGAAGGCGTGCCTTTCAATGGGAGCATAAGCGATGGAATAACATATAATGTGGGGGATATTGTTGGCAATGGAGAGGTGATTGAATATTCCAGTTCAACAAGTTTTAATACTTCAGGATTACAATCATCAACAAGTTATCATTTTACGATTTTTGGTGCCAATCATATTTGTGATGGTGGTCCTGAATATAACACTACTAATCCTCTAGTAGGAAATGAATCTACATTAGTAGATCCTAATACAAGTTATTATTCGGTTGTAAATAATCAAACTTGCGAAGCATTAAAAACGGTTTTACATGACTTAATAGATGACCATACTGTATCGAGCTATAGCTCTTTATGGACAATATATTTTAACACAGATGATAGATTGAATGATTCTGGAAATGAAACGATAGTATGGGATATGTATTCGGATAACCCCATCGGTGCCGAAAATGAATTTTCATTAGGAAGTGAGCAATGTGGTAACTTTTCACAGGAAGGCGATTGTTATAATAGAGAACATACATTCCCTAGATCATGGTGGGGAGGATCTACTTCACAACCACAATATTCAGATATTTTCACAGTAATACCTGTTGATGGGTGGATTAATAGTTTAAGAAATAATTTTCCTTATGGTGAGGTTCTGCCAGGTGGAGCTGTTCAAACGACAGCAAATGGATCTGAGTTAGGTTCTTCTGCCATCACTATTCCAGGGTATTCAGGAAATGTTTTTGAACCCATAGATGAATATAAGGGCGATTTAGCTCGAGCTTATTTTTATATGATAACAAGGTACGAAGATGTAATAGCTGCATGGGAAAACAATACGAGTGAATCAGATGCAGTGCTTGATGGAATGACTTATCCAGGTATGGAGCAATGGGCCTTAGATATGTTTATTAGTTGGCATAATATGGATCCAGTCAGTCAAAAGGAATTAGATAGGAATAATGACATATTTACTTATCAAAACAATAGAAATCCTTTTATAGATCATCCGGAATATGTTGATTTGATATGGGGTTCATGCAGTAGTTCTGATACAGAAGCACCTACTATTCCTACAAACCTTGTCAGTTCTAACGTTACAACAAGTACAGTTAATTTGTCTTGGGCAAATTCTACTGATAATGTAGGTGTTGCAGGATATAATGTTTTTCAAGATGGTGCTTTGATTGCTAGTGTAAGTTCGACATCTTATTTAGTATCGAATTTAAATTCCTCGACTACATATTTATTTAACGTGTCGGCTTATGATGCTGCAGGGAATAATTCAGGATTAAGTAGTACAATTTCAGTTACAACTTCTTCGCCTGCAGATACTCAAGCTCCTTCGACACCATTAAATGTTACTGTTTCTAATGTAACAGAGACATCGGCGGATTTAGCTTGGGATGCTTCTACAGATAATGTTGCCGTAGTAGGCTATGATATTTACCAAGATGGTTCGGTGATAGCAAGTTCTAACTCTACTAGCTTCTCTGTTTCAAATCTTATGCCTGCTACTACTTATTTATTTAATGTTTCGGCTTATGATGCTGCTGGAAATACTTCAGGATTAAGCAGTACTATTTCTGTTACTACTGCTTCAGGTGGAGCTAATGATGTTATTCTACACGAAGGGTTTTTTGAGACTGGATGGGACAATTGGAGTGATGGAGGAAATGATGCCGCAAGGTATTCAGGATTTAGGTCTTCAGAAGGAAATTATTCTATTCGATTAAGAGATAATTCTGGAGTTAGCTCATCTATGACATCTGAGAGTTTTGACTTAAGTAGTCATTCCAGCGTGGAAATTACTTTTAGTTTTTACGTACATAGTTTTGAAGGGACGGAAAATTTTCTATTACGCTATTATGATGGAAGTTCTTGGATAACAATTAGAGATTATGTTAGAGGAATTGACTTTAATAATCGCCAATATCTTACAGGTTCAGTATTGATTGATGATACGAACTATAATTTCCCATCTAATGCCCAATTTAGATTCCAAGCTGATGCTTCTGGGAATAATGACCACGTTTATATAGATGCAGTTGTAATTATAGCGGACCCTAGTAATAGTAGTTTAAAAGTGAATGAGGATGCTTTCCTAACAAGTATAGAATTACAAGAAGAGCATGTTTTGGAGGAGAGCGTAACAGAAATTGAAATGGAGGAAACGAATTGGAATATTTATCCTAATCCATCGACTGATTACTTATGGATTGACTTTAAACATACCGTACAGATAAAAGAATTATCAATTTTTAATAATATAGGAATGAAAGTCTATTCTGAATTATTAACTGAAACTGATAAATTAGGAGTTAATGTTTCGCAATTTGAGCGAGGAATTTACTTTATAAGATGTGAATTAATTAACGGAGAAACAATGACAAAGACGATTATAAAGAAATAATAATGGATAATCTTTGGGCTTTAAGCCCAAAGTTTTTACCCTTCTAAATCCTTTAATCGTTTTTCGAGTGCTTCGAGCTTTGCTTTCATTTTAGGAAGTTGACGCATAACAGCATAAGCTTTCAAGTATTCACCATATTCTATAGCAGGATAGCCATATAGTCTTTTCCCTTCTTCTTTTACATTGCTTATTACACCACTTTTTCCTTGGATTTGTACACCATCAGCTATGGTTCTATGTCCAATTATACCTACTTGTCCGCCCATAACCACACGCTTTCCTATTTTTGTACTTCCAGCAACACCTGATAATGCCGCCATAACGGTATGATCACCTATTTCAACATTATGAGCGACCATGACAAGATTGTCCAGTTTTGCTCCTTTATGTATAATGGTACTTCCCATAGTAGCTCTATCAATTGTTGCGTTTGCACCTATTTCTACATCATCCTCTATAATAACATTACCTACATGGTTTAATTTGGTATATTTTCCTTCCTCATCTTTGGAATAGCCAAAGCCATCGCATCCTATTACAGCGCCAGCGTGAATAATTACATTGTCACCAATAATTGAATTTGCATATATTTTCACCCCAGGATAAAGCTTACAGTTTTTTCCTATTGTGACGTTTTTATCGATTGCGACATGTGTACCTATAACACTGCCTTCTCCTATTTGCACACCCTCCGCAATGGAAGTAAATGCATCGATAACTGTATTCTCATGAATGTTAACGTTTGCGTGTACGAATGCCAAAGAAGATTGTACGTAATCCTTTTGGGCGGAAGCCCCAAACTTATCAAGCAAACTTCCAATAGAAGCATAGACATCTTCAACCTTGATCATGGTAGCTTGAATCGTTTTACTAGGCTTGAAATCTTTACCAACTAGAAGTATGGAAGCCTCGGTAGTATAGGCATATGGCTCGTATTTAGGATTTGCCAAAAAAGATATGGTACCTTTTGTGCCTTCCTCTATTTTGCTAGGAGAATGTACTTTAACTGTAGGATCTCCCACGATTTCTCCATCTAAAATTTCCGACAATTCCTTAGCTGTTACGACCATGTTTAATGTTTATATGTATAACAACGTAAGCTAATAAAAAAGTGTTTATTTGATAGAATAATGCATAAAAAAAGCCCCGCGCTTGCGAGGCTATGTCTTGTAAGTTTTTGATGATTGTTTAAATTATATTACCCTTTAGAGTATCTATAAGATATATAAACCACCATGGTAGAGATTGTACAAACAACTATTGGTAAGAAAAATGCCAATGTGTTCACGTTTAATAAAAAATTTACCATAATACCCTTAATTTATAAATAAAATACTTTTCGTATATATTGACACATATTTTAAAATCGACCCCCTATTTAAAATTTTAACATTTAGGTTTTTTGTAAAGTATTTTACATTTGACGGAGGAAATTTGTTACAAATTCATGACTTGTTGATTGTGAATAGGACACATAATGTAATTCTTTATCTATGTAAGCCATTGATCCATGGATGTTTCCATTAGTATCATAGTATACATACACTCCAGTAATGTCTAAATGAATATTTTTTTTCAGAATAGAGCGCTGGAGATTAGAAACGACCATTGCTTGTTCGTCGTGAATCGTAAATAGTTTCTTTCGTAATTCCATATTTTCTTTAGCACAAATTATTGCATAAATTCCTTCACCAGTTGGGGGAATAAATTCATTAGGGTTAAGTTCTATGCTACCTTCCTTACTGTCTAGAGAGATGAGATATTCATAGGGCTCAGCTGGATTGATTTGTTTCTGAAGCTTTACTTGACTATTAAAATCGCGAATGTAGGAAGGGATGTTATCATGAGTATACTGAATGGTTTGGCTTGCGCCCAAAAGGGAAAGATTTTTAGTTTCGGCTTGGCAATGTAGGTAGAACGAGCGATTTTGGATGGGTAGGATGGCTGAAATATGATGGTTTTTATTTCTTTCGAAAGGAACATTTTTCATGCAAACGATAACGGCTTGTTTCTTGCTTTGGTCAATCAAGTTGACTGCATCGGTGTAATCATTTGCAAAACCAACTTGCTCGTGAGAGATGGTTTCGGGTAAATAGGCTGTCCAATCTAAATTCATAAAATAGGTTTAAATGTATCTGTTATTAGTCATAGTAAATTTCATCGTTTATTCTTAAAATAGAAAAATTAACCATGAAAATGCTACTACATATATAAAAGAATTATATATTTATTTTCTAAATATATCCCATGGCAAAAAGCGGGTCAAAGAAATCGAAAAAAAAGCAAAAAAGCCAAATAAAAGCTAAAGATAGTCCTCGTAAAGCAACAGTTGTAAGTTTTTGGAAAGATAAAACCAAACTGTTGCTTTTATTAGCTGTTCTCGTAATTACATTTCTTGTATTTAGTGATTCCATGAATAATACCTGGGTTAGCTGGGATGATGACAGGAATTTCATGGAGAATGATCTTGTTCGTAATATTAATGGATCAAATTTTTGGGAATTTACTGGAAAGATATTCAGAGCTGACGTAATAGGTGGTTATAATCCATTGACTATATGGACTTTTGCCTTGGAGAAAATGGCATTTGGGATGGAAGATGGAGACCTAAGATGGTGGCATTTAAATAATATTCTTCTTCACTTAATATGTGTTTATTTAGTTTTTAGAATTTCACTATTGTTAAAACTAAAACCTATTCCTGCTGCATTAGTAGCGCTTCTCTTTGGTATACATCCTATGCGAGTAGAGTCTGTGGCTTGGTTGACAGAACGTAAGGATGTATTGTTTGCATCCTTATATTTTGGGGCATTGTTTTATTATATAAAAGGCAAGTTACAAGAAAAGGAATTCAAGTATTCCTATATAATAATACCTTTATTTATTTTAAGTCTTTTTTCTAAAATACAGGCTGTAAGTTTACCCCTTTCAATGATTGCTGTGGACTATTATTTCGTGGGGAAATTCGATTATAAGACCATGTTTAATAAAGCACATTATTTTGCTTTGTCTTTTATAGTGGGATTAATAGGGTATCTAATTTTAAGTGGAGAAGGAGTGACAAGTGATAATACGGGCTTTAATATTATTCAGCGATTATTTGTAGGATCATATTCATATATGATTTATTTGGTGAAATTGATTTTTCCATATGAGATGTCACCTTTATATCCCTATCCGAGTTCGTTTGAAAGTAAGTTTTATTTGAGTGCAATTCCATTTTTCACTTTAGTTGGAGGAGTATTTTATGCATGGAAGAAGAAAATGAAAGTATGGGTTTTTGGCTTCTTGTTCTTTACATTCAATGTCATGTTTGTTTTACAGATAATAGGAGCGGGGCAAGGATTTATAGCTGATCGATTTACTTATGTTCCATATTTCGGTTTGTTTTTTATAGCTGCGTATTATTATCAAAAATTAGATTTGAGAAAGGTGCCTGGGATGGTTGTTACGGGAATAATTGCAGCCTATATGATTTTAATGAGTTGGATGACTTATCAGCAAATAGGAATTTGGAGAAACTCGTATAGCTTATGGACACATACGATAGGATTGTATCCAAAAACAAAAGTAACATGGGGTAATCGAGCTAATTGGTTAAGAGACAATGGATTTAAAACAGCTGCTTTAGCCGACTATGACAAGCGCTTATCGTTAGGCGTTGATGATCCTGAACCTTTTAACTCAAGAGGTAAGTTGTTTTTCCAGAGTCAAAGAGCTGATACATTACAACTAGCTTTAAAAGATTATCAAGCGGCAGTTAATTTGGCTAGAGCCAAAGCTGAAACTAATGCAAAGTATAAAGAAAGAATTCCTGAATATTTAGTCAATTTAGGATCTACTTATGCTAGGTTAGGTTCTAGTGTGGAGGCGATTAGGGCTTTTGATGAAGCGCAAACCTATAATCCAAACAATAAAAATATTTATTTCAATCGGTCAATTACTTATCATGGAATAGGGGATTATTCTGCTGAAATAAGAGATATAGAGTCTTACCTACAATTAGATCCTTATAACGGGAACATGCATATTAACTTAGGATCTGCCTATAGATTGACTAATCAATATGCAAAGGCTGAAAATGCATTTTTTGTAGCTAAAAAATACTCTCAAGACCCCGCATTATATATGGAGGAGGCAAGAAATTTTGTAGCACAAGGAAAAATTGAGCAGGCAAAAGCGAATGCGCGAATCATTCTTAATAGTGGATTCCAATTGCCAGACGATCTTGCTCATTTAGCTAATTAGAAAGATTCTTTTTATTAAAGTTCCAAGGCGTTTTAACGCCTTGTCCTATATTTAAATCTAAAGCGGGATTTCAACCTAAATTCGTATAAAACCAGCAATCTACTCCTTCGAAAATAAATTCTTCACTACGTTTTAATCCTATTTTGTGAAGAACACGGTCAGAGGCTATATTGTCTTTTACCGCAGCAGCACATATGGTGTCAAGATTTAACTTATTGTAACCATAATCCATGCATGCTTTTGCTGTTTCTGTTGCTATTCCCTTTCCCCAGTATTCTTCTCTAAGACGATATCCAATGTCATTATAAACTTGCGGCTTTCTAATTTCAGTTTCTACTTTTAGTCCGCACCAACCTATGAAGTCATTGTTGTCTTTAGAAATTATTGCCCAGCGGCCAAAACCATTTTCTTCATATTGTTTTTGGATGTTTTCTATAATAGGGTAGACCTCATCTTTGGAGGTTTTAGGCGGGTATAAATTTTCACCTGTAACTGGGTGGAAAATGGAAAGGTATCTATATACGTTTGGATTACTTTCTAATAAAAAAAGTCCATCAACATCATCTGTTGAAAATTCTCTTAGAATAAATCTAGGGGTTTCAAGTATGATTTTTTGCATGCTGCAAAGATGAGAAATATGTAGGAATCAGCCGAATAATAGAAATATGCGACCATTTAGAAGTCTTGGAATTTTAGTACCTTGAATGAGAATAATATTGTATAGAATTTATTAAATAATTAAATACAAATATTATGTCATCAGACTCAAAAAAATCAACAGAAAACGTTCAAACTTTTTTATCAAACTTTTCAAATTTAATTTTGAATACAACAGAACAATCAATTAAGTATGCACAAGATGAAGACGAAAAAGCTGTTATTAAGGCATTTGCTCCCACGTTAATAGAAGAAGTAACTCAGCTTAATAATTTTATTTTGCAATACTTTAAGCAGAGTTCACTTCAACAAAAAGCAGAAATCGATCAGGTTATTCAGATTTCTTCAGGCATATCACTAACGGAAAATGCTAAAAGTATTTTTCCAAGTCTTGGTTCTATAATTGGAAAATTAGGATTATCTAGAATTGTGAAGGAGATAAAAAAGATAATTAGGATGATTTTAGAAGCACTTGGTATTAATTTACCTAAGTGGTTAGACGCTATTTTAAATCTTATTGATGAAATATTAGATGCAATATTTGGTGCTGGTTCCTCTAAATTAGCTACAATTTTATCTATTCAAGAACAGAATTATCTATCTGAATTGACACATTTAGCAAAGCTTCAACAAGCAAATCAATTTAAATATCAAGATGATCATGATGATGAATTATAGGTAGATGTTTTTATTAAGTGGCAATTGTTTCGCCTTGAAATTAATTGCCACTTTTATCTATTTATAGCATTTTTAATGATCGGAAAGCCGAATAATAGAAATATGCGACCATTTAGAAATTCATATTCATAACATTTACAATGCATTCTAACTTTGGAAATGAAATTGAAAACTTTGCTTTACAGAAAAGTTAAGATAAATTAGTATATTAGACTTGATAAATACCAAATGAAAGCTATTATAGTTGAAAACGAAACTGCCGCTTCTGAATTGTTAAGCACTATTCTAGAAGATTATTGCAACGATATTAATGTTGTATCTATATCTGAAAACATAAAAGATGGATACAAATCAATTAATGAATATCGTCCTGATGTTGTATTCTTAGACATTGAATTAGATGATGGCTTAAGTTTCGAATTATTAGATTTAATCCAAGAACGAAAATTTCATGTAATCTTTACCACCGCATATGATCAATATGCTTTAGATGCATTTCGATATGATGCAATAGATTATATATTGAAACCATATACTCCTAAAACTGTGATTGAGGCAGTTGCAAGGGTAAACAAACGTGAGCAATCTGCTCATTCATTCAAAAAATTAAATGAATATATTGCCTCTAAAACGGGTACTTCAAAACGTATTTCACTAAACACGGCTAAAGGAATTAGATTGTGTAAACCGGAGAGAATTGCTCGTTTGGAAGCCTCTTCTTCATATTGCACAGTTTTTATGGAAGATGGAGAAAAGATCGTTTTAAGTAAACCATTGGGCGATATAGAAAAGGCTTTGTCGAAGGAGCAATTTTTTAGAGTTCATACGAGTCATACAGTGAATATTCATCACATAAAACAGCTCGTAAATCAGGATGGAGGATATATAGAAATGATTGATGGAACCCAAGTGCCACTGGCAAGGAGACGAAAACAAGAATTTATAAACCTATTTAAATAAAAAACCAAGATGCCAACTGCAAATAATGAGCTTAACAATGAATGTGGCCATGATACATATAAAATGCTTATTAAACCAAGCGTAGAATTTTGTGAATTACTTTTTAGAAAATACGATGGTATTAATATCTCACATATAAATAGTGAAAGTGATTTTGCATGCGATGAAAGCTTAGTTTGCGATTATATTAGTCCCTTATCTCCTTCAGATCATTGGTTAAAAAAAATCTTATGTAATTTATTTGGATGTGTACCTAAGGAAAAAAAGACACTTGTTGGATATATAATTAAACCATCTACATTAGAGAATCTTCCTAGTGAAAAATCTATTTCATCGCCTACAACTTTATCGTTTCATCCTGTTTGGGTTGTGGAAAATAAAAATGGATATAAAGAGGAAATAGAATTCGGAATTTTATTTGAATATTCTTTAATAAGCCTCAGCCAAGAGGGAGAATTCCCAGGAGAGAATGCAGTTTTGGCTAAGGAATTAGATTTAGCTCAGAGTGTTTTTGACAAAGAAGATATTCAATATGCATCTGGAGCAATTTTTAATAAAGGTTTTGTTTCAAGACATGATTTATTCTTGATTGCAAATTATTCTGAATACATTGGGATAGTAGGAGCGAAGATCTCTATGGGTAATTTTATTTCATATGCTAATGAATCTAGGCCACCTATTAATTGTAATAAAGATTATTTCACTTATAGACTTGTGGGATTGTGTAAGGATTCAAACTTAAGTAAAAAGGCATTAAAAAATAACATCGTTTTAGTCCCATCAAATGGTAAAAAGTGTGGACAACCTAGCAAAATGGGAAGGAATTCATTACTAAGAGGAGATGGAGAACATGAATCTTCAACTCAAACAAGTACACATTCGAATCCATGTCCTCCATCGTGGGATGAACAACCATAATGAGACAATGTGAAATATCTCCTATTTCTAATTTTAATATGTAATTATTATATAAGTACAGGACAAAGTCCCATTAGTACAATAGAAGGGAGATATCATTATTATTCGTTTTCCGATCAAGAAAATTGGTGGGTGAATGGTAGTAGAGGGTGGCATCATTATGATGGAAAGAATAGAACAGATTATCTAGTATCAGAAGAAAGCTCAGGTCTAAAAGGGACTTTTGTTCAAAGCGAATTAATAGAAGATAATCGAAATAGATTATGGACAACTACCTATGAATATTTGTGCTATTACGATCATAAAATAGATAGCTTTAACTGTTTTCAACCTATTTTTAATGGAGATACATTAAACACTGGCTTAAAAGCAATTCATTATTTTGAAAAAGATAATGAATTGCTTTTTGCATTTAAAACGAAGCTTCTCTTAATCAATTTAGATGACCTCGCCATAAGACTTTTTACAGATCAATTTACAAAAGAGGTTGCAGTAGCAACTTATATTGAAGGAGAAAATGAATTGCTTACAGGCCCTTGGGTTTTTGCACCCTTGTTTGAAAAATGGCAAGTTAAAAAAGAAGGAATCCAACATCAGTTAATAGCATTTGATGATTGTTTATCAGAAATTCAAAATATCACAGTTTCTGATTTTGAAAAAATAGCTGATGACTATTGGTTAGCAAGTCCTGTTGGCTTAGTCAAACTCAATGAAAAAAAACCTTGTAGTTCTGAAATATTCAAGTTTCAAAAAGGTGATTTAACTATTAGTAAAGTCACTAAATACGGAGATGTTTTGCTATTAACAACGGGTAAACACGGCGTACTTTTATTTGATATAAAAAAGGAGTTATTCATAGGTTCATTGTCAGAAGACAATTCAAATGTTACATTGAATAGTAATTCAGTATTCGAGATATTTGAAAAGAATAAGTCCTTAGTACTGGGTTTGATTGATGCTCCAATGCAAGAAATTTCTAAGTCTGCTTTAGAGGCAGAAATTTTGTTAAAAGGAACAGAAGAAACAAATTCTAAAGTAATTTATGTTGCCAATAATTCCTCATATTTTGCCTTGTCAGATCGAATTAATTATATTAAAATTTATGATGATAAATTTAATTTAATACACACTGAGGATAAATCTAAGATGAAATTGTTGGCTAGTATTATCCTAATAAAAGATACCTTGATTTATGCAACATCAGATGAAATTGTATCATTGAATTTAAATAATAAGAAAGATAGGTTTCAATATAAATATCCTAAATCTCTGAATGAATTGCATTATCATAATGGGAAAATATTTGCTACTGGAGCTGGATTTGTGGATGAGATATTTTTACATGAAAATAGAAAAGAGGATGTTCCTTTTTATATTAATGATGTGCATTCATTTATAAAACAAAAATCCTATTCCATTTCTACAAATACAACTACTTTAAGAGTAAATAATGAGGCCTATGCGAAAGATTATCACTTTGAAAGATTTATTGATGATTTGCAAAACGGAAGGAATGAAAATGAGGTAATAGCTCTAAGTAACAATAATCTACATGTGATAGATTTAACAAAGGAAATAAAAAAGGAAGTTGCTTTCGATAATATAGAAGTTAAAGGCTCATATGTTAAGAATGAAAAAGAGATTTTACTATGGGATAGCAAAGGGATTTATCTAGTAAATGAGGCGAATGAAGTAAGAAAAATTATCCATGCAAAGAAACCATATAAGGTAGTTTATTTCGCAGGGCATTACATTTATACATCTGGGAGTGAAATACACATGGTGCATGAATCTGAAATAATAGCTCCTGAAGATGAAAGTACATTGTCTATTTATCATGCAAATTATCCTTATGAAATGAAGAATGATGTTGCTTGCTTTAAATATCAATACTATAATACGCCGTTAAAACTTGAATTTGGATTGAATTCTATTTTAGCAAATGAAAATGGATTTTACTCTTTTGAAAATTCTTCTGGAGAGACTGATTTTTTTTCTATACAAGATCCTCTTCCTATTGCATATTTCCAGGAAGGCAAAACGAACCTAAGAATTCAAGGATATAATCAAGATGGCACCAAAGCAAATAATTTATCAATACAAGTAAAGGTTATAGGTCCTTTTTGGCGTCAATGGTGGTTTTATGCAATTTTAGGATTGTTGGCAACACTAGGAGGTTATTTATATTTCAGGATGAGAGTGAAGAGGATAGAAGAACAATATGCAACAAAAGAGGAACTTAATCAATTAGAACGTTCAGCATTACAGGCGCAGATGAATCCTCATTTTATATTTAATTGTCTGAATTCTATACAAGGATTTATCATGAAGAATGATAAAGAAAATGCAATGGAATATCTGGGGGGATTTGCTCAGCTAATTCGAGGTAATCTAAACGCTTCGCTCTCAAAGACCCTTTCTTTACAGAATGAAATAGGGATTCTAAATAATTATATTAAGTTGGAACTCCTTAGATTAAATAATTCATTTGAGTATGAGATAGAGGTTGCAGATGATATCCTTACACAAGATGTCTTTATTCCTCCTATGTTAATTCAACCATTTGTTGAAAATGCAATAATCCATGGGATGCATAAAAAGATGGAGGGAGGAAAGATAAATATTGCATTCACCAAAGATAAGGACATATTAAAAGTTTCCATTTCTGATAATGGGGATGGTACACAAGCTCCGAGGCGTCCTAAACACAAGTCAGTAGGTGTAACAATAACTAAAAAACGATTAGCACACATAAACGCTACTCAAAATGAAGATTTTAATATGCACATAGATAAAGAGGGGCAAGGGACAAGGGTTAATTTAAGAATTCGCTATAGCGGGCCTGAAGAGGGAAGTTTGAAGTAAGAATCTTTATAATTAATTTTTTTTTAAGGCTTTGGGCTTAAAGCCCAAAAAAATCAATCAAATCTTATTTTCTACCATTTACTAGATGAATTCCACCACTTGAAAAGTAAGCAAAGCATCCATCAATTAGCTTATGTATTTTTACTATATGAAGTTACACGCTATATTATGGGATGGATTTAGTAAGATCCAAGGTGAGCTTGAATTAGAAAATGAGAGACTTACCTTTCATTTGCATGACTTTGCAAAGACGGATTTGGTATTTGATCTTGAATACGATGAGATCAAAGCGGTAAATCTACATTCAGTATTCGACTTACAACAAGTAGGTTTAGAAGTAGTGTCAAGAAAAGATAAAGTGAACATTTTTATTGCGGAAGAACCGCGCAGAATTCGAGAGCTTTTATTCGAGAAAATTCAATTAAGAAGATCCTAGTAATTGAATTTTAGTAGGAGATCCTCAAGAATTAACATTACCCAATTGAAAACGGAACGGAGCAGTCAGGCGCTCCGTTTTTGCCTTTACTTCCAAATATTTTTTCAAAAATCTCCCTTTTAGGAAAAATTGATAATGCAACGGGTTAAATCGGCTATAAATTTACTTGCATATACCTACATATTTGTAGTATATAAATAGCGAGATTATGGTACAACAAATTAAAAAAGCAGATTTTAAAAACACGATTAGTAAGAATGAAGTGGTATTAGTCGATTTTTATGCAGATTGGTGTGGGCCTTGTAAAGCTCTTGCTCCAGTTTTGAGTGAAGTCGCTAATGAATTCAGAGATGAAGCAGTTATTGCCAAAGTCAACATTGATAGAAATAGAGAACTTGCAATGAAATATAGAATATCTAGTATTCCAGCTCTTCTTTATTTCCAGAAAGGGAAATTAGTAGGACAAACTGTAGGGATGGCTTCAAAAAGGCAAATCTCTAAAAATTTAAAATCTTTATTGGCTAGCTAAACTAATGCAATATTTACTAGCAATTATTTTACGTTCTAACTAAACGTGCGATTTTTTAACTAACTAACGAATTATGCTTATAAAGATATCTATCTAACTAACTAGGTATCTTGCTAACTAACTAAGATGTCAAAATAGGATATCAAACTAACTAACTGTTAAGATCACCATAAAGGTGTATATTATTATGGGCATTTTTTTTTGGGCTTAAGCCCAAAGATTAAAAGTGTGTGAATTTATTTCAAGTCATAAAGAGAGAGATGAACTTGAAGTATAATTCACGCGCTTTTTTTATTTCTATTAGTGATACCAATACTGCATTAGAATTGCACTTATTTTAAATTTGTATGAGACCACATTATATAATAGAAAACGTATTACAAAGTTCTATTGTAAAATGTAGGTTTATAGCTTAGATTTTATTTGAAGTAATTCTTTTCTGATTGCTTTTAATTTTTTCTCTAAAGGAGCAATCTTTTTCTTCCGTTTATTTATTTCCTTCATCTCTTTCTTAGCACCTTCTATCGTAAAGCCTCTTTCTTTGACAAGACTATGAATACTTACTAGAACTTCTATATCTTTCTGCGTAAACTGTCGATCTCCCTTTCTATTCTTCTTTGGTTTAAGTTCTATAAATTCTCCTTCCCAATATCTAATTAGGGAATTACTTAAATCAAGCATTTCTGAAACCTCACCTATGGAGTAATAAAGCTTTGTCAAATTCTCTGGTATTGTTAGCATAGACATCATCTTATGTTATTCTCTCTTTAGATATTCTTTTTTTCTTTTTTGCTGTCTTGAAAATTTCCAAGAAAATCCGCAGGAAAATTTATTGGTATAGTATTTGGACTATTAAGTCCTGAGCAAATAAATAAAGCTGAATACAAAATTTAAAATTTATAATTAGCTGATTTTCATTTGTAAACAAATATACATTTTTTAAATAATAATTTTTAAAACAATCTGACTAAACCCGGATTACAAAAAAGTTCAGAAATGAAAAATATTTTTTTAAAATTTTTATTC
>CAZSKA010000069.1:0-15146 GCA_964607315.1 uncultured Saprospiraceae bacterium | reverse complement strand
GTGGCAGCTTCACTTTTACCTTGGATAATGAAGAATATACCTGTGATAACATAGGAGATAATACAGTAAACATCTCAGTAAGTGATGGTGCGAATACCACTATGTGTACAGCAACGGTGACTGTTTTAGATACGATTTTTCCAACATGTAGTGTTCAAGATATAACTGTGTTTTTAGATGAATCGGGCAATTTCGAAATTGACGAATCACTTTTCGATACAGGTAGCTTTGATAATTGTGGCTTTTCAATGACTATGATTGACCCTACAGATGTAGATTGTAATGATAGAGGAATCCTTTCTTTGAGCTATACTTTAGAAGATCCTTCTGGTAATATGAGTACATGTGATGTTCAAGTTACTGTTCTCGATACAATAACTCCAGAATGTATTTTCAATGATATTCAATTAACACTTGACAACAATGGAATAGGTTTTATCGATTCAGTGCTAGTTGATGGTGGTATTTCTGACAACTGTGATGAATTCACTTTACTAATTGCACAAACTGACTTCACTTGTGCTGACGCTGGAATTAAACAAATTCCTGTTACAGTTACAGATGCATCAGGAAATTCTAAAACTGCTAATATAGAAGTTGAAGTCATTGTTTTAGACTTCCCTAGTATAGTTTGTCCTAATGATACTTTGGTTTCTTGTTTAACTGATTTATCAGATTTAAGCATTTTTGGAATGCCTGAAATAGTGACAACTTGTGGTGGTGACATAGATATAGTAACTACTGTTACAAATTCTATTAATGAATGTGGTCTTGGTTTTATTGAGAGAAAATTTGTTGCAAATGAGACGGGTGTTGTTGATGGAATTGACTCTTGTGTCCAAAGAATAACAACCTTCAATCCTAGTCCTCTTACTGATGATTTAGTTGTCTTCCCAGGCGATGTATTCATTGATGAATGTTCGGCAGACCCAAGTGTAACTGGACAGCCAATAGTTAATATTATAGGTTTAACTTGTTCTGCTATAACTGTAGACTTTGATGATGATACCTTAAGTACTGCATGTCCTATCATCATTGACAGAACTTGGTCTGTAATTGATAGCTGTGCGATGCCAATTACCGTATTAAGCGAAACGCAATCGATAACAGTTCAAGATACGATTAAACCTGTTTTGAATTGTGCTACTTCGTTAATATTTAATCCGAGTCCTGGAACTTGTGAAGCAGCAGTCTTTTTTCAAGCAAACGTAACAGATAATTGTGTAAATCTTACTGTAACCAATGATTCTCCATTTGCTGATGACAATGGAATAAGTGCTTCTGGAATTTACCCAATAGGGGAGACCATGGTTACTTTCACTGCAACAGATGACTGTGGAAATCAGTCTACCTGTACTACTTTAATTACAGTGAATAATGTGGTAGAATTATCATGTGATCTTAATGATCTTGTTTTACAATTCCCAACATCAAATACAAACGAATCAATAACTATTGATAGTAGTGATTTAGATTTGACTATAAATACTTGTCTTGATATTACGTCCATTTCATTAAGTGAAACTACTTTCTCTTGCGATCAAATGGATCAAGAAATTACCGTAACAGTAACCGATGAAGAAGGAAATATCACAAGTTGTTCGGCATCTGTAATAATTACAAGTTCTTGTTTGAATTTCAATGATGAGACTCCAGGTCCTATAGTAACTAATGATACAGAAATGGAACAAGTTCTTTTCGGTGACTGGTCTAGTACTTGTGCATCAGCTGGCTACTCTACAGGTGGAAATGCTTTCTCTATTGATAGTGTTCAATTAGAAGTTGTAAATGAAACTTGTGGAACTTTCTCTACAATTTTCACAAATACTCTATTTAATGGAAATTTAGGAACCTATGATACAGATGTAGTCCTTTGCTATGATGTAGAAATACAAGGCAGCGACAACATGCTAGGAAATCCATTAAGTCTTTTAGTTATTTACAATGGTTCTTCACCTTTGACTTCTAGTTTAACTGCAACATTTGTTCCTTCTACTATTCAAACAGCTGCTGATGGATATCAAACAATTTGTGCGCCGTTGACTATCACAAATGATGGAACTGCTCCTTCGAATGCCTTTGGTTCTTGGAATATAAATGACCCAAGTTTATGGAATACCTTAATCACAAATGTTGGTGGAATAGGTTTCGATTTAGATGCGGCTGAGGATGTTGAAGTGTATGGATTTGATAATATCTGTATTCGAAATACAATGAATGTTTTACCGCCTCTTGTATGTCCTAAGGATCTTGAGATTTTCTGCTACGAAGCTGATAATACAGATTTTGGAATGATTGAGATAGGGGAGAATTGCATGATGGATTATGTTGTTGATTCTCTAGTAACGGCAGATATTGACGAATGTAGCACTGGCGCAATTACACGTGAATTTACATTAATTGACGAACTAGGTAACTCCTCAGTTTGCTCTCAAACTATATCTCTATTACCGCCAGATATGGAGTTCTTATCTCCTCCAGCAGCCATCAATATTTTCCTTGATGATGACCAATGTAGTGCGGTAGTTCCTATTGCTCCAGCTGTCCTAAATGAATTTACTTGTAGCGATGTAGTTGATTTTACTACTATTGTTGATGAAATAACTATTAATGGAAATGGTGGTTCAACTGAACTTCCCGCTGGTAAATTTACAGCTACATTTATCGGTGTAGATGAATGTGGAAATGAATCAACTGTAACCAGTCAAGTAAATCTACTTAGACCTTGTGATTTATTCGTGAATTCTCAACTAAACTTATCACTCGATTCTGATTGTGAAGGTTTGGTAACTGCTGCTATGGTAGCAACTTTCCCTGTAGTATGTGACGATTATTATACATTACAATTAATTGACGAAGCTGGAGATACCTTACCTTCTACTTTAGTTGATGGTCAATACATAGGTCAGAATCTTACTTTCTTACTTTCAGAACCTAATTGTGGTAATCAAGCTTGGGGAAATATACTTGTTGAAGATAAACTACCTCCGGCTGTAATCTGTATGGCAGATACTATTGCATGTGGAGATATTATTAATTTCTCACTGCCTGAAATAGATGATCCTTGTAATAATTCTACTTTAGTTCTTGTTGATGAACAAATAGAAAATATAGCTTGTGACGATCCTTTAATAGAATCTATTATTACAAGAAATTATATTGCAATTGATGCAAGCGGAAACGAAAGTGAAGCTTGTTCACAACAGATATTTATTGAGAAATTCGATGTATCTACCATTCAGCCACCAGTATTTAAGATAGAATTAGAATGCGGTGTACCATTCCCTATGGATGAAAACGGAGCACCTGATCCTTTCTTCTATGGAGGTCCTACCGTTAATGGAAATGACATTTATGTTGATCAAGGCGATGAATGTAACTTGATTACAGTATTTGAAGATGTAGAAGTTGTTTCTCAAGAAGATATTATTGTTAGAGAATGGACTACAGTTCATTGGTCATGTAATACAGATACTCTTATCCAGTTTGTGCAGGTCTTCAAATTTGTTGACACAAACGGTCCTATGATTACTTGTCCTTCTGATGTTACAGTTTCAACAAGTATTTCATCATGTGCAGCCAACTATGTTATTCCTGCTATAGAAGGAGATGAATTGTGTTCTGGCGAATTTACAGTCGACGTTCAACTTTCCAATGAATTTATAGAAAATGCAGTAGGAACATCTGTGGAACTAGAAGTTGGTGTAAATGAAATTCAGGTATTAGCTGTTGATTTAGAAGGGAATATTACGGAATGCTCTTATTTAGTAACCGTTCAAGATTTAGTACCTCCTACACCAATTTGCGATAGTGAGACAGTTATTCCTTTACCTCAAGAAGGTTTTATAATCGTTAATGCGGAGGCATTTGATCAAGCTTCATTTGATTTCTGTGGAATAAGTGAATTCCAAGTGAGAAGAATGGATGAAACCTGTTCAGCTGGAGCTCAAAACTTTGGCCCTTCTACTACTTTTTGCTGTGAAGATTTAGGTCAAGAGGTTTTAGTTGAATTATTGGTTATTGATATCAATGGTAATTCAAATTCATGCATGGTTAGTGTAGAAATTCAGGATAAGATTAGTCCAGAATTATTAATACCTCTACCTGATATTACAGTAAGCTGCGACTTTCCAGTTGATCCTGATTTTCCTGGACAATTCGGAGAAATAGTTACTGATTTTAATGATAGAGATAGTATTATTTTAACTGCTGACTTAGTTGAATTCAGTGGAGAACCACTTGATGGCTTAATCTTAGACAATTGTATAGAATTGGTGTCTGATGTAATTACGGGAAATCAAAATAACTGTGGTTTAGGGACATTCACCAGAACGATTGAAATTCAAGATGCAGCAGGAAATAACTTGATTACTACACAGTTAATTACCGTAGTGAATGACGATCCATTTACTGAAGATGATATCATCTTCCCGCAAGATTATACAGCAATAGATCTTTGTTCTATTGACGATTTACAACCAGAAGACTTACCAGAAGTAAATGGCTTCCCTATGTTTACAAATACTTCATGTGATCAGGTAGGATTCCTTTATGAAGATGATTTATTTGACTTTAGTAGTGGAGATGAAGCTTGCTTCAAAATTAGAAGAACTTGGGTAGTAGCTGACTGGTGTCAAACAGATATTAATGGAAACACTATCCAATTTACACATGATCAAATAATTAGTGTTACGAATACTGTAGGACCTGAGATAACAGGTGATTGCACTAATAGAACGCAATGTAGTTTTGACACAAATTGTGATCCTGATTTTATTGCCTTAGTTAATACGGCAATCGACGATTGTACGGATAGTATTAATTTGATTTGGGATTATGCTATTGATCTGAATAGCGATGGAAACATTGATATCACTGGAAATACGAATGATGCCAGTGGAACTTATGAACTAGGTCTTCATACAATATATTGGTCTGTAATTGATCAATGTGGAAGTATAGCAAATTGTTCTTACACTTTTGAATTGATGAATTGCAATACGCCATTGGCTTACTGTCTTGATAACATTACGGGAAGTTTAACTCCTTGGGATACGGATGGTGATGGCGAAGTTGATACGGAAAAATTATCCTTAACTCCAGACATGATTGATGCAGGTTCTAGTGCAAGTTGTGGAGGAAATGTGAGCTTATCTTTTAGCGATAATTTAAATGATACTGTCCGTATTTTTGGATGTGAAGATATTGGATTGAATACAGTGTTATTATGGGTTACAGATGAACTTGGAAATCAGTCATTCTGTACTACTACGATAGATGTTCAAGATAATAATGATGTTGATTTCTGTGAAGACGAACTTGTTTCTATGATCATAGGAGATGTTTCTACGTCTTTACCAGTTGATATGAAGGATGTGGAGGTTGTTCTTGATGAAAACGAGAATGACATGACTGATGATCTAGGAGAATATTCATTTACTGGACTTGAATTTGGAGAAACTTATCATGTGAAACCAACAAAAGAAGATGATGCGATGAAGGGAATTACAGTTTCTGATATTGTATTGATTCAGCGTCATATCTTAGGTATTCAGTTACTTGATGATCCATATAAAATATTGGCAGCTGATGTTAATCAAAGTCAGAGTGTAAGTGGAACGGATATTTTAGTAGTTAGAAAATTACTTCTTGGACATTACGATGAATTCCCTGAAACTGATACGTGGAGATTCTACTTGGATCAGATGTTTATTGATGAAAGTTGGCCTTGGGCTAATACATTAAACGAATATTTTGAGAGTCCGATACAAGGAGAAACTATTGTTGATTTTGTTGGTGTAAAGATGGGTGATGTGAATCAATCGGGCGATGTGAACGGTTTTGCTTCTCATGATATTAACACGAGGTCTTCTATTGATTTTGTAATGGAAGATAGATATGCTGAGAAAGGTGATGTTTTTGAGTTGCCAGTTGTTTTGGGTCAGGCCCAAAGTTTATCCGGTTTCCAATGGGAGCTTAAGTGGGATTTCGATGCATGGGAATTAAATGATGTACAAACAGATTTACCTCAGACTACATTAGAGCACTATGCCGATGTAGAAGCAGGTGTTGTGCGTATCATCATGATCAATGAAAATGGATTAGTCTTAGAGTCTGGTGATGTATTGTTAAACCTTTGGGCGGAAGCCAAAAAAGCATCAAATACAGCACAAGTAATCGGAGAATCACTAAAACCAAGATTTCAAAACGAATGGATTTTGGACGGAAGTCCAGCCTCTATAAATATACGTATCGATGGAGAAGAAATGGAAAAAGAATTTGGCTTTGAGGTAACTCAAAACATGCCAAATCCATGGAGGGAGCAGACTAGTATTTTTATCACAACTCAGTTAAATGCAAAAGGAAAAATTAGTGTGATGAATAATTTAGGTGAAGTGGTATATAGAGGAGAAATCGATTTAAACAAAGGAGAAAATGAATTAGTGCTTTATCCTGAAAGCCTTGAAACAAGCGGAGTTTATTATTATTCCGTGGAAGTGAATGGCGAAATCAGGATGCACAAAATGATATTAATAAAATAAGATTGAGTTTCAAAATGGCTTCTTTCTTCAGGCCCTTTCGACTAAGGAAAATAAGAAAGAAAGTTATCCCGACTGGAGTGAGATCCCAGTCGGGTTTTTTTATACCATTTAAAAGTTAGAACTTAATTGGTATTTTACTCACTATTCTATCTCGTATTTCTTATTCTTAAACCATTTACTCTTTCTTGCAAGTTTGATAAATGGTAGTTCCACGAATTGATATAATAAAGATGCCGAAATTAATGTGCCTGCTATTACTAAGAAAAGTAGGACAGCAAATCCAAGGTAATAGTTAGGGAAATAAGCTATTAATTTGTCCCAATAATCCATTACAGATACTACGAATATCCAGTGCATGAGATACACTGAATAAGAGATTTTTCCTAGGTATTTCAAAACATTTATTTGCAAGAAATCCTGTACTTTTTTCTTGCTTATAATCCAAAGTAAGATTACAGCACTTGCTATTCCAGTGTAATGGAAAAAGTCTAGTTTCAACAAGTCTGCAACATGATGGTATGCTGGAGGAAATGGGAACATTCTGTCTATATGTCGGATGGAAAAAAAGATCAATGTAGCTGCTAGAATTACAATATTCCACGATTTATATTTCCATGTTTTCCATGAGAAGGATTTCGCTTCCTTATAATAATAAGCTAATAAAGTTCCCAGTACGAAATGCATCAAAAACATGGAGATATAACTTCCCAAGAAGAGGCAAATAGGTAAGAACCACCACAAAATTTTAATGGACCTTCTTCCCGCTAAGATTAGAAATGGCATAAGCAATGAAAGTGCCATTTCTACTCCCAAAGTCCAGCCTGGGATATAATACGTATGTACATTACGCACCATCATGTACTCCAATAATAGATCCTTTTTGTCAAACAAAAACATATCACGTAATACCTCAAGAATCTCTCCGTCCATCAAGATGCCTCTATTCCAATACAGGAAATTTAACATGATTGTTACGATGAATGCCGGATAAAGACGCAAGATTCGCTTGTATGTAAAGCGAGGTAAATTCAACTTAATGTCAGAGTGAAAATACTTGTAACTCAATACAAATCCACTTAGCACAAAGAAGAAAGAGACAGCATCACTTCCATTGAAAAGCATTGATGCAACATGATATTTCGTGTAATCTCCCCATTTCCAACCTATAAAATGGTAAACAACTACCATCATAGCAGCAATTCCACGCACTGCATCAAGATATTCTAGTCTAGTCGTTTTATTTTCCATTAGAAGGTAAAAGTAATATCATTTTGAACAAATTCAGCTATTTTAAAACAATGTGATTACTGCTTTATTACAGTATCACATGAAAAGGGATGCTTTTTGTGCTTAATGATAAGAATTATAATGGAGTTTTAATTAATGTTCATAATGATATAACTTTGATTCAACTCAGTTTTTATATTATGAAAAAGATTAGCATCCTTCTCGCACTGTGCATTCTGTTCTCTAGTCACGATATGTTCTTGAAATTCAATTCTTACTTTCTCGAACCTCATTCTAAATCTACTGTCCAACTTATAAACGGTACTTTCGATAGAAGTGATAATACCATAACTCGCGATCGAATGATTGATGTTAGTGTGGTAGAAAATGGAAATAGGGCAAAAATCGATACTACTGAATGGTTTGATGAAGGAGAAACTTCTATTCTGAATCTTGGCACAAATGATCCGGGTACTTATGTTGTTGGTGTTTCAACAAAAGCGCGAGACTTTGCTATGAAAGCAAAGACTTTTAATGATTATCTTATTCATGATGGTGTACTGGATATGTTAGAAATGAGGAAGCAGAAAAATATGATAGATCAAGATGTTGTCGAGAAATATTCTAAACATGTAAAAGCAATTTTTCAAGTTGGAAATGAGGCGACAAATGATTGGTCAACAATTTTAGATTACCCCATAGAATTCGTACCTCTCCAAAATCCTTATAAAGCCAAACTCCGAGACGAATTCCGAGTGCAACTTCTTTGGGCTGGAAAGCCCCTAATAAATCAATTGGTTTATGCTGGAAACGCCAAAACTTCACATACACATGATGACGATGAAGATCATCACCACCATGATATCCAGCTTCGTACAGATGAAAATGGCATCATTAGTTTTAAACCAAAGTATGCTGGTATATGGTTTTTAAGAACTATTTACATGGAAGAATCATCAGAACCTGGATTAACACATGAATCTAATTGGGCTACTTTGACCTTTGAAATGCCGTCAAGGTCACAAAGACTAAAAGATGCTAATGAAGAAGAAAAAGGAGAAGGTTTGTTTACAACAGGAAAATGGCTGCTCATTATAAGTTTAACTGCTATATTATTACTTTTAATACTCAGGTTTTTAATGAGAAGGAAGAAGAATTAGTCCGCGTTTTTAGAATTATATTTTAGGAAAATATACCAATACACTTAGATGCAAAATATGAAAGCGTATATTTAGATTGAAAAATTTATATAACTCACAGTAAAAAACTAAAACCATGGAGGTTTTTAATGGAGATCGATTATTTGAAGAAAGAGCATTCTCAGCTCTTAATTGGGCGTATTTTACAAAAGGAACTATTGCTAAAGAGGCAAGATTAAAGCCATTGATTAATGTCTATAAGGATAGTGAAAGAATTAAAATGATTTACTATCAAGAGGCTGAAGATAATTATGAAGAGGCGTTAAGAATTATGAATGATTTTGAGGAAGATTATGATCAATATATTATCTGCTATGAAGGACAGATGATGCTTGATGATACACAAGAGCCTCAAAATACTTTGATGGTAAAGGCATTCGATAGGAGAATGGAAAAAGGTGTGTTTATTATTCAAAAATATAAGTTAATTGCTGATAGTATAATAGGTATTACGAGACTGGGGAATCCTCAAGTTATAGATCTGATTCCCATGTCAATGGGCAGATTACCGGCGAAGGATGAAGTCGCTGAATATGATGCTGTTAGATCAAATATCATTGCGGTAAAAGGTGAGCTTAATAAAATCGATTTACATGTTTTAATTAGACATCATTCAGAATCGGAAATTTATTCTCATATATTGGATGGAACTGAAACGAAACTAAAGAATTTTGATGAGGAAAATCTGAGTGGAATTTTTCGATTTAATGTCAATCGGAATGAAAAAATAAATCGGAATGTCCTTAGCTTTTTAGTAAAAGATGCCTTTCAAACTCTTTTTTCTTCAAGTTTTGTATCGGATAATTTTACAAAGAAAATGAGGAGTTTGACATTTATTGCTGAATACGGAGATATAGAGATTGCTAATGAATCAACGAATGATGTAATAGATGAAATCAGAGAATTATATAAAATAATGGGTGCGGTAAGCCCGGAATCTAGAAAGACTGAAACAAAGAATAAATGGTGGGAATTTTGGAAATGATGTAATATGAATGTTTAAATTTTAGATTAATCGAATGTTGGTAAGAACTTAAAAATGAATAGTAAACAACTCACTGGAACAATAATTCTTTCGCTCATTTCCCTTCTGGAAAGAGCTAGTTTTTACGGAGTTAGATCACTTTTTATTTTTTATTTCTTTGACATTGATAATCCTTTTTTTGAAGGAATCGAAAATGGAGAAGTTCTTGGATATTGGACTGCAGCTTTTGTTTTCTCAGAATTGCTTTTTAGCATAGTAACTGATAAATGGATAGGTCAAAAAAGGTCATTATTAATAGGAGGATTATTTTGCTTACTTGGTTATTCTATGCTGTTTTTCCAATATAATTATTTGATTCTAGGCGCTTTAATATTACTTCTAATTGGTACAAGTCTTGTAAAGCCAAGCACAAATGTTTTAGTTGGAAGACTATTTAAAAAAGAGGATAAAAATAGAACGCTTGCATTTATGATATTATATTTTGGTATCAATGTAGGTGCATTTGTTAGTGTAATATTAATGGGGTATTTAGCAGATACGTTTGGTTGGGAATATGGGCTTATGTTAGCGGTAATATTAACGGTAATATTTTTAATACTTTCATATTTCTTTCAACATAAGATTGAAGAAATAGAAACAGATGAGATTTTATCTCGAAAATCGCCAATTAAATTTGGAAGAATATTATCTATTTTAGCTGTAATAGTTGTTTTGAATTTGTTTTTTTGGAAGAATAATGAAATAGAAAGTTCGCAAATTTTAAGTGCTGTTTTAGATTTACAAAATAGGTTCATGTTTGGTTTTGATCTTTCAGAATATCAAGTTAATATATTGTATTATTTGTGCAGTATACCAATGGTGCTCTCAATATTTATATTCTGGTATGCAAAAGGCGTTACAAATTTTATAAAAGCTATTTTCATCTCCCTAGTGCTATTAATGTTAGGAGTCATCTCAACGATGATATTTATTACATTCCCTACAAATATTCCATTAGAATGGATTCTAATTCCTTTTCTTATTTATGCTATAGCAGAAGCTATTATTACACCTTTAATAACTTCATTCGTTACAAGAATAGCTCCTATTAAATACTCCAATACACTATATTCAAGCTACTTTTTATTGTTATTTCTATTCTCAAAAGGGCTGGATTATTTACTTCTGAATGCCTATCAAAATTACATAACTCTTGCATCTCTTTTTCTAAGTATTGTTGCGATTATCATATTCAAGGATAAATTTAAAAAGCTCACCTTTGGCTTGAAATAGTAGTAAAGATGAGGAGCATTAGATACTACAGCAGATGAAAATTAAGTTTTATATCAAATCTGTTTTAGGATTCCACATTGGTTTAAAGAATTATATTACCAATACAAATACAGAATTGGTATTAAATTTACTGTAATGAAAAGAATTCCATTTATACTCATTTATAGCCGTATTCTCACTGCAATCATCATAGGTTTGTTAGCTTTTTTTAGTGCTAAAAACTATGACGTTTTAATCGTTGTCTTGATGTCAATTGGATTAATTACGGATATTTTTGATGGGATCATAGCGAGAAAGCTGGGTATATCTAGTGAAAGGTTGAGAATATTAGATTCTAATGTTGATATGTTCTTTTGGATTGTAGTTATCAGTTCTATCTTTTATTTGAATATCGAATTTGTAAAAGAGAATGTATTATGGATAGCTCTTGTTTTGGCACTTGAATTAATATGCTATTTGATAAGTATAATCAAGTTTAAAAAGCCAATAGCCACACATTCTATTCTTGCTAAAGTGTGGACTCTGACTCTTTTAGCATTTCTTATTTTCTTACTCTTAAGTTCATGGAGTAAAATTCCATTCATCATTTGTATCGCTTTAGGAATCATTTCTAGAATAGAAATCATATGGATTATTCTGAAATTAAATGAATGGATTACAGATGTACCTTCTATTCTTTCCGTTTCTAAAATAAATAGGGGAATTCCCATCAAAAGAAATAAACTTTTTAATGGTTAAAATATGCATACTTGAAATTCTATTTAATAGTTAAAATGAAAATATTTGGAGCTTTCTTGATTTTTATAACTTGTTCTTATTCAATGTATTGTCAAGATATGGTTGATCAATTCCTAGGCGAAATAATACCACTTGCTAGTTTGAAATGCGCATGCGATTCCACACAATTAGAACAAGTGAAATCGCAACTTTCTATTGGTGAAGAAGATCAACGAATCAGTCAATTAAATGAAATTTATGCTATTAATATAAATCAAAATGCAGTATGTGAATTCTTACTTATCTATAGCTCCACTTTACTTGCCAAGAACATAGTCTATGAGGTTGTAGAGATTAACCAACATAATCAATTAAGTTCTTTGGGTGTGTTTCTAGGTAAAATTAATTTCATTAAATCAACATCTGATTATCTGGGAATTGTTGAACCATTCAATAATAATCATAGGACTAATCCTGCTTTTTACCCTCAGGAATTTGCTTTTAATGGGGACAAATATGAAAGCAAGAAAATAATAAAAACAACCCATAGTATTTTCCAATCGAGAGGCAAAGTCGAATATGATTATGGCAACTATGAATTAGCTGCTAAATATTATAATAATGCTCTATTAACGGCATCTCGAATAAAAAGAGCAGAGATAAAAATTGCGAATGATTTAGCAGTTACATTGATAAAGTTAGGTCAATATGAATACGCAAAGTTGATACTTGAAGAAACTATAACTACCAGAATAGCAAATCGTGATAAGGCAGTATCTTACTATAATCTTGGACTTATTTATCAAAAAATGAAGGACGTAAAAAACGCATTATATTATTTTGAAGAGTCTAATCTCCTGGAAAGAAGTGAAATAAAGGAAAAGAAGATAGAAGAGTTAAAGAATCAATAGGATTATACAATCTGTATTCCCATCAAATTTTAATGCTTAAAATTAATTCTTCAGAATTAAAATATATCGTATTTTAGAAGTCCGAAATTCTTAAATTTTAGACAATTATGAAAGTATATATCTTAACAGTAACGCTATTGCTTTTAGTAGCTCAAAGCTGTAATAAAACAACTGATACAGAGAATAAAGCGAAATGGATTAATGAAATAATGTCTGTAGAAAAGGCGTTTAATGATATGGCTTTAGAAGTAGGTTTGGTAAAAGCTTTTGAGTTTTACGCCGCAGAAGATGGAGTGATCAGAAGAAAGAATAAAGTGATAAAGGGGAAAAGTGCCATTGCTGAATGGTATGAAAAAGATGTAAAACCGGATGAAACTTTAACATGGAAACCGAATTTTGTTGATGTTAGTAATTCGGGAGATTTGGCATATACCTATGGAGATTACGCCTTTAGTTATCCGGATTCCTTAGGAAATACTAAATCAAATACTGGTACATTTCACACCGTATGGAAAAGACAGAAAGATGGAAAATGGAGGTTTGTGTGGGATTAAAAGAAAGGAATTAATCTGTTTTTTCTTTGGGCTTAAGCCCAAAGATTTTACAAGTTGTTATTCTATTATACAAATTCTACTTTTATGGGTAGAACTCATATTAACTAATCAGAAGCAAAAAAAATAATGAAAATATATCAAGTAGATGCCTTCACGGATACATTGTTTTCGGGAAATCCTGCTGCAGTTTGTGTAATGGATGCATGGCTCGACGATGAATTGATGCAATCTATTGCGAATGAGAATAACTTAGCAGAAACGGCCTTTGTCATACCAAAAGGTGATGATTACGAAATTAGATGGTTTACTCCTACGGTAGAGGTTGATTTATGCGGACATGCCACACTTGCGTCAGCTTTTGTACTATTCAATATTCTTGATTATCCTAATCCAGAAATTCGCTTCCATTCTATTCGAAGCGGTTTATTAACGGTTTCCAAAGAAGATGAAAAGTTGTTTTTGGATTTTCCATCAGATACCTTGCAAAAAGTTGAGGGTGAATTAGTTGGATTTGTAGAAAAATGTATTGGCATTAAGCCAAAAGAGTTATTAAAAGGGAAAACCGATTATATTGCCATCATAGAAAATGAAGAGCAATTACGAGAGCTTTCATTTGATTTAAGAGAGATTGTAAAACTAGAGGCAAGAGGATTAATCGTTACGTCAAAAGGCGATTCCGTTGATTTTGTTTCTCGTTTTTTTGCACCTCAAGCAGGAGTTGACGAGGATCCTGTAACGGGTTCTGCTCATACCTCACTGATTCCCATTTGGTATGAGAGATTAGGGAAAAGGAATATGAAAGCGAGACAAATATCAAAGCGAGGTGGTCAACTTTTTTGCGAGTTTAGGGACGAGCGATGTAGGATAGGAGGGAATGCGAGATTGTATTTGGTAGGGGAGATACGCATGGAATGAGTGTTGGTGGAATGTAGCCGATAGTTAATGAATTAAGAATTGTGTAGGTAATGTGATTGGTTTTGTTTTTTTTGGGGCTTACGCCCAAAGGGTGTGGGGAGTGGTGTTTGGTGATATGAAAAAGTGAATTTAGAAAGTAGAAATGAAATTTAAATGGGCTATAAATAATAGGACAATACTGAAAATGAGGAATACTAATCTTATTCCGAAGTTTATCTTGAGTCTTATTCTATTATTGGTACTTGTACAGATTGGATGTAAAAAAAGTAGCCCATTAAATTTACAAGGTGAATTAAATTTCAACCTAAATGATGCCTTACAATCTAGTGTAATTCAAGAAAAGAAACTTTTGATATATTTTACTTCATATGGATGTGCAGGCTGCCTGAAAATGGAAGATTATATTTTTAATGATGAAGTGATTAAGAAGCTATTAATTGATAATTATAATTTCAAAGTATTATTTACAGATGATAGGACCGAAATTCAAAATGCAAATGCATTCTTAGATCAAAATGGAGAGCTTATAAAATATAATGGTAATTTGAATTCATATTATCAACAAAAATTGACTAGAACAGGGAGTCAACCAGTATTTGCAATTGTAGAAAATGATAGTTTTACTGATAATACCCATTCTTATACGTTAGATAAAATTGCATTTCGAAATTTTCTTAAAAAAGAATAAATGATATTTTTGGTTGGTAAAATTATCTAGTTTACATATCTTGTTATTTTGAATTTTATTTCACACCTAATTAATTTAATATGATCGTATATATAGGAATCTCATTTGTTCTTACAATTCTGATTGTACAAATAAT
>CAZSKA010000068.1:0-15155 GCA_964607315.1 uncultured Saprospiraceae bacterium | reverse complement strand
GATGTATATCGCATCTAAAATGGTCAAAGAATGAAATTTAAATCATCTTTCAAATATACTATATTTTTTGCCTTGTTACAAAAGAAGAAGCCTTCACAAGTTGTATAAAAAGATTCTTTCAAACGTCGTGGATGATTCATGATTTATATTGTAAAATCAATTTAAAACATTAAAACTCAATTGCCCATTCTATAATTGGAATACCTCTTGAAAAAAAATACTTGCCCTACGATGCAACGTATTTGGAGGAATAAAAGAATAGTGTTATGATCGATCAATTTAAATAATTGAAAATTTTAAACAGAAAATAATGAAACAGATTAAATATATAGCTTTCTCACTTCTAGTCTTTGGCTTGTTTTTTACATC
This sequence comes from uncultured Saprospiraceae bacterium, assembly GCA_964607315.1. Classification (GTDB taxonomy): domain Bacteria; phylum Bacteroidota; class Bacteroidia; order Chitinophagales; family Saprospiraceae; genus JAHDFB01. The sequence goes on along the minus strand of CAZSKA010000068.1, from coordinate 14,786 downwards.
TTGTACACCAGAAAACATTGATGTTGAAGACGTAGAAATTGTAGTACAAGATAAAACAGAAAACAATTTAGTTACAAGGTCTAATACAACTACAGAAAACGGAGTTTTACTCGCATGTCTTACAATTGATTTCCCATTCTTTGTTACAACAGTAAATGGTGAAACTATTGAAATATTAGATGCTGATGATTTCGAATTTGCGTTTTCAGATACATCGAATTACATAGTTGATTTTATATACCCACTTAGTATCACTCAGGAAGATGGAACATCAAGCACTACAAATTCTATTGACGAGTTAGGTGAATTATTCGCATCTTGTATTCCAGATGATGGATGGAATAATGCTGGATTCCCTGCTTTTTTAATTGACGATGAATATTGTATAAACCTTTTATATCCTTATAATGTAACGGACTTAAATGATAATATTTATGAAGTTGATACAGAAGAAATATTTGTTGACTTACTTGCTACATATGGTATACTTTATTACGAGTATCCTTTAATAGTAGTAGATAATACAACAGGTGCTGAGCAATCAGTTATAGATGAAGCTGATTTATTTGAAGCACTTTTTTCTTGTGATAATGCCAATCAACCAAGTGATTCAATTATATGGGGTGGTTCATTAGCGTGCTATGATATAGTATTCCCTTTAAGTGTAATCTTAGATGATGGATCGATAGTAGAAGTATCAACAGAAGAAGAGTTAACAATTCTTCAATTGGACCAAAATGTTGTTAATTTATCTTACCCAATAACATTAGAAGATCCCACAAATGGAACTGTATTTCTTGTAAACGACAGTAATGAACTAGGTGATTACTTATTAATATGTGTTGAAATGAACGGTTTTGGAATTGCTATCAACGATGTTTTAAATAATATTGGTGACTGTTTCGAACTTGTATTTCCAGTAACCGTATTAAACCAAAACGGTGATAGCTTTAATGTAAATACCATGCAAGAATTAGAATCTTATTCAGGACAAAATGTGGCATTATTAGCCCCTTTGACATTTGTTTTTGATGATGGCACTACATTTATTCTTACAATAGATACATTATTTGACTTCCTAGAGCTGGCTGATAATTGCTAAATTTCTAATAAAATATAGTAAGCACAATAGTGCTTACTATATTTTAAAAAAAGATAAATTTGATAGAATTAGCAACAATACAAAAATGCTTAAAAGGCAATCAGGCAGCATATAAAAAGGCTTACAATGAGTCCTTACCTTATGTTCTTTCAGTTGTAAGTAGGTATATATACGAATCATCGCAAAGACCTGATGTCGTTCAATCTGTCTACATTCAACTTTTTAGTTCCCTGAAACGATATAATGAAAAAAGAGGTAGTGTGAAATCCTTTGTTAGAATTATAACTGTAAATTGCTGTTTAACACACCTAAAAAAACAATCTAAAAAACCAATTATACATACACTTTCAGTAGTTTCAGAATCAGCTATTTCGAGTGAAGAAGAAAATAAACTTTTAGAACTGAGTAAGGAAGATATTTTGGACTTACTAAAAGATATGCCCCAAGGATATAAAATCGTTTTCCTTCTTTGTGCAATAGATGGTTTTAGTCATAAAGAAATAGCTGATCAATTAAAAATTACTCCAGAAACTTCTAGATCACAATATTTTAGAGCAAAGAAGTGGCTTATTAAAAAATTCAATAACTCAACATTAATTAAATCATATGGAATCTTTTGATAAAAAAATGCAGGAAAAATTTGAGGATTCATCTGTTGACATTCCTGATGAATTAAGTTGGGATGCAATTGGTCCTGGCATACTTGAAGGTGTTAAAAAAGAACCAAAATCTAAAAAAAGACCTATCATTCTCCTTTTTGTTTCAATAGGATTAATAGGTATTATATTTTCTTCTATTCTTATTTACAACAGCTTTAAAAACCACAATGACTACACTGCCCAAATAGAGAACAATCAAGGCCATAAGTCCAATACAGAATTATTGAACAATACAAACGAAAAAAATCAAACAAATTCACCTTCTAACTTTACTAACACATCTGAAATTGAACAAAATCATATTGAAGTCACTCAGATAAATGATACATCTGAAACAAATTTTTCTGCTACCAAAAATAGAGCTTTAAATGTAAAAGAGAATAAAGTTTCTTCAAAGCAAGCCAAGGAATATAACTCAAATCAATTTGTTAAAAATGCAATTTCAAATGACCTAGGGTTAAACTACAAGAAGACTACAATTTCCTTAGCAGATGGAATCCTATCATCAAGTAACGATAATGCCAATCGAACATCGGTTCAGATTTCTGAAATCCAGGATGCAAAAGAAAATTCTAATTTATCTAATGCAGTAAACCTAATTGAGCAAAGGCCTAAATACGGTTTTACTGCATTAGTAAACTTTCCACTTTTCTTACAAACAAATGCATCGATTCAAGCAGTTAATGTTGAATTAAAAAAGTCAGAAAATCAACAAGATTCTAATCAACAAGATGAGGAAAAAACAAAGCAAATCAAACATAGCATTGGAATTGCAAGTGGACTTGTTATGTGGAATTTTCAAAGCAAGGAATTTGATTTGGAAACATTTGAAACAACTTTACCTTCTTGGAATACAGGACTAAACTATTCATTGAAATTAAATAACAGACTTTCATTTGCAACAGGTCTTGATTACAGTGCATACAGAAGTAGATTAGCACATACATTCACGACTGTTAGCGAAGAATTTAATGAAAATGCCATTCAGAATGTGCACAATTTAGTCACAGGTGAATCTCATAAGGTTGTTGGAGCAATAGAAACAATAACGACAAGAAGACAAATTATACATTATAGTACCTTACATGCATTATCTATACCTTTGCTAATCCAATTCGAAATTCCATTTTCTAAGAAATTCTCGTATGGAGCAAAAGGAGGTATTATATTGAATAAAATAGTAAACAGAGAAGGAAGAAGCATAGATCCCCAATTTCAGTTATTGGAATATTCAGAAACAAGTTCTTCAAATCTGAATTATGTAAGCGGAAACTTTTCAATTTTCGGCAGCTATAAAGTAAAAGAGAATCTTAGTATTGTTTTGCAATTCAATACAAATCAAGCACTACATTCATTTGAATTTTCATCGGATGATAAACGATCAATATCTTCTAATAATTTAAAGTTTGGATTAAATAAGTATTTCTAATTTAATTTTTAAAATACTATGATAGTAATGGTGAGAGCAAATAAAAAGTTGCTTCTCATCATTACATATAAATAGCATTAAAATACAAATCTCTGGTTCAATTAAAATTACTTCTTTGCACTTTATGAGATATCTACATGGTAGTGAATGTATTAGATCAATTTGTTTCGCAATTTAGAAGATAGAAAAAGATAGAAATGGAACTGTTAGTTTCTTTTCAATTATTTGTAATTAAAAATAAGAAAACACATGATCTTCGGTGCGTCTTTCTATGTGGGTAACCTTAAAATTATATCATTTCTAATTTTACGAATGAGCGTTCGTTTTAAACATGGAAAATGAAAAGATTTTTGTTGTAAAAAGTTAGTGGGAAAAGAGGATATTATAACAAGTAAGTAAAAAAGTTTTATTTTTATTCCACATACTTCTTTCTGCCAAAAAACTTTTTATGAAAAACATAATAACATTATTTCTTACCTCCTTCATTCTGCTTTTCTTCTCTGCTTGTCGATGCCCCCTTAACCCAGGTTGTTTGGAAATATATAACATTAACCTAGGTTTTAATACAGATACCCCTTTGCGAGAAGTTGAAATTGGTGACACGATTACATTAACCATGGAGATTCCGAATTTAGTTTTAGATTCTGAGACAAATCAAATCTATGATATAGAAAACTTTACGCATTCCATGGAATTTTTCCTTGCTAAAATGGACACTATCGATAAATCTTACGTGCCAATTGATTCTGAATTTACATTACTTCCTATAGAAAACATGGGTCAAATAGGTATTAATCAGCTACTTCCAGGACAATCAGTTAATGGAAGAGTTATTTCTTTTAAGATCATCCCAGAAATGGAAGGTTTATTTTTAGCAGGTATTTTCTTTCGAGAAGAAGATCTTCAAGATGGTCAATGGATAGATCTAAACATAACAGAAACCTGTTGTGCGGAACGAGTTAATATGACACATGAATATAGAACTGCAGAAAATAGGAATGTTGACCTAGTACCCGACTTAAAACAATGGTCATTTTTAAATATCGATAATGAACTCATAGAGACCATTGATCTTGACGATCCAGATTTTGTAAGAAATGGAATCTTTTTCTTTAGAGTGGCTGAATAGCCCTTCGACTTCGCTCAGGGACCGATCTTCAGCTATCGCTCAGGAGAACCGCCCTTCGGCTTCGCTCAGGGATCGATCTTCGGCTATCGCTCAGGAGAACCGTAGTCGAAGTGCGGTCACTGAGCGTAGCCGAAGTGTCCGCGTATTGTAACACTCACATGCCTGCCCGCACCCGGCAATCCACTTGCAAATGGCACATAGAACTGATCCAAAATATTATCAACTCCTACTTGTAACGTCAATGCTGAGTGAAATTTATATGCCGCCGTCGCATGTAATGTATACCAGCTCTCACTCCCTCTCGCTGTAGCAAATTCAGGATTATCTACAGAGCCTCCAAATGAATCTATCGGCTTGAATGCATTAAATCTACTACCTGTTCTTAATTGCCATGCTCCTTTTTCATAACTAAAAAATAAGCGTCCGTATGTCGGTGGTATATGACCCAGTGGCCGGGCCGCCTCTCCCTCGTTAATTACCTGACCACGCATAAAATTCACACTTCCCTCTACTTCAAAATTCTTCCTAAAACTATATGATGAATTCATTGAAAATCCTTGGATAAATCCATTCTCTGCATTCACATTTGCTACAATATTAAACGTGTCATTATTCGTGATGAATATCGTTTCTCCCGATGGTAAAGCAAAGTTTTCTCTAACTACTGCATCTTGTAGTATGGTATGAAACCCCGTCACGCTTACTTCTAATCCAGCTTTTCTATAGGCAATTGTCGCTTCCGAACTCAATGATTTTTCTGGTATCAAGTCACTGTTCGGAATAGAAATTTCGTCATTGTTCAAACGAGTCTTTGCTATATCATCTATGTTCGGTGATCTGAATGAAGTTCCAACTAATGTCCTTAGTTTAAAACCGCTTGGAAGATCAGCATGAAATCCTACGCTTCCATTTACCGAATTATTCCTATTCGTTATGCCCTCATAAAAGAACTCTGGCCATTCAAAAAAATTATCTCTTTCAAAACGAATATCTACCTGATTATAATCATAACGAGCCCCTATGTTTATCTTATACCAAGAATCTGGTAGGTAATAATATTGGGCGTAAGCCCCTGAAGAAAAAGCCCGACCTAAATCATTAGGATAGCGTGTTAATCCTCCTAGAGCTCGATTATCTAATCCATAATTCTGCTGAAAAGCCCTTGAATTCAAGTCGTTGAAATTGCCATCAAGTCCGTAGTAAATCTGATGAGCACCATTCTTCTTCGAAAAATCTAAGGTGGTATTTAAGATATTCAACAACTCATTCTGTTCATTGATCTCATCGCTCTCAAAAAAACTAGTGATTCGAATTTCCCTTATATTTTGATAAGCAATAATCCATTGTATCTTATCAAATAACACACTTTCTGTTGGTATATACTTAGTTGTCAGACTAGAAAGCACGCGTTGCTGCGGACCATAATCCCACTGCGAAAAACGTGGACTGTTATTTCGAAATTCAGTTAACGCATCATATCGAGGTATATTAGAAGATGTTGAAAATTGATTGTTCCATGAAAAACTCAATTGATCACTTACTTTGAACTTAAATTTTTGTAAAAAATCAAATTGGGTATAACCTGTAGAACGCAGGATCAATGGATTTTCATTCTCAACTAATAAGTCGTCGGCATTTTCATTCCCTTGCTCCACATACCATGGACGTAATCCATAGTCATCTTCATACTTATCAGCTCTATTCGCACCTATCCTCAAATCATTAAAATCGGTCAAAGTCACAGACGTTAAAGATCCCCATCTCTTTCCAGAATACATGAAATCAACATGAGCAGTTCGCTCATTATTACTCGATCCATAACGCGTATAATATCCAATATCAAATGGTTTATTAGCCGTTTGTTCTAGCTGAATTTCTTTGCTCTTAAAATGTACTACACCACCTAATGCATCACTTCCATACATCAAAGATCCAGGACCAAATATCACTTCCAAAGAACCCAAAATAGCTGGATCAATAGTGATTGCATTTTGTAAATGTCCACTTCTATAAATGGTATTATTCAATCGGACACCATCAACAACTAGCAATAATTTATTTGCTTCGAAACCTCTTACCACAGGGCTTCCACCACCTAACTGAGATTTTTGGATAAAGACTCCTGCATTAGCTTGCAAAGCATCAGCAGAAGTTTGGGGAGCATTCAGTTCAATATCTTTTGCTTGGATAGTAGATGTAGCGTAAGCTAGATCTTCTCTTGCTATATCTGTTCTTCCTATAAGTACTATTTCTTCCATCAATAAATCATCCTGAAGTAAGGTGATATGGAAATTTTCTTTTTGTAGGTCTAATAAAGTAAGCTGTTGATCTTTATATCCTAGGTAGTTTAGAAAAATAGGAAAAACTGTATTTTCAGGAATAATAAGCTGCCCATTTTCGTCAGAAGTAGCTTGAAATTTATTGTCGGATGAATATACGAAAACGCCAATTAGCGGATCGTTTTCATTATTCACAATAGTTATCTCTTGACCAAAAACAGATTTGGAAATAAAAAAACATAAAATAAGAAGAAGGTGATTAGCTAGCTTTCGGAAGCCGTATCGTAAACGTTGTACCTTCATTAATTTTTGATTTCTTCACAAAGATTTTACCATTGTGATAATTTTCTATAATTCTTTTAACCAAACTTAATCCAAGACCCCAACCTCTTTTTTTAGTTGAAAAACCTGGCTGAAAAACGGTTTTAAATTTGTTACTTGGAATGCCTTTTCCAGTATCGCTTAAGTCGATATTAATCATTTCATTATCTTCAGAAATACTCGCTGAAATCTTACCTTCACCACCCATTGCATCTAAAGCATTCCTTATCAAATTTTCCATTACCCAAGTAAACAAATGTCCATTCAAAGAAGCATAGACAGGAGTAGAATTCAGATCAGGAAAATGAAACTCCATTCTTCTCGGTGCCCTTCTTTTCATATAATTCTTGATTTCATCTAACACTTCGATCACATTAGTTTTTACAAGTTCTGGTTTTGACCCAATCTTGGAAAAACGATCGGCTACTAATTCTAAACGACTGACATCATGCTCTAGTTCCTTTATAATTTCATTTTGCATCTCATTGTCCTCTGTTGTCAATTTCAGATTTTCAATCCATGCAAGAATTGCACTTATTGGTGTACCTAATTGATGTGCTGTTTCCTTTGCCATTCCTGCCCAAACCCTATTTTGCTCAGCCTTTCTACTTCGACCAAAAGCTAAATAACCAAAACAGATAAATGAAACAACCATCAACATTTGGATATATGGATAGTAGGTAATTAGTCGATAAAGACGAGTTCTGGTATAGTATATTCGCTTGGCGTATCCTTCTCCTTGAATAGGTTCAAAACCATTTGCTTTTAATTTGTCGATAACCGATCGTAAATAGTCTTGATCGTAGTTGCGGGTTTCCCCAAAATTACTACCTTCTAGCTCCCCTAATTCATTTTCTATTATGGTTGGTATGGCATTATTTTGCGTGATCTCACCTTCTAATCTGAAACTCGCATTCAAGTCTTCTACTTCATAGAAATTTTGAAGAGCGAGTGCATAAAGGCGAGCATTTTTTTCTTCGTTCTTTGCTAAATTGGTAGAAAGGTAATTAGAGTAGAGAAGTGTAACTATAACGATTATTGTTCCTGCAATTGCAAGAATAATTTTCCAATACGACCTTTGCTTATAAATATCCAAGTTTACCTATTTATTACCCAAATATACATTAACTCGAGTTGCCGCATTTTCTCTTATGTCAAGATAAAATAAATTCACGTCACCTCTGTGGTAATTATTAGTCACTAAAAGTGCTGACCCTTTGAATTTTGGTTTGTTTGTCCAAAGGATTGATTTGTAAATTTGAGCATTTTGAACATTGTTAATAGGCTTAGCATAGAAATCGAGAAAGACACTTCCCTTATGTTTTTCTTTCCCCACAAGCGCATCATCCGTTGTCCAGCTTAATGGATTCACGACAAGCACATTATATCCAACTTCTTTTTCGAGAAGTTTTGGTTTAGCTCCTGTTTTCCATGCTCTCCAACCAATGAGACAATTAATATCTTCAGGATAAGTACAAGGTTCTAATTCTTCAAACTTGTCTAAGTCTACGGGTATGCCCAAAAGGTAAGCAGCAATCATCTTTTTTTGGAGTGGTTTGCCGTCGATAAATTCTTCTACAAGACGTGCCATATGTGTAGTGCCTTGTGAATGAGAAAGTATAATAAAAGGTCTGCCCTTATTCCAATGCGACATATAATAACCAAAGGCACTTTTCACATCTTCATATGCCAAATCAAATGCTTGTTTAGCACTGACGGTGTCCTTCATGCTATAAGCTTTAATATGTGCTTGTCTGTAGCGGGGTGCATATATTTTCCCAACATTATTAAGAACTGTTCCCTGATTTTTGATCACAAATTCATCCAGGTTCTTATTAATTTCCTCATTATCTACAGGACCATTCCAATCTGTATAATCTCTATCCCCAAAATATGTCGTAGGATGTAAGTAAAACACATCAACTTTTGCAGTTGCTTGTCCATCTGTAAGCCCTTTTGGGGTTTCATCAGCAAAGTCCTTTCGCCAAGGTAAAGCTGCCCAATTTTCTTCCAAACTGTAATCCGGAGCAGAGCTAGGTCCCTTAGTTGAAAAGGATCCTTTGGGCTTAGACCCACAGGAAAAACAGACAAAAAATAGGAAAACGAAGTAATATATATTTGTTCTATTCATAATTTACACCCAAATAACGAAATAATTTACGTTTTTATTTAATACGATTGAAGGTGAATAAAGTTGTTTTATTAGATTTACCATATGGCATACAATTTAACCTCTAAATATAGTCCAACGGGAGACCAACCCGAAGCTATCGATCAACTTGTTAATGGGATAAACGCAGGAGAACCAGCTCAGGTTTTACTTGGTGTGACTGGATCTGGTAAAACCTTCACTATGGCGAACGTGATTCAGAAATTAGAACGCCCTACTCTAGTGTTGACACATAACAAAACATTGACTGCTCAACTTTATGGTGAATTCTGCGAATTTTTTCCAGATAATGCGGTGGAATATTTCGTATCTTACTACGATTATTACCAGCCTGAAGCCTACATTACACATTCCGACACCTATATAGAAAAGGATCTTCAGATCAATGAAGAAATCGATAAATTAAGATTGCGGGCAACAACTAGTTTGCTTTCAGGTAGAAGGGATATTATAGTGGTAGCATCGGTTTCTTGTATATACGGTATGGGAAATCCAGATGATTATTCGAATGGTGTTACTCGGATAAAGCAAGGTGATGTGATTAGTCGAAATGCATTCTTGTATAAATTGGTAGAAGGTCTATATTCACGAAGTCAAGTGGAATTTAAAAGGGGAACCTTTAGAGTGAAAGGAGATACGGTGGATATCAATTTACCTTATCTAGATTATGGTTATAGAGTAACTTTTTTTGGTGACGAGATAGAGGAGATTTCGAAGTTAGAAATTAGTTCTGGCAAGCGTATTCAGGAGATGGATGCCGCAGCGATATTTCCTGCGAATTTATATGTAGCTCCAAAAGAGCGATTGAATATGGTTATTCGGGAAATAGAAGATGAGTTGCAAGAGCAGATAAAGTATTTTGAGAGTGAGCGTTTGTTTTTAGAAGCCAAAAGGATACATGAACGGACGAATTTTGATTTAGAGATGATGCGGGAGCTTGGGTATTGTAGTGGAGTGGAAAATTATTCGAGATTTTTTGACCGTCGTAAGCCGGGAACTCGACCGTTTTGCTTGTTAGATTATTTTCCAGATGATTATCTAATGGTGATAGATGAAAGTCATGTGACGATTCCACAGGTGAGAGGAATGTGGGGAGGAGATAGAGCGAGAAAGACGAATTTGGTAACACATGGATTTCGACTGCCTTCAGCGATGGATAATCGTCCATTGAATTATAATGAATTTGAGGGTTTAACGAACCAGGTAGTTTATGTGAGTGCGACACCGGGAGATTACGAATTAGAGCTGACAGAAGGAGAAATTGTAGAGCAAGTTGTTCGTCCTACTGGACTAGTTGACCCGCCTATAGAAGTTAGACCTTCCATTAATCAGATAGATGATTTACTAGAGGAAATAGGCAAGAGAAGAGATGCGGATGAACGCGTATTGGTGACTACTTTGACGAAAAGAATGTCAGAAGAACTTGCAAAATATCTGACTCGATTAAATGTGAAGTGTCGATACATACACTCGGAAGTAGACACGATGGATAGAGTGGAAATAATTAGGGATTTGAGATTAGGCGAGTACGATGTATTAATAGGTGTGAATCTGTTAAGAGAAGGGCTTGATATGCCGGAAGTTTCATTAGTTGCGATCATTGATGCTGATAAAGAAGGCTTCCTAAGAAACCAGCGATCTCTTACCCAAACGGCAGGTAGAGCTGCAAGAAACGAAAATGGAAAAGTCATCTTTTATGCAGATAAGATGACCAATAGTATGCGAATGACTATTGATGAAACGAATAGAAGAAGAGCGAAGCAATTAGCCTATAATGAAAAGCATGGCATCACACCGAAAACGATTTTCAAATCAAAAGAAGACATTATAGAGGCAAGTTCTATACTCGATATTAGAGGTAAGAAAAAAGCATATGTGGAGAACAACGAACCAAGTGTTGCTGCTGATCCTATAGTGGAATATATGAATAAGGAACAGTTGGAAAAATTAGTTGCGACAACAGAAGGCAAAATGCGTAAAGCAGCAAAAGAACTTGATTTTATTACTGCAGCACAACTACGGGATGAGTTGATGGCACTGAAGAAAAAGTTAACTTTAAAATAGATTAATAGAAAAATAAAAAATCACAACTATGAGGCCATTACTACTTGGATTATTAATGATATTTTCGTTAAACTTATGTGCTCAAGAATTAGATTGTTCAAAATTTAAAAATGGGAAGTTTAGAATTGATAGTGAATTTATTGGAGAAATGATTATTGAAAGGAAGGGCAATAAACAAATCGAACATTTAATCACTATTGACAAAAAAAGTACGTTTAAGGTAAAGTGGATTGATGAATGCACCTATACACTCAAATTAAAAAATCAGGCTAAGGATCAATTAGGTGCTGAAATGCCAAAAGATTTTTATCTGATCGTAGAAATAATTGAAACCAAAGAAAATTCATATGTAACATCAACAACTTCTAATTATTCAAATGTTCCAGTAATTATTGAGCTGTTTAAAATAGATTAAGCTCGATTTTATTGTTTTATAAGCTTTGGGCTTTAAGCCCAAAGAAAAAGCATCCTCAAAAGAGCATTTTCAGATGCCTTTACGAATCATGCTGTAAAACCCTATGATGTCTCTCTTGTTTAGTACTTAAAATCATCAACAAGGAGAAACTTTCTTAATCAATTGAATTTAAACAAAAGAAATGAAGAATTATGTAATCATAGGAGGTTCGTCAGGAATAGGAGAAGCGATAGTAAACACTCTAGAAAATGATACGGAAAACAACATCATTGCAAGTTACAATACGACGGAATTGGAAAGTAGAGAACGAGTAAATTACATTTCGCTCGATGTCACTAAAGATGAACTTGATATAGATAGTTTACCTGAAGTGATTGATGGATTAGTGTATTGTCCTGGCAGCATTAAACTAAAACCATTTCATAGATTCAAAGAAGAAGACTTCATGTCTGACTTTCAATTGCAGGTGTTAGGAGCTACAAAAATAATCAAGCAATTATTACCAAATCTTAAGAAATCTGATGGATCATCAATAGTCCTTTTTTCTACAGTTGCTGTCCAGAAAGGATTCACTTTTCATAGTCAAGTAGCTATTTCGAAAGGAGCAATTGAGGGATTAACAAAAGCGCTTGCAGCTGAATTTGCACCTAAGATTAGAGTAAATGCTATTGCGCCAGCTTTGACAAAAACGAAGTTGTCTGAAAAGTTATTGAATACGCCAGAAAAAGAGAAATATCATGCAGATAAAAACCCATCTAGACGTATTGGTGAACCTAAGGATTTAGCAGAAGCGGCATGCTTTTTATTGTCTGATAAATCCTCTTGGATGACAGGACAGATTATGCATATTAATGGTGGGTTTGGGCATTTGGGATAGGTGTGGTAGAGAGAATATTGAAGGTTTTTGCGAGCTTATGTGTTAACCAAGTTGAAGATTAACTATAAAACTGCTCTCTTATTTGAACAAATAGCTTTCGGATTTTTGTCGCATTAGGTTTATCTTGTAAAGATGAATTACGAAAAGCATCTTCCATTTCAGACTGTTTTTCTTTCGCCATTTCCAATAGATATTCATATTCGAATTTTCCTTTTTTAATATCTAGTAAAAATTCCCTATCACTTCTATGAACATTGATTTCTTGATTTACAGCAATTTCAATAGCCATTTGTAATAGACGAAAGGTGTGCATCATATTTTTGGCATCGTAATTTTTACCGTGCATTTTAGTATTTTCATACCGATCTTCATTTCTATTTTCCACCCAAAGCCAATATTCCTTATAATCTTTGCAATAGGTAGAATAACCATCATGGTTAAAATAAAGAAGGCAAAGTTGTTTTTCATTTTTGGGAATAGAACTTAATGAAACGGAATTTGAAAATTCGTTTTTTATAACTCCTTTATAATCCAAATCCTGACTATGATATAAGCCATAAATATCCTTCATATGGGGAATCTTGGTCAATCCACAATTTTGCTGATTGAATCCATTTGATTGAAGATAGTTATTTAATGGCATAGATCCATTTTCCACAGAAACATAACAAAATTCTAAGAGTGACTTTCTCTTTTTGTCAATAGGATTCAAAATCTTCTTATTTAAACCTCTGGCTTTTTTGATTTGGGAAAGGGCAAAATTACCAAAGGTCTTTTCGCATAACTTAGATAATATTTGTTCTTTTTCCAACACATCAAACGCTGGATGTTTTACCAGAATAGAATGCTTAGGAGAATTTAATAATTCTAGAATATTCGGATTATTTACCAATAATAATTCCATGAATCTACCTAATTCATAATAAACAACATCATTTGTCTCATTACTAATTTGAGGAATGTAGTTCATGCCATAAAGATCTTCCTTAGGCAAAATAAATACGCCTTTAATATCAGTGTCGGAAGTAGGCGTTTCAAGTCCATACGCTCGACTTCCACTAATACATTCTAAGACGATTAATCCTTTACTCTTTAGATCTTCAATTGTCATATTTAGTTATGTACTTTCTAAAAAGTAAGTTCATTTCTTCGTTATCACCTTTTGCCGAAGGAAGATCATTTTTTATGCTTTCTGCCTCTTGAATAAAGTCCTTCATCAATTGAATTAGTTCCGTTTCTCCTTCGTGAAAATAAGATTCTTTGATAGTGCTCTTCAACTGAATTAACTCATTAATTCTGTCAATCAATAGAGAGTCAACTCCTAAATTCAGATAAATCTTATTGAATTCAATAGGAGGCATCTCATCTTTTTCAATAATCCATTTACATACAAATGCTGATCTTAAAGCATAAAAGAATTTCTTTAATTTGAAAGTCTGCTCTTCTTCTAATTCAAAAACGAACTTCTTCGTCATGCTTAAATAATGATGCATTGTCGCGATTTTCGAATAATGAGACTGAGCTAAAGAACGAATTTCTTCTATAAAATGCTCATCTGCTTTATAGATAATGGGAGACTGAATACGTTCAAGCATTGATGCATTCGACTTTCTTAAAAGTTGCAATGATTTTTTCAAATCCCACCCAGTAATATCTATGTCATTATTCTCATACATTCTTTCGATACTATCCTTTTTTTCACTCAGACTTAAGTACCAATCTTTTTTATGTACATAGATCATTCTTATATCAAAATCACTATCTGTTGAGGCAAATCCCCATGCTCGTGAACCTGTTTCACAAGCCCATAATATTTCTATATTCTTAGTTTCTTCTAAGCTTTTAAGATATTCCCTGATTTTTTCTGTCATCACAATTTCTATTGAATGAAGGAATTTCTCTGCTTTTTCAAACTATAGCTGATTCTTCCCTTTCTCAAATATCAGAATTAGATTGATGATGTATAGAAAAAGGAGAAATTAAATTGGAATATCTTGAAGTTATGCAGGGATCTTTTCTTTAACATTTTTTTGGGCTTAAAGCCCAAAAAATCATCTTCTATCGTATCTACGAGTATAAAATATCTAAAAGAATAAATCCTATTTCTCAATCTTAATCATATTCTTAGTTTGGGTGTCTCCTTCAAATGTCAAGGTATAAAGTAAAACTCCCATTTCCTTCACCATCTTATTATCAACCTTAAATTGATTTTTACCTGTCTTTCCTATCTGACTTTCTTCGTGAAGAACCTCGCCCCATCTATTATAGACTTTGAAAACGGCTTTTCCTTCATGGGGTAAAATATATTCTATAGTTGTTTTCTTTTTCCATGGATTCGGAT
>CAZSKA010000067.1:0-15394 GCA_964607315.1 uncultured Saprospiraceae bacterium | reverse complement strand
CTACAATAATATGGACCAAGAACTAGAGGGAGTTGGATTTAATTTAAAGGATAAAAAAGGACACGGAGACTTTTATCTTGCTTTTGATGGAACAAGATACTTTAGAATCTCTGGATTCAAATACACTGAATTCAAAGAATTTTACTATGATGTATTGAAAGATGAAATATCTTATCTTTCGAATAGCAGTAAGTTTGACAGCGAAACAGACAAAGATTATTTTTTAATCTCCGAAATGGACTTTGATGCTATTGATTTTAAGTACTACTATGAAAAATCGATTACTCATAATTTATATCGAGATCCGAAATCAAATTTTTTGAAGGATAGAATTATGAAGTACTAATTTAATTGATCAAAAATTCAGTTGACTTAAAAACTAATTATTTATTGAAATTAATTCGCAGGAAAAGATAAACTTCGGGTTTAATATCGTTACAATTCTTTGCCCAAAAATTATAAAGTCCATCAATGAAAATCAAATTTACCTTTTTACTCGCCGTGTTAGCTATTCTCTTAGGGAATCCTATTTCTTGTCAACCGAATCAAGAAATGATATTTCTTGACTTATCAGATTCAAGTTATAAGAGTGGTTGTTTATATACAGCTAAGTATACTGAAGAAACTTATTATACAGAATATAGAAAATCGAGACTTTTCGAATTAATAGAAGCTGAATTAAAAGAAGAACTAAAAAGAATTACTCCTGAAGAACTCGATGCATATAGAATATCTGAAAAGCAATTTAAAATCCCAACTGCAGATACCTTGCAGCAAATCTTGATAAAAAGAAAAGGAGAATCTTCCATATTAAAACCTTATGAAAATGGATTTATGGTATGCATTGTTGATATCTATCCTCCAACAAAAATTTATTCATACAGCGAACTTGAAAAATTAAATTTTGAAATCCCATATACTGTTTTAGTTAAGCCTGCTAAATTAATAGTGAGTGAAGTTTCCGATAAACCAGAGCATCTTTCTGAAAATCAAGTCTTTTTACTCAGTGGTATATACAGTCCTTTTGTTTTGACTAATGCAGGAGAAGGTGCACATGGAGCTTTTATATTTTATAAAATTAAAAACCGATTAATAGA
This sequence comes from uncultured Saprospiraceae bacterium, assembly GCA_964607315.1. Classification (GTDB taxonomy): domain Bacteria; phylum Bacteroidota; class Bacteroidia; order Chitinophagales; family Saprospiraceae; genus JAHDFB01. The sequence goes on along the minus strand of CAZSKA010000067.1, from coordinate 14,297 downwards.
ATTAGGATATGATTTAGAGGATGATGACTGGATGTTGAATAAGACACATGCGGCAATTAAAGATTTTTGTGAAAAGAACAATCTGCCCTATGTTATTGATAAACGGCTTGGCGTAGTCTTAGGAATTAAAATGTAGTTAGTGAAAAGCGTTTATAGAATCATTTATTATTTCTCTATTTTTCTGATAATTCTATAGTTCATTCGACCATTGGGGTTTGAAATTTTAGGATTAGAATTTACTGATAATGCTTTGGAAGATTAGATGAAATTATGTTGGATTTTTATACTTCCAGCATCAATTTGTGCTACATTGATAGTTTTAGCTTTAAGAGAAAATTTCCATTTTGAGAAATGGCTGTATATAAGTAATGCGATTATAATTTACAAAGTCTATTTTTGAGAAGAAACCTTTGTCAAATGTATAATATCCAATTACGTAAGCTCCACATTTCAGATGCTCCCAAAATTGCTTTGATGCTAAATAATAAAAAGATATGGGATCAACTCAGAGATTACATACCCTTTCCTTATACAGAAAAAGATGGGGAAGAATTTATAGCGTTTGTGCATAGTCAATCGTCTCAGCAGGTTTTTGGGATATTGAATAAAGAAGATGAATTATGTGGTGTGGTAGGCTTAGTTGTCCAAAGTGGTATTTATAGGATATCAGCAGAAATTGGTTATTGGTTAGGTGAAGATTATTGGGGGCAGGGGATTATGAGCAAAGCTGTGGAGCTTATTACGAACTATGGATTTGATGAATTAAAACTGGAACGCATTTATACTAGTGTTTTCGAATTCAATAAAGCCTCTATACGTATTCTAGAGAAAAATGGATATGAAAAAGAAGGTGTGTTTAAGAAAGCTTTGATAAAGAATGGAAACATTGTCGATGAACATCGATTTGCAAAATGGAGATCTTTATGAAAAGAGTAATGATTGTAGGTTGTTGTGGAGCGGGCAAAAGTACTTTTGCTAAAAAACTAAATGAAAAACTTAATCTAGAAGTAATTCATCTGGATCAGCATTACTGGAAACCAAACTGGGTAGAAACAGAAAAGAAAGAATGGGAAGAGAAAGTAAAGGTGCTCGCAGCGAAGGAAGAATGGATCATGGATGGTAATTATGCTGGTACTATGGATATTCGACTTGAAAGGGCAGATACGGTATTTTACTTAGATGTTTCAACTATAAAATGTTTGAGCCGTGTTTTGAAAAGAATACGAAAATATGAAGGAACAACACGTCCCGATATGCCTCCTGGATGTAATGAGCGATATGATTTTGACTTTTTGCATTACGTAGCCATGTTTAATTTAACAAGGCGAAAAAAGATCTTGGAGAAATTACAACAACAAGATAAATCGCAAATAGAAGTTATCATAATAAAGGATGATCGCGATATAGAAAAGACCCTTGAAGCAATCTTTTAAGGTTCTTACTTTTTCAATCTCCTCACCAACTCTCTGAGGATAGGATCCATGCCTTGGAGTTTGATTTCGTATGCATTCTGCATCAGAAAGCCTAATTTTCCTGGAGGCCATCCTTTTCTTTTGAACCAAGTCAAATAATATTCTGGTAGTTCAGCGATAGAACGTCCTGTGTATTTCCCGAAAGGCATTTTGAAGGTGACTAATTCCACGAGAACTTTCTTTGATTCATCCAAGTGATCTTCCATCAAGCGAGCGTTTTCATTTGTTCAGCAATCAATGAAAGGTCATGTAATTTCATGCAGTTAAAATGCTTTTTGGGGCATTTTGAAGAACCGTGTTTTGAGCATGGTCTACATTTTAAATTTACTTCATGCATATGAAATGGCACCTCTTCTTTACCGTAATATGGGTAAACCCCAAATTCTGGAATCGTTGCTCCCCATATGCTTATCGTTCGCTTTTTAAGTGCACATGCCATATGAAGCATTCCAGTGTCACCTCCTATAAAATATTCTGCATGCTTTATTAGAAGTGCACTTTCTTGTAAATTAGTTTTACCCGCCATGTTTGAGCAGCGCTCTGGGAATTCCTTTTCTAGGCTTTCGCCCAAAGCTTTTTCTTTGGGGCCACCCAATAAAAGAACAGTATAAGGGGCATTTTCTATGATGAATTTCAATGTGTCTTCCGGGATATTCTTAGTAAAATGTGTAGTGCCCAGCGCCAAGCAAATGTACTTTGTTATCCCGGGCGGAGTTTTATGTTTTGTTTCTTCATGGATGAAAAAATCCATTCCCATATCATCGTCTTGTACATCAAAAGATTTCAATGTGTCTATTGCCCGATGCGCAACATGCAAATTAGGTAGATTACTTATGCCTGTATGAATCAGAACCTCTTTATGAATAGATAATTTGTATAGCTTAGAGAAAGGTTTTTTCAGCTTTTTACGTACTTTAGTTGACCTTATATTATTGTGAAGATCGACTACAAAATCATAGTTTTCATCCTTCAGTTTTTTGATAATCTGCTTATCATTTTTCTCAAAGGGAATAATTTTGTCGATATAAGGATTAGCACTTAGAATAGAAGTGAAAGACTTCTTAGTAAGAAAGTGAATTTCGTGATTAGTTTGCTGTTTTAAACAGCGAATTGCAGGTGTAATCATGACGATATCCCCAATAGAACTAAATCTTATAATTAGTATTTTCACGAGGTAAAGGTAGTAAATCTAGATACTATTACTAATTTTGTGGGCTTATGAATTCAGAGCGTATAATAGGAAAGTACGAAGGGGTGAAAAGAGGTCCTTTGTTGATTTGTTTCGGGGCAATGCATGGAAATGAGCCTGCGGGGATGAGAGCCATAGATTTAATTATTAAAATGTTGGAAGTAGAACCGATTACTAATGCGGATTTCTGCTACAAAGGGAAATTTGTTGGTATGCTTGGTAATCTTCAGGCTTTCGCCCAAAGGAAAAGGTATATTGATAAAGATTTGAATCGACAGTTCAGAAAAGAAAAGATCGATCAGTTGCTTTTGCAAGATGAGGCAACATTGGTGAATGAGGATTTAGAGCTTGTTCAAATCATAAAAGCTGTTCGAAAAGAAATAGAAGAATATCGACCTGATAAATTATATATTCTTGATTTGCATACGACTAGTTCGGTAGATGGGATTTTCTGTATTACTACCGAAGATCAAGAGAGTATTGATTTAGCGGTGGGATTACATGCACCAGTAATTAAGGGTTTCTTAGATGGAATTCAAGGTACTACTTTGCATTATTTCAAGACGGAAAATATGGGTGTGGAGACTATAGCAATGACTTTTGAGAGTGGTCAACACGATGAACCATTATCTGTAAATAGAGCAATTGCTGCGATTACGAATTGTATGCGAATTATTGGTTCTGTTAGAGAAGATGATGTGGAAAATAGACATAATCAGTTGTTGATAGAGTTTTGTAAAGATTTACCTAAAGTTGCAGAGCTTATAGAGCGACATGATATTACTGTGGAAGACCAATTTGTTATGCGTCCAAATTTTCATAACTTCCAGAGATTAAAGGCAGGTCAAATTGTTGCAGATGATGTTAATGGTCCTGTTTCTGTTGATAAAGATTGTCTTCTGTTGATGCCACTTTATCAGAAGCAGGGGGAAGAGGGTTTTTTTTTAATTAAAGAAGTTACAGAATGATCATACAAGAGGCTACCGTAGAAAAAGTAATAGGAGAGGTTTCATCAAATGAAAGCTATAGCGAAGAAATTAGAGGACGGTTTAATGAAAAGCAAGAAGATTATCTTGCCTATCTAGAACGTGAAGTTTATAGTTTGATTAGTGATCCAGAGAAGGATTTACTTTTATTTATGCTGTATGCTTTGCATGAATGTATTTTAGAAGAAAAGGGTAAAGTAGAAGCTATTCAATTGCATGAATATTTTGATACAGAAGAGGTGATGTGGAAGATGTATGAAGAAAAGATAAAGAGTCCATTTAGTGAGCGAATTACACCTTTTTTCGATTTAATTGATGAGGAAGAAGCATTGGCTTTAGTAGAAGATTTATTGGCTGAAGGCGAAGCAGAAGAGGATGAAGATTTGCATATTGATCCAGCTGGAAGAGATGTTATATGGAATGTTGCTGCAGCATTTATCCATGTAATGGTAAAGCAATAGTAGTTCAAATTCCATGTCAATTCTTTGGGCTCCGACCCAAAAAAATAGAATTACTTTTGATTTCATTGCTCACATTAAAGTTCTACTGCAAAATCTGAGATAAACAGATGAATAATTTGTATTTTGACATCATATAAATGTACGATTGAATATTGCTAAATCCATAGAATTGTTTCCTAAAATCACTTTAGAAGAAATGAGAGCTGTCAGCTTAATGGACAGAGTGGAGACTAAATTTCTTCTTTCTATGAAGGATTTACCAGGTTTATTTCAAGTTTTACATAAGGATTATAGGGTAGTAAAAATCGATGATCAAGTAATTTTAGATTACAGAACTGTTTATTTCGATACGGACGATTTCTTTTTTTATCATGAACATCACAGGAAGAGAAAAGATAGATACAAGGTTCGATTTAGAAATTATGTAGCATCTGAACTTACTTTTTTCGAAGTTAAGCACAAAAAGAATGGTAGAGTAGAAAAGAAAAGAAGTCGTGTGGAAAATGAAGTTTTTCAGATTACGGATGATGAGCCTTTATTAATGGAATCAGGATTAGAGGAATTAGATTTAAAACATACATTAAGTAATTATTACAGCAGGATTACATTGGTCTCAAACCATTCTTTAGAGCGAGTGACCATTGATTTAGATGTAAGATTTGAACATGAAGACAAAGAAGAAGGCTTAGAGAATTTGGTGATTATAGAATTAAAACAAGAGACTTTATCGAGGGTTTCACCAATATATATGGCATTGAAAAAGGCATTAATAAAGCCATACAAGATGAGTAAATATTGTATTGGTTTGATAAAAACACAAGGGATAGAGAACTTGAAATATAACCGATTTAAGAAAAAACTTTTACGAATAGAAAAGATTACAAGACAATGAATATAAATTGGATTGACGACGATGTATATAAGTTGCTCATGCGAATGGCAATAAATTTAGTGTTTCTTAGTGTTATCATTCGTGGAATTTACTACAGAAAAACTAAAAGAAAGGATTACTTATTCACCTATTATCTAATGGGTTTCATCATCTTTTTCATTTGTTTTTCACTTAAAAAACTGGACATTGATACGGGAATGGGATTAGGCTTATTTGCCATTTTTAGTATTATAAGGTATCGGACGAATCAGATAGAAATAAAGGAGATGACCTATCTTTTTATAGTGATAGGATTAAGTGTCATCAATGCATTGGCGTCTAATAAAATCTCTATGGTTGAGTTAGCCATCGTCAATACCTTTATTTTGATTTTGACTTATGTGATGGAGTATGTTTGGTTGCTGAAACATGAAACAAGGAAGTCGATAGTTTTTGAGAATATAAACTTGATTGATATTGGTAAGCAGCAAGAATTGAAGGCAGAAATAGAAAGAAGAACTGGACTAAAAATAAATAGAGTAGAGATAGGGAAGATCAATTATTTGGATGATACGGCGGTAGTACGTATCTACTATTATACAGATGAGCAGGAATTTATAGAATATGACTCTGATAATCTGTAAAAAATAAAATTTCAAAATCTTTCGATATTAAGCAATAATTATAACTAATTTCGCGGGCGAAATCAAAAATGCTTAGCTTTTAGTGCTGATGAAAATCTCAAACATATTTTTATTCGTATTTCTTTTTGCTTTTTTGCCAGGAACTGCATTCAGCCAGTTAGATTCTATAAAGTCAAGAATAAATTATGAACTTGACTTTCGTTTTCGGATAGAGCAAGACTGGAATTCTCGTAAAGCAGATGGGTCATTCAGGGATAATCGATCTCGTTTGCGTTATCGACTCCGAACAGGTTTTAACTATAGTCATAAGTGGTATACATTTGGTTCAAGGATTCGGACAGGAGATCAAAGAAAGCAGCAGGATCCTCAGTTAACTATTGGTGATGGATTTGAAGAATTTGGGACTTTGCCGATAGGATTCGAGAAAGTGTATTTCCAAGGAGACTATGAAGGGTTAAAGTTTTGGTTAGGAAAGAATGATTTTTCCTTTAGGAAAAACAATGAATTGTTTTGGAGCGATAATGTATATCCAGGGGGTGTTTTTTTACGTAAGAAGTTTGATTTAAAATCTAGTATGTTAAGTGATATTTCATTTGCGGCTAGTCATTATATTTTATCAGCAAGTGGATTAGCATTTTCTGATGATGCATATGTTCAGGGATTTCAAAGTGAGTTAAATATTGCTAATGAGCGATTCGCTATATTTCCTTCCTTTTATAGAATGAAGAATATTCCGATAATACCAGATGGTGCTTCTACTTTTGACATAGATTATAATATTCTTCACATTGGTGCACAATGGAAAATCTTGCCTAAACAAGGATTCACTTTCGAACTTGATTTATATCAGAATTTCGAGAACTATGATGGAGCTACGGAGATAAATGAGAATTTAATAAATCAAAAGCAAGGTTTAGTTCTAGGTCTTCAAAAGGGAGGAATTAAAAAGAAGAATGATTATTTGGTGAAGATAACTTATGCCTACTTAGAGCGATTTGCAGTATTAGATTATATGGCTCAGAATGATTGGGCGAGATGGGATTATTCAAATTTTGATTCACCCGATGGAAGATTGACGAATTTTCAAGGAGTGGAGATTGTTGGTGCATATGCTTTATCGGATAAAGCAAAATTGGTCGCGAAGTTTTATTTAGTAGATCAATTGATTGCATTAGGACCTACTTCAGAAACAGGAAGTAGATTTCGAATTGATTTTGATATTAAATTATAAAAGGATTATTCACGTTAGTTAACCATTCCACAGCTTCCTTATATCCTTTCATTCCTTTTCCGATAACGTGATAATCACATACTTCAGTTAAGTAACTGAATTTTCTAAATTCTTCTCTTGCATTGATGTCTGAAATATGAACCTCTACACAATGAGCAGGTACAGCACTGATAGCATCTCTTAAAGCGATAGAAGTGTGCGTATAACCAGCACCATTTATTACAATGCCCCATGAATTCAACCCATACTCTTGAATAAGATCTATTAGTTTTCCTTCGTGGTTTGTCTGTTCAAAGGCAAGATTTTTATTTGGGAAAGCAGTTTTTAATTCTTCGAAATATTCTTCGAAAGACTGAGAACCATAAATTTCTGGTTGGCGTGTGCCAAGGAGATTAAGGTTAGGACCATTAAGGATGACGATGTTATGATAATTCATGACGTAAAAATAGTATTATTCCGAATTTATAATAATCTGAATTCTTATCTTACTAAAGAAATAATAGCAATTATGGATTATTAGACTTATATCAGTTAAATAGGCACAATTGGTGTCTTTGTTGATCTAGCATTTTTGGGTTTAACACAAAAATAAAGGGAGGAAAATAATACACAGAAAGGATGTTGTATATTATTTTTAGTCTCCCTTTAAAATATGAACCATGTAAATTAACAGGCTTTATATATGTAAAGCACTGTCACTACTTCTTTATTAATTCACTACTTCAGACAAGAATTTTAATCTTACGATTTTGATCTCATCTATAGTTACGTCGTCTTCTTTTAATTCATTGAAAGCTTCGTCAACAGAATCATTTTCTGCTTCATTGAAATAATCGAATATATCTTCAGCAGCATATTCGTCAACGTTTTCTTCTATATAATAATCGAGGTCTAATTTTGTACCAGAAGAAACAATCATATTCATTTCATCCAATAGATCTTCAAAACTGATTCCTATACTTTCTGCAATATCTTCAAGTCCTAATTTTTTATCAACACCTTGGATGATAGAAATTTTGTTTTTAGACTTATTAGCAACTTGACGAACAACATAATCTGTAGCTCTATCAATGTCATTTTCCTCTACATAAGTTTTGATTAATTCAGCAAATTTCTTACCGTACTTCAACATTTTACCTGCGGAAACTCCACTGATGTTTACCATGTCATCTTTGTTGACAGGGTAATAAGTTGCCATATCAATCAAAGAAGGATCACCAAAAATAATCCAAGGTTTTACGCCTAATCTTTTAGCTTCTTTAAGTCGGAGATCTTTAAGCATTTTAAGTAGTGGTTCATCTAAAGCTGAACCTGTTGCAGTAGTTGTTATTGCTGTTTTATCTAAATCATCATAATCGTGATTAATTGTAATTTGCACATCGAAAGGAGCTTCTAAAAATTTTGTTCCTTTCTCGCTTAGCTTGATAAGACCATAACTTTCTATGTCTTTATATACAAGACCTTGCAGTAACATTTGTCTAAATATAGAATTCCAGTGCAAAGCATCTTTTTCTTTACCTGCTCCGAATAAAGGTCTTCTATCAAACTTGAAGTCCTTCATCTCTTTAGTAGATTTTCCTGTTGTGAAGTCTACTAATGTTTTAATAGGATAATTTTCGTTTAAAGCAAGAATAACATCTAAGGCAATCTTCACATCATCTTTTGCTTCTATTATTGGCTTAGGATTATTGCAATTATCACATAAGTTTTGACATTGTTCAGTCGTAAAGGCTTCACCGAAATAGTTAAGTAAGAACACTCGTCTACATGAACCTGTTTCCACATATGCAATTATTTCTTCTAATAATTGAGCGCCCATTTCTCTTTCTGCAACGGTTTTATCTCTAAGGAATTTTTCTAGTTTATTTATGTCTTTGTAAGCATAGTATGCAATACATCGAGATTGTAATCCATCTCTACCGGCACGACCAGTTTCCTGATAATAATTCTCTATACTTTTAGGAATATCATAGTGAAAGACGAAACGAACGTCGGGTTTATCGATTCCCATTCCGAAGGCGATTGTTGCAACGATTACATCAATTTCTTCCATCAAAAATCCGTCTTGAATGCTACTTCTAGTTTTAGCATCTAGACCAGCATGATAAGGGGCGGCATTAATGCCATTCACTTGCATCAGTTGAGCGATTTTCTCTGTTGTCTTACGAGCTTGTACGTAGATAATACCTGATTGACCATTCATAGACTTGATCACTTGGATCATGTTTTGAATAGTTTTTTCTTCATTAATTTTTGGTCTAACTTCATATGTTAGATTATCCCTGTTAAATGAAGATAAAAAAGTAGTATGATCTTTAAGCGCTAAGTTTTTAACAATATCCGACTGTACCTTAGGAGTTGCAGTTGCAGTTAAGGCGATAATAGGAATTTCGTTATTAATAGCTTCTATCATTTCACGAATTCTTCTGTACTCAGGTCTGAAATCGTGACCCCATTCAGAAATACAGTGTGCTTCATCTACGGCAACAAATGAAATGGTATTATTGCTAAAGAAATTTATGTTTTCCTCTTTTGTAAGTGTTTCCGGAGCAACAAAGAGTAATTTTGTTTTACCTTGTTCAATATCGGAAATAACTTCTTTTATCTGTGTTTTATTCAATGATGAGTTCAAAAAGTGGGCAACAGATTTATCTTGGCAATGTGCTCTTACACTATCAACTTGATTCTTCATTAAGGCAATCAATGGAGAAATAACTATTGCCGTTCCAGGCATTAATAAGGCAGGTAGTTGATAACATAGAGATTTTCCTCCTCCGGTAGGCATAAGGACAAAAGTATCTTTTCCGTCCATTACATTTTGTATGATTTCTTCTTGTTGTCCTTTAAATTCTGGGAATCCAAAATATTTTTCTAGTTCTTCTTTTAAATCTAGAGCTTCAGCTATCATTTTTTCTGTGATTTAAATGTTCTTTGGGTTTAGACCCAAAATGATTATAATTTTGTAAATTTCAGATGGTTTGTGTCAGGTTTTGTATGTATAAGTAATAATGGCCTGAAATTCAACGAGTTTATTAGGAACGACCTTTAAATATAATATATTTTCTAGGATTGCGGTACTTTTTTTTATTTAATTAGCGAAAATGTAAATAAATAACCATGTAGTTTTGTTTAAGACAAACGTGTAAAAATTACAATGAAATTATATAGTGTTAAGGGATAACATTTTAACAAAATTTATTTTGGTATATAACAATAATTTAGAGTTTAAGTATATACATTTCTCACATTTAAGAACGAATTAGTAAAAGGGATGAAAAATTATTTAGAAGCAGGAAAAAATGCTGTTAAAATAGAATATGAATCATTACTTCTTTTACACAATTCATTGGATGAAAGATTCGTGAAGAGTGTTGAGCGTATCAAGATGTGCAGGGGTAGAGTAGTGGTTACAGGAGTGGGGAAGAGTGCATTAGTAGGACAGAAAATTGTGGCTACTTTGAATAGTACAGGAACACAAGCATTATTCATGCATGGAGGCGATGCAGTGCACGGAGATTTAGGGATGATAGATGAAACAGATATTGTCATATGTATATCTAAAAGTGGAGAGACAGAAGAATTAAAGCTTATCATTCCATTTTTAAAGCGTGCGGAGATAGAGGTGATTGCTATGACAGGCAATGCAGAATCTTATTTGTCCTTGCATGCAGATGATATATTATATACTCCAATTTATAAAGAAGCAGATCATAATAATTTAGCACCAACAAGTTCATCAACGGTACAAATCGCTATGGGGGATGCAATTGCAATTGCCTTATGTGGAGAGCGAGGTTTTCAAGCTAAGGATTTTGCTAAATATCATCCTGGAGGGATATTGGGAAAGAAGCTTCATATGCGAGTAGAGGATTTACATCCAAAAGCTAATAGCCCTCAGGTGGATATGGAGGCGTCCATGCGAGAGGTATTATTAGAGATGAGTAGATGTAGAATGGGAGCGACTGTGGTATTAGAAGGAGGAAAAATTAGAGGAATAATTACGGACGGAGATATTAGGAGATGGTATGAGAAAGGAGAACAAAGAGATGTGAAGGCAATGGAACTAATGAATAGTCATCCTAAAGTGCTTGATATAAGTGAAATGGCCGTTACAGCATATAATAAGATGCGAGAACATAGCATCAATCAGATAGTGATTATGAATGGAGAGGAGTATGAAGGGATGATTCATTTACATGAATTGTTGAAGGAGGGGATGAAGGGATAAGGAGAGAGGAATGGTGTTTTTTTTACGGCTATTCGCCATAAAAAATTTATGCACAATTATGTGATCTTTGTTCTTTTGGCTTGACCCAAAAGAACCAAAAGGTCAAGGCTGTAAGCCATCAATTCCTAAAATTGCTGTATTTCAGCTGTTACGGCAAAACTCGCTGAATCATTTGTGTTTTACTATTTGGTTTTATTTTTTATGTAAAATAGCGGTGTTTTTTTGCATTGCAAATGCTCAAACACTTGCCTTCACGACGCTAAAATTTCGCAATTTATTAACGGAATCGGGCTTAAGGCCGGGTTTTCCTTTGTTATATTCTACAGGCTATTCGCCAGGGAGTATTAATGAATAATTTATAATCTTTTATCTTTTGGCTTGACCCAACTTGTGCTGAGCGAAGTCGATGTAAAGAACCAAAAGGTTCCTACGTAACAAAAGTTAGGCCTACATTTTTTGGTTCGACAAAGAAAAATTAAATAACAAAATCTAAAGCGTTATTTTCAACCTAAATACGTATAAGGCCGGGTTTTCCTTTGTTATATTCTATAGGCTATTCGCCATGAAGGCTAAATTCCAATTCTCCCCCGCTGGCGGGGGCCAGGGGGTGGAAAAAATAGTTCTTGCAGCCGCGGTCCTGCGGTTTGCGCAAGGTTCTCTCGCTATATTTAACTGCCGTAAAATATTAGAAGCGTTCGTTCATTGCGTTGGTGGAGGAAGGAAAGTGAGCATACTTTGGGCGTAAGCCTAAAGAAAATAGGCAAAATAAACTTTTATAATTTAGTGCTACTAAATTCTGAAACATATATAAATAAAGGGATAGCGAAATATTTTTTGCACACAAAGAGACAATGATTCACTTTGCAATTGACCAAGAATAGGAAACCTCTTTGGGCGTAAGCCAAAGGAAAATACGAAAAGAGGAATGACATGATGAATTAACAATATTTAATGTTACTAAACCCTGAGATGTACATGAATAAGGGCTTCGCGAAGAATTTTTTGCACGAAAACAAAATTACTTATCATATGACACACCCAAAATGACAGCTGCTTCACATTCAGATTCAGAATCCTGAATTTAAGTAATTGCAGACAAAAAAAGCTTGAACTTTTTAAAACTCATAACTTGCTAATAATAACATATTAAACATATATGCAATATTTAATTTATTGTATTTCAGCATTTTTTTAACATTATTTTTGGTTTTATGTAATTTTTGTTCCTATCTTAGTGCCGCGAAACAGATTTACTTACACATTGACAGTTGACTAGAATTCCCAAAATTCTTACAAACTGTTTTCCCAAGCAAACAGTACCTTAAACCGATATATTAATGGCTAGAAAAAAGACTAGGCAAAAGGGAAAGGTATCTCTTCTATCCAAAATTTGGAAAGACGAACGCCTCCCGAAAATAGGTGGAATTTTATGTTGGTTGACTGCGGTCTTCCTGAGCGTCTCATTCCTATCCTATGTATATACTTGGAAAGTTGACCAAGATAAGGTCCTTAAATACTCGTGGAGAGTAATTTTCGAAGGAGACCTTACCGTATCAAATTGGCTCGGTCGATTAGGTGCTGTTGTATCAAACTTCTTTATATACTGGGGTCTTGGTGTTTCTTCTATAGTATTCATATTGATACTTGCTAGACTTGGTTATGTATTAATTAAGAAGAAATCCATATGGAACTTCGTTTTTACATCCATTAATTACATTATAATTGCTTGTTTTGCTGCCTTATTCCTTGAATTCATCTTCTCAAGTAGTGAATTTGCATGGGGCGGAAATTTTGGAGCTAGCTCTTATGATTGGTTAAGTAGATTTCTAGGTACTATTGGCTTACTAATTCTTATGATTGGCCTTTCAGGTATCCTTATTGTATGGTATTTTAACCCTACTGTCGCAACAATTAAAAATGTAAACTTTAAAACTCCTTTTGCAGGTAATTGGGAATGGAAGAAAATCCTACCTTTTACTAATGAAGAAGATACAGACATCCGTGAAAATAAAACAAAGAAGAAAAGTAGTCATAAGTCCGACGAGGACGGCTGGGATAATGTTTCAGCGTCTTCTGCGACTGATAAAAACGAGGCTATTTCAAAAACCGAACCCGCTGAAAAAGAGGAAAATCCAATTACAACTGGTGCCCAACTAGAATTGGATTTTCCTGCAGCAACTCCTCCTAAAAAGAAGAAAACGCCTATCAATAATAGTGAGGCGGAATTTGAAATTGACATTACTGGCGCAGCTTCAGTTGATAATTCTATTAATCCTATCCAATCTCATCCTTTTGATCAACTAGAAAACAAAGATGAGGAAGAGAAAAAATCTCATTTTGGATTAGATACTCCTTTCGATCCACGTGCTGACTTATCTAAATATAAATTTCCAGATGTTGAGTTACTGAATAGTTACGATGATCTGAAAGTGGATATTGATCACGATGAATTAAAGGCGAAGAAAGATCAGATTGTAACTACATTAGAGCATTATAATATTCGGATAGAGAAGATACGTGCGACTATTGGTCCTACAGTTACATTGTACGAAATCGTGCCAGCTCCAGGTATTAAGATTAGCAAGATTAAAAATCTAGAAGATGATATTGCTTTGTCGCTTGCGGCATTAGGGATACGTATCATTGCTCCGATTCCAGGAAAAGGAACGATTGGTATAGAGGTTCCGAATAAAAAACCACAAATTGTATCGCTTAAAGAGGTGTTGAAGTCATCAAAATACACTGATAGCAAGATGGATTTACCTATTGCTCTTGGTAAGACGATATCGAATGAGGTTTTTGTGGCTGACTTAGCGAAAATGCCTCACCTTCTTATAGCGGGTGCTACTGGACAGGGAAAGTCGGTTGGTATTAATACCATATTGATGTCTCTTTTATATAAGAAACATCCGGCGGAGTTGAAGTTGGTTTTGGTTGACCCAAAGAGAGTGGAATTGCCGATATACGATGACATAAGGAATCATTTCTTGGCTAAGTTGCCAGACGAAGCGGAGGCGATTATTACGGATACAACTAAGGTGGTTCACACGGTAAATTCATTGTGTATAGAGATGGATAATCGTTATGGATTACTCCAAAAGGCTAGGGTGAGGAACCTTAAAGAATACAATAAGAAATTCATAGATAGAAAATTGAATCCAAATGATGGCCATCATTTCATGCCGTACATCGTGCTTATAATTGATGAGTTTGCG
>CAZSKA010000066.1:0-15400 GCA_964607315.1 uncultured Saprospiraceae bacterium | reverse complement strand
AATTATAGGTATATAATTCTGTTTTCTTTTTAGGCTAAAAATGATATTCATAAGTAATAGGGTCAAGCCCAAAAAGGAAGCCCATCGGAAGGCTTTCGTTTTAAGAAAAACTTTTAGTGCTGGTTCTTTGGAACTTACTGGTTGGTAATAGGAATCAAAATATGTTTTATTCTTAGGAAGATAGCTAAGTATCTTTTGAGCAAATTCATAATTCCGATCTTTAAGCAGGTAATAATTTGTAAAGGCATATGGGAGAGAACAAAGGAACAAATTACCATCTCCAAAAGATGTTTGAATAAAAATAGGTGCATACTTTTCTGATTGGTTAGAAGAGTAAATTGCTAATGGATTTATTGTCTTTATAGAATCATATAGATTCGAAAAACCATTAATATCAGATTGCTTCTCGTAAACATATTCTATTTCTTCGTTTATCATTCTAGTAGATAGTTTTTTCGGACCAAATTGATCAAAGCCAGAATAAATATATCCTTCTTGAATTTTCAAAGTATCTAATAAATCATAACTAAAATTCTTAGCTGTCAGAAAAACATTATTCCCTTTTTCTACCCATGCTAACAGGCTATGTCTTTCATCTTCAGAAAACTTTAGATGATCAGTTATAAAGATAAAATTTTCACTGACTGAATCGTTATTTTCTAATTTGTAAATAGCGCGCTGATTGTCGCTTACATCAGGTAAAATATTAGTAATTAAGTCCTTAAATATAAATAAGCCGTATGGATCTTTAGAAGAATTTGTAAAATTATCTCTCCAGCTGATTTTCTTAGGAGTAAATCCTATTAGTAAAATTGTAATTAGAATATAAATTCCTAAAATCCAAACTAGTTTTTTTCTCATTTTAACTGAATTTAGATTTTATAGAATCAGACAAACCACTTGCTTTTTCAAAAAAGCTATCGTTTACCTTATAATTACCATACCAGCTATAATTAAAATATTTTGTAAGTGAAGCGAATTCCTTTTTTACCGACTTATCTTTAATCTCTTTGATATAGTCAGTGCTAAGTTTGAAGTCTTTCCAGTGAATTACATCATTTTCATTAAGATGCTTCAAAACAATCAAATATTGGTATCTAACTGCAGTTCTATAATCCTTATCTTTTATTGCTTCTTCAAGACGACTGAGTAAAACATCTTTTTCTACTGTTATATCTAAATCTCCTGGTTTTTGCTGAAATGCTACATCTTTCTTTTTAAGAATACTCTTAAAATCATTTCTGACTAAGAACCATGCAAGGAATGCAACTGCTCCTCCAATAAGAAGTGTATAAATAATATTTTCTAGATTAAACCAGGATTGATGCTCTTCAGGAGCTGGGTTTATGTTCCCAAATAACTTTCTCAACATCCTTCTCCACCATTTAGAAAGAGCAGATTCGCCAGCTTTAGCTTCATCGTAATCAAAAGCAGGACTTTCCCTGTATTTATTCAAAGCGATAGTATCAAAGTTCCTTTGAATATAATTAGCATTAATCAAACTAAATCTCGAGGTATCCCAATTTGGTTTATTCGATTCATCAAGGAGCAATCCATCTTTTATAAGTTTCTCAGCAATTTCCTCCACTTGAAATCCTTCTTCATTCTCAATAGAGTCCGTTTGGCCAAACAGGTGAATTTGTCCAACACATAAGAAAACTAAGACTAATGTTTTAATCTGATTAATACTCCCCTTCATTTTCAAAATATGTTTCTCTTGATATATCTATTTGTTTAATCTTTTCTATTGATGCAATTCCAGTCCTTCTTTCAGAAAGGTCAGTACCTTTTAAATAAATAGTAACATAAAAGTACAAGTATAAATAAGATAGACCTACAGCTAAAAACAATGATTGTACAAAAATTACTATGTCTGCATATTTACTTCCTTCAAAATCAAATCCGATACCAAAGCCTAAAACCATAAAGATTATCCCAAAAGGTAAAAGAATCATATACTGAAGGAAAGAGGAAACAATAGAGCTAACAAATAAAACCCCTATAGTTATTCCATAATAATATAAGAGATCTTCTCTTCCTTTATTTAATGATTGTAAAAATCCATTTTCATCTTCTAGTAGATAATATCTTTGAGCATAAAAGAATAAAGGAAGAAAAAATAGGAATAAGGAAAAAAATCCAAATGCAAATATTAATATGCCTAATCCAAATGTTTCATTAAAAATAAACAACAAACCTATTCCATAAAAAAATATGAATGTTATCAAAACCAAGCCGCTTAAGGCAAAATTCTTCAAGTATAATTTTTTAAAATAGTAATTTACTCTTTTCGAGGTAATATTACTTTGTCCATCTTCTATCCCAACCCTAAGTACAGATGCACTCACTAAACTAATATGAGAGTACATAAAAAACCCAACTATTAAGAAGATTATCAAATAATAAATTCCATTATCGAAATTATCAAAACGTTCTGAAGGATTACTGAGAACATCAAAAACAGAAAATTTCAAGTACATATATGTTACTATAAGATTAGGTAACACAATTGCCAAAATAACAATTGAAGAAATTGCTTTTAAATTCCTAAATATTATTTTTAGTGGATCAAACAAAATTTGACCAAAATCCCTTACTTCATTATACTCTTTCATGTAACATTTTTAATTTTTTTTCTACTTGAATGGGTAGATAAATAAAATACCAAAATATGTAAGAAAAGAAAAAAATAATAATTAAGGCTCTAAAGAAGCTTCCTATTTCTTGATATAAGTGTGTTACATAGGATTCTATAAAAGCAGCATATATTATAACAGGTATTACAGCTATCAATACTTTAATTGCTTTTCTGGCACCTAAAATTAAGGAGTCTATGCGACGATAAGTCTTTGGATACCACCAACTGTTACCTATACTAATTCCTGCACCAGCAATAATCACAATAGCTGATAATTCAAGAGCACCATGAATAAAAATCGTACTAAAAGACACCCATCCAAGACCTAAAGAGATAAACATACCTTGAAATGCGCCTACCATAACACCGTTAGACAATAAGATAAATCCCGCTAAAAAGGGTGCAATTAATCCCAAAACAAAACTTAATAATCCAACTCTTAAATTGTTAGAACCAATAGCTAAAAACATGCTAGATCTATTTTCATCTCTATAGACTGCCATGGGATCACCATTATCAATATTATTCAATGTCATATCAACATAATAATCACCTAAAATAACTCTAGGAAAATCAGGATCTATATAAGTAGAAACCGCACCAATTCCGATGGCAATGACAAATATTATTAATGAAATTAACAATTCTCTATGGCATTGTCTAATAGCAAGAGGGATTTCATCAGTCCAAAAAGTCACAAACCTTAAGCTATCTTCTTTTTTAGTTTTATAAACTCTTCGATGAAGATTAGATGAAAGATTATTTAAGTAGTTAACCAATTGTGACTTTGGGTAAAAAGTCTGCACATAGGAAAGGTCATTCACTATTCTCGTGTAAAACTCTGCAAGTTTATCAGGAGTAATATGTGTTTCTCCGTTTAAGAATTTCTCGATGTCTTTCCACAAATTCTCATTTTTCTGAACAAATTGAAATTCTTTCATACTTATTCTTCTTGACTGATTCCTTGCTCTTCTAATCTTTGGAAATAATTATAGTCATAAACAATCATTTTCAAATATTTCTTTGAGGGCATTGTTTTAGGAATACCTGTTAAAAACATTATATGATCAGCAGTAGCCATATAAATTTTCTGCCTAGCTTGCGTTTCATTGAAAATCACTTGTTTGATCGTCTGAATATGATGATCTGTTAACTGCAAAACTTCCTTATATCTGCCAATATAACCTTTAGGTAATCTAACTCTTGACAAATTAGATCGATGTGCTTGTCTTTCATTTTGAGTAATCACCGCAGTATTTGCAACAATATCACCTATTCGTTGACCCTTGAGAGTTGTTGTTACACTAAGAAAAGCTAAGCCTGGAGTAAAAATTAAAAGATCTAAGAATCTTAAAAGCCATCTAGTTACATATTGTCCTATTGTGGTATTTTTTCCATCAAGGCTCACAACTTGTAATTTCATAGCCGATTTACCTACTGTCTTACCATTATTAAAAGTCTCTAAGATTAGGGAATAAAATATAGCAGGAAGACACAATAATAAATACAACCAATAAGTATTAAGATTTAGCCCATTAAATAAAGTGAGAGAAACTAGCATGATATATCCATATTTGATAACCGCATCAATTAAATATGCGAGTGTTCTTTCCCAACCTGTTGCACTGAAATACTCTATTTCAACATTATATGCAGTAGTTACTTTTATTTTTTCTTCCGCCATTTTCTATTTTTCTGGTATGTTTCTCAATACAGCTAACAGATAATTCCAAAATTTTTGGACAGAGCTTATTTGTACTCTTTCATCTGGAGAATGGGCACCTCTTATATTTGGTCCAAAGGAAACCATTTCCATATTAGGATAGTGTTTTCCTATTATACCACATTCAAGACCAGCGTGACATGCAGCAACATGCATTTCACCCTCAAACATTTCCTTATACAACCCCTCCATCACTCGGACTATTTTAGCACCCCTTTTGGGCGTCCAGCCCGGATAATTACCGCTAAATCCTATACTAAAATCAATCAGTTCAAATATAGATTGAATAGCATTCATGATATCTTTCTTTTCCGTTTCCAAAGAAGACCTAGTTAAACACAGTACTTGAGAACTACCATTTTGTACTAAAACTCGAGCCAGATTATTAGAAGTTTGAACCAAACCTTCAATTTCAGGATGCATCCTATAGATTCCTGACGGACAGGCATAAATTGCCTTAATAAACTTTTTCAACCAACGAGAATCGACATATGTGTCAAAAGGATCAATCTCCTCATGAATTATTCTTAATTCACTATCAGTAAAATAATATTCCTCTGAGATAATTGTCGCTTGCTCATCAAAAATTTGTTTGAATCGCTCTAAGTCAAGTTCTTCAACAGCCAACATACAGAAAGACTCACGAGGAATAGCATTCCGTAAACCACCACCATCGATTCGATTTACTTTTACATCAAGAGGAAGAATTAACTCACGTAAAATTCTATTCATGATTTTATTAGCATTACCCAAGCCTTTATGAATATCCATACCACTATGTCCTCCATTCAGTCCTGAAACAGATAAAATCATAAATCGATAATTACCACTTGGCATAGGTTTCTCATTGTATGATCCTTTAGCTGTAATATCAATACCACCTGCACAACCAATGGTTAACTCATTATCTTCTTCAGTATCAAGATTCAATAAAATATCACCAGAAAGCATTCCAGGTTTCAGTTCAAGAGCTCCGGTCATTCCTGTCTCTTCATCGATTGTAAATAGAGCTTCCATTTCAGGATGTGGAATATCTGTCGATTCCAAAATTGCCATAATAGCTGCAACACCAATCCCATTATCTGCGCCTAAAGTAGTTCCATCAGCTTTTACCCAATCACCCTCAACAAGCATTCTAATCCCTTCTGTATCAAAATTAAATTCAGTGTCGGAATTTTTCTGATGTACCATATCAAGATGGCTTTGCATGACAATTTTCTTTCTATTCTCCATCCCAGGAGTTGCAGGCTTTTTGATAATTACGTTACCAATTTCATCCACCATCGTCACTAAGCCGAGACTTTCACCAAATTGTTTGGCGAAAGCAATTACACGTTCCTCTTTTTTGGAAGGGCGAGGAACGGCATTTAGTTGATCAAAATTTTTCCACAAATTTTGTGGTTCGAGTGCGCTTATATTGCTCATTCTGCAGGTTTTTCAATATCCCAATTAGCGTCGAAGTCAGTTCCTTTATGAGCACCATCGCAAAATGGTTTATTTTCACTTAAGCCGCATCTACAGATAGAAAATCTTCCACCCTTAACTTCAGAAGACCCATCAGGTAAAACGATTTCAACTTCTCCTATAACTTTCAGTGAACCATTTTTATTTACTTTCAATGTTACTTTTTCTTCCATCTTAATTTTTAATTTATCTTATTGTTTGATTAATATAGTTGTTCATTAATTATTTTTGGGTTCGAACCCAAATAAAAATGAATGAAATCAAATGTAATAATACTTATTCTATTTTTCATATTTAACTCAAATTCGCTTTTTTCTCAGGAAGCATTTGACATTAATTGGAAAAGAGAATTGGGATATATCGGCGGAAGTATTGGAGTAGGATTAACTGGATATTATCTATTATCAATAGCAGAACCAATAACGCTAGATGAGTACATTAACTTAGATGGTAACACAATAAATAGATTTGATCGGATTGCCTTAAGATACGACGATTCAAGATTTAGCGAATTGAGTGATTATGTTGCAAATGGGTCAGCTGTATTACCTTTGTTAGTATATGCTAGCAAATTCGGAGATAAAGAATGGTTAGAAAGCAGTATTATGTACTTCGATCTATTGACATTGAATGCAGGATTAGTCACCATTGCAAAATATTCATTCAATAGACATAGACCATATTTATTTGAACTTGAAAAGACAAGGGCGGATTTTGGAATTACAGATTCAGCATCTTTTTATTCGGGACATACTTCTTTTGCGGCGAGTAATAGCTTTTTTGCTGCAGCATTATTCCAACGGGCATATCCAGCGTCTAGGGCGATTCCATATGTATATGGTATAGCTGCTACTGTACCAGCAATAACGGGATATTTACGAGTTAGGTCGGGAGTTCATTATCCAAGTGATGTAATAGTGGGATATGCGGTAGGAGCAGCTGTTGCATTTGCCGTAATTAAAATTCATGCGAGGGATGACATAGAGTTGAGAGCAGGAGGAGAAGGAGCGGGAATTGTGTGGACATTTTAAAAAGCAAGATAAAACGCATTAAATATTTTTATAATATAAAAGTCAAATTTCCAACGAGAAAGCTTTGATATTCAGTTCTTTAAAAAATAATTTAAAAATAGTTAGAAAAATTTGGAACGAAATCCATGTTCATTACACTAATAAGAAAGATGAATTATGGAAAAAACACATCGCTATGAACCAGAGGGTTATTACATGATAGAGAGTTTATCGAGTGGAAAAAGCGCATATTTTAGTAATGGTGAAGAGATCAAGCTATTCACTCAGTTATT
The DNA here is from genome assembly GCA_964607315.1 of uncultured Saprospiraceae bacterium. Lineage (GTDB taxonomy): Bacteria > Bacteroidota > Bacteroidia > Chitinophagales > Saprospiraceae > JAHDFB01. The sequence continues at coordinate 8,272 of CAZSKA010000066.1, read as the reverse complement.
TAATCGTTATTTAGGAAGGTATGTACAGATTCACAAAATGTATATTTCATGTGAAGGATATCAGATATTAATAAGAATCAGGTCAGCGGCGGTTTTAAGGAGATTGTATACACTGCGAATGCGGAGTAAGAAAAGAGTAAACAGGAAAGAGTTTATGGAAGAGCCATGGCGAATAGTAAGTGAACAGATTCGGATTTTCCATAGTGTGTATGTAAAGGAGGTGAATAAGATGCGAGGAAGAAAAGGAGTTTTGGTACAAAGTCGATTTGGGAGGTATTATTTTGAAAGAAAGGAGGAGTTTAAGGAATACGAGGCAAGAATGGAAAAGAGAAGAGAGGAGATAAGAGGGCAAGCGAGAGGGGAATATGGGGTTAGTAGGCAGGTTAGGGCTGGGGTGAAGTGGGGGATTTATAGGTGTAAGGAATGGGTGGAGAGGTATATGGATAAGAGCTTTCACAATGATGTAGTATCTAAGTTGATAAAAAACACCAAAAACCTCCAAAACCAAAAAAACACCTCATAACCCACAACACATTTAACCCCTTTTTCAACACTTTCTCGCAACATTAAAACAACATTAACGTTCTTATGGAATTATTTCTGCTCCTTAAGCAGTTATCTCTTTATATTTGTACATCTTACAACTAGAAAATTTGGATTATGAGGAAATTGTTTTTTGCGCTTCTACTTATTATCGTTAGCTCTCATGCTTACGCCTCTTATATCTTGATCCCCATGGATCACGACAGACAAAAAGATCACCTCAAAGCTTATGGACTAACATACTGGGTGCTTACTTTCGAAACCGAAGCCTACTGGTTACTTAACTACAGAGGTGGAAGCTTCGCTTTCCAACATACTCCTCAGTTCGAAGCCGAATGTAAAATCCGTGGAATATCTTATGAAATTTTACCCAATTCTAAGTTTGGTCTGATCCGACAAGAAATTGCTTCTTTTGAAGTCAATCAAGAAGTTATTAAACTCGAAAAAGCACCTAAAATTGCTGTGTATACTCCCGACTTTAACGCAAGAGGGGAAAAAATTCAACCCTGGGATGATGCCGTAACAATGGTATTAACTTATGCTGAGATTCCTTATGAAACAGTTTATGACCGAGAAGTTTTGGAAGATAAATTAGCTGAGTATGACTGGTTGCATCTTCATCACGAAGACTTTACTGGTCAATACGGTAAATTTTATGCCAGTCAACACACCAAACCTTGGTATAGAGCGAATCAACAAAAAATGGAAGCACTTGCTACGAGTTTGGGATTTTCGAAAGTATCTCAACTAAAATTAGCAGTTGCTAAAAAGATAAAAGGATATGTTGAAGGAGGTGGATTTATGTTTGCTATGTGTTCAGCTACTGATTCATTTGATATTGCTTTAGCTGCCGAAGGTCATGATATTTGTCATAATGTATATGATGGTGACGGTTCTGAGCCTAATGCCCAAAGTCACCTGAATTATGATGCTACCTTAGCATTCAAAAACTTTGACCTTATCACGGACCCTATGGTGTATGAGTTCTCCAGCATTGATAGTAAAAAGAGAAAAACTACAACTAAAGATGATTACTTTAGCTTATTTGAGTTCAGTGCAAAATGGGACCCTATCCCTACTATGTTGACTCAAAATCATACACGTACCATTAAAGGTTTTATGGGCCAAACAACTGCTTTCAGAAAAGATCAGGTGAAATCAGAAGTACTTGTGCTTGGTGAAACTAAGGTAAACGGTGAAGTTCGATTCATTCACAGTCCTTACGGATATGGTACTTGGACTTTTTACGGAGGGCACGATCCTGAAGATTATAAACATTATGTCGATGATCCGGAAACAGATTTGAGCCTACACCCTAATTCTCCCGGATATAGATTAATTTTGAACAATATACTTTTCCCAGCTGCAGAAAAGAAGAAAAGGAAAACCTAAATAACATGAATAGAACTATACTTCTCACCTTTATTTCTTATCTTTTTTTCTTTGGGCTTAAAGCCCAAAACACAGAATGGCAAACATCCCTAGAAGATGGATTCAAATTAGGAATGGAAGAAAATAAAAATGTGCTAGTAGAATTTGGGGTAATGCAGGATGAGGTTCCATTATTTATATCCGATGAAGCGTGGTCAGACGAAGTAATAGTTAATAAGTTATCTGATTTTATTCCTGTAAGTGTTGATCTTACCAACCAATTAGATTTAGCAAATAAATACGAAGTAATTTTCTCACCTACTATCATGTTATTCACCCCAAAAGGGGAGCTAGTTTTCAGAACTTATGGCAACTATTCTGTTTTTGAACTAGATGACATTCTATCTTCTCTTCAAAACAATGTTCGAAAAATCTGTCAATTAAAAACAGTCTTTTCGGATGAAGACGCTCTTGGAAATCTGCTTCTTTTAGAAGAATATCTGAAAGCAAGTATAAAAGCACCTGAATTTATAGAGAGTGATTTTACAGATATGGCATCTAATGCATTAGAAAATTTAAAAAGTCTTGAATTAGACTTTGATCCTGTACAAGAACAAAGATTAAAAATCCTAGAAAACCTACTTGAGCAAATACAATATCCAAATAGTTCTTCTTTAAGGAAATTTTATAAAATAGGTAAAAAAGGACTTTTAGCAAGTAATCATAGCTTACTTCTTTTTGCCATTAGTCACGGAGAATACCTCGACGGCGATAAAGAAAAGTCAGAAGCAGTATACCAAGAACTTCGAAAAAGGTTACTAGATGATAAACAGGCGGCAGACTTTTGTGCTATCCTAGAATCTACATTTGATTTTCAATGATTATTTTTGGGTTAAACCCAAAGATATAATAGTGTAAAATCTGATTTTCGTCGAGTTTTTACGATAATATGTATCTTTATTTCACTTATCAATTGCTTTTATCAACTTATTTGCCAATTTGAGTGTATTTTAATTAACTTTCAGAGCTAGCAAGGAAAAAACGAATAAACATGTTGAAGAAAATTAAAAGGCTGTTCATCGTCGAGGAAGAATCCATAGAGGAAAAGCTAGAGAAGGTGGTTCAAGAACAATCTGAACCTCCTAAAAAAACGAAGTCTAAATCTAAAAAATCTGATACACCTGAACCTATTATTGAAACTGAAACATTCGAAAGTAATATACAAGGTGATATAAAACCTGCAAAAAAGTTCACAAGCATTTTGTTAAAGGCTTTGAACAAGAACAATCTGGATGGAAGTGATTACCTGGAATTCAAAGATAGCCTTCATTCACTTAAAGGTGTAATTGATGATGAACCCACGCGTTATAAATCTTCTTATGCTGTTTTGAGTAACAATGGTGTTACAAAAGAAAAATTAATTGAAACTTCTCAGCATTATATAGATGTTTTAAAGGCAGAAAAACAGAACTTTGAAGCAACTTTTAGAGATCAACAAGCCAAACAAGTAAAAGCAAGAGAAGATAAACTTGTACGTTTGACATCTGGACTCGAAAAGAAAAAATCACAGCTCCAAAAATTAATCGCTGATATTGAAAAGACGGAAGAGGATCTAAAAGTAGCGAAAAAAGAAATTAATCAGGTTGCTGGTAAAGTACAACTCACCAAAGATCAATTTATGGCTTCATATCAAATGATTATGAACCAGATAAAAGAGGATGTTTCAAAGATCAAAAAATATATAACCAAATAGATGGCTGAACAGAAGAAAAAAACATTTTGGAAAAGACCGGAAGGATTAACAGGTATAATTTTTCTTGCAGGTACAATTATAGGAGGTGTTGTACTCGTTAATGCATTTCTACTTGCAATCATTGGTTTCTTTAAATCAACTGTTGGTATAATTGTAGGGATTATTCTGCTATTGATGTTGGTTTGGACTGCGGTTGACCCAAAGGCTAGGGCTTTAGTTTCCTATATTTTCAAAAGTGCAATGAGATGGATTACTGGGATTTTCATTAAAATGGATCCTATAGGAATCTTGAAGTCATATATCGATGATTTGAGAACGAATCTTCGAAAAATGAATCGCCAGATTAGCCAGTTGCGAGTTCAAATGCACACACTAAAGGAGTTGATGCTAAACAATGAAAAACAAATCAGTAGCAATCTTACCGAAGCTGGCGCTGCTAAAAAAGAGAATAAAAGAAATGTTGTGATTTTGAAGACGAGAAAAGCAAGTCGTCTTAAGAACTCCAATATTAAACTAGATAAGCTTTATCAGAAGATGGAAGTCCTATACAGAGTATTGAATAGGATGTACGAGAATTCTGAAATCATGCTTGAAGATATAGAAGATCAAGTTCATGTAAAAGAGCAAGAGAGAAAAGCAATTGTTGCTTCACATAATGCGATGGGAACAGCAATGAAAATTTTGAAAGGAGATAAAGATAAGAAGGAAATGTTTGATAGAGCATTAGAAGCAGTTGCAGATGATGTTTCTCAAAAAGTGGGAGAAATGGAGCGCTTTATGCAAGTTTCAGAAGGATTCATGGCTTCTCTTGACCTTCAAAATGGTGTTTTTGAAGAAGAAGGTTTAAAAATGTTAGAAGAGTGGGAAAAAGAGGGATCTAGCTTATTATTAGGTGAAGGAGAAAAATTAAACATTCTTGAAGAAGCAGCTGACGATGAAAATGTTTTAGACCTTAATGAAATTCCGCAAAGAGAAAAAGTGGAAAATAGAGATAATCAATACGATACGTTTTTTGAATAATTCATGGCAAAAAGAAAACTTACTACTTTTTCTAAAATCATCATTACTGTAAGCATTGTTGCTGCAATTGTACTTGGAATCAGATTCCTTGTAACAAGCACATCTTTAGGTTCTAAACTAGACCAAATAGAGCTAGATAGAAAAAAAGAACAAGAGCAAAATGCAAAAGAGAAAGCCCTAAAACAAGAACAAAAGAGATTAGCAAAAGAAGAAGCAGATAAACAAGCTGCTGAGATAAAAAAACAGGAAGAAGAAGCCGCTAGGCAAGCTGAATTAAACAAAACCCAATTAAGAGTTCAGTTATTCGACAATGGAAGTGCAATTCCGGGTATTTACTTTAATAAAGGATGGTTTGGAAATGAAGAATCTAGATTTTTTAAAGAATTTGGATTCAAAGTAGAATTTGTATTGTACAATAATCTAGATGCAGCCATGGATGCCTGGGAGAAGGACGAATTTGATGTCATGATTCATAGTATCGATGAGATGACAACTTTCGCTGAACGATGGAAAGATGACAAACCACAGGTATTTATGCAAGTAGATTGGTCGAGAGGGGACTTAGCTTTAATAGCCAACAGTAAATACAAAAATGTAAATGATCTTGACAATCAACGTGTCGCATTGAGAAGAGGAAGTGCAAGCGAAACTTTCATGCAGCGAGCATTGGAGGCAAGTGGAATGAGTGGTAGAGATATTAATTTCAGTGGAATAGAACGCAACGAAGCTGCTTACGAAAAATTCAACAGTAATAATGCACAAGCCTTTGTAGTTCCTACGAATGAACCTGAGGCTTTAGCCAGAAAAATGAATGCGAATCTTTTACAAACTACTAAAGAAGCTTCACATGTTGTAGCGAGATGTTTTGTAGTTAAAAAAGACTTCTTAAATGAGAAAAAGAACATCATCAATCAGTTCTACAAAGCGTGGATGACTGCTGTTTCTGAAATAAACAACGACAGAAATGCATACGAAACAGCAGCATACATCTACGCCAAAGATTCTCGTTATACGGAACAACAAGTATTGGAAGTGATGGATAAAGTGCGAATAGCTTCTCATGAAGATAACAAAAACTTTTTTGGATTGAATGGTTCGTATACGGGAATAAAAGCTGAGGGAATCTACAAAGACATGGGTAAAATCTATGCTGCCAGTAAACTTGCACCGAGTGCACGACCACGTTGGAAATCCATCATAAATATGGACGCAATTAATAATGCGGATAAAGAGTTAAAAGGAGAAAATTTCGGTGCAGAAAGCGACAAAGATTTCAGTACAATTTCCGAACCAGACGCAAATAGAAAAGCCTTCTCCACAAAACCATTGATCATTAATTTTTCACCTGGTTCTGCAAAGTTATCGGCTTCCGCCCAAAGTTTTATCGACGTTAAAATTAGGGATCTTCTGCAAACATACGCTAATGCTCAAGTTAGAATTGAAGGTAATGTAGCTTCTACTGGAAATCCAGAAAACGACCAACAACTTTCAGAAGACAGAGCCAGTGCCGTGGTATCCTACCTAATAGAAAAATACGATTATGACCCGAATCGTTTCATCATCAAAGGAAACGGCTCCACTAATCCAGTAAAAGGTTGTGAATCTCTACCAAGCGATGCCTGCAAGGCCAAGAATAGAAGAATGGAATTCATGTTTTTGGGGGATTAATTTTACTGTATTCTTCCCTTTCAAATACATGAAGAGTTGCGCTAGAGTCTAGAATGTAAAGATGATTAATATCAACTTGTATATTATTTTGACTTGCACGAATAAAAACTCCTTTATCCAATTCTAATTCATACTGCCAAATTACTTTTTTAAGATTGATATCAAATACACCGATTTGATTTACTAATGATGAGCCAGGATGTAAAGAAGCTGTAAAATAAATCTTATCACCCACCTTTCTAGAATCTTTTATAAAGAAATATTGTTCTGGATTATCATCTACACTGCTCCATTCGTAAGAAGCTTTTTGATTTTCAATATCTAATTTAATAAATAACTCACCTTGTAGAATATAAACAACACCCTTATCTTCATCTATAAACGGATAATCAGGCTGGCCAAAGCCATTACTTAATTGTTGACCAGTGAAATTATTATCGACATTGTTTTTAGACCATAACAAATTCCCATTCTTACTTTCTATTCCTATAAAAGTTCCATTATTAAGCTGAACAATTAATTGTTCTTTCCACTTACCAACAATTTGCTTGACTTCAACTTGTTTTTCTTCCTTCCAGAAATTATTGTAAGTACCGAATTGCGAGATGTCACTGTTCCAAAGTGGTTGACCATCTTCCACATCAATATGGTAAATATTCTGTGGATAAATTCCATAAAGATCATTATCAATTATTATAGGATTTCCAAAATAACTTTCAGTTTTCCAAACTTCAATACTTTCTTTTAAGTTTATTCTTAGTTTAAATGACTTTGTATAATCTTTGTTCCATATACTTCTTATAATATTATTTTCATCAATGATAACATCTAATCCTTTTATCCCTTCGTATTTCCTTTTTTCATTTGCTTTAATACGAGTAAGATTTTTGTCAGAATCAACTACTAAAATAATCCCATAACCAACAACTATTCTTCTTATATCACCATCAAAAAATACTTCTTCATTCTTTAGCAATTGACGTTTCTTCCAAAAATATGTATTATAGTGATCTACATACACACCATTAATTCCTTGTTCTTGTCTTAAGTATTTTATCATTTTAATTTGATTTTACAAAACTAAATACGTGGTCTCTAAAATTTGAATTATTATTTAATAATTCTATAAAATCTGTAGAATCTTCAAAGAAAAAAGGAGATTTTTCAAAAAGTTGTTTCATCTTATCTAGTCCTAAACCTCCTTCATCTACTGATTTGAACCAAGTATCCGCATTATTTACAAAAACTGTTTTGAATCTATTTTTAACAACTGAATTTCTGAAATTTTTCCAGCATCAAAGAAATACCGTAGTCGGTCTATAGAATTTGTTGCATCTAAATAGGTGAGAAATTGTTGTAATGTTGCACTATTTGGAGATAGAAAACTAGAAAGAGAATTTGGAAGATAACTCTTAAATTCCGCAAATATTTCTACATTATTTCCATCTTTAAAGAGTAGATCGTATCTACTTCCATTTACTTAATCATCAATTCTATCTTCGAATCTAACTATATTTCCAAGGTACATATTTGAGTTCTATCCAAGGAAAACATATATATAATAAAAAATTCAGTAATACAAGAGAAATTACTATAGATTTAGGAACTTTAGGCCTAAAAGAAGGACCGTACATACTCCAAATTAATAATATTGAAAACAAATTAATTTTTAAATATGAATAACACCTATATTATTTTCTTGCTTGCTTGTTTTTTTCTATTCTCTTGCGCTGAAAACATAGATAATATGGAAAATAATGAGGAAAATGAGGAACAACATCCTTCTACCATTTGTCGGACTATCTTCGATTATGATTACTATGAATTTGGAAGTTTAAACTTTACTACTGAAAAAGTTTTTAATAATGTAGACACTAATTATTTATCTATTTTCATTCCTTCTCATGGGTTTGAAGA
>CAZSKA010000065.1:0-15425 GCA_964607315.1 uncultured Saprospiraceae bacterium | reverse complement strand
ATTAAATGTTTGTAATTTAACATAGCATCTAAGGCTATTCCTGCGTTTTCTGCCTCGTTCTTGTCCTAATAATTCTTTAAACTAATGTGAAACCCTAAAACAGAATTGATATTACAGCCTTGACCTTTTGGTTTTTTTACATCGACTTCTCTCAGCACAAGTTGGGTCAAGCCAAAAGAACAAAGATTAAAATTATTAAACCATTCTTTCTGGCAAATAGCCTATACAAAAAAGAAAAATTTAAATTTTCCCCTACCTTTACAAAAACATTTAAAGTGAAATACAAAAAAATTGCTTTAATCGCTCATGACGGGAAAAAAGCAGAACTCATTAATTTCATTCTCCAAAATAAAGACTATCTGAAGTCTGTCGATTTATCTGCTACTGGTACAACAGGAAGTCATATAGAAGAAGCGGGATTCAAAGTAACCAAGTATCTTTCTGGTCCTCTTGGTGGAGATGCACAAATTGCAGCATTGGTCGCAACAGGTGAAATGGATATGGTGTTTTTCTTTAGAGATCCACTCGATAAACATCCTCACGAGCCAGACGTTCAAATGTTGATGAGACAATGTGATGTGCATAATATACCTTTAGCAACCAATATGGCAAGTGCTAAATTGATGATTCTCGGAATGGATGAAGTATAAGATGTAAAGCTAGTGACGGATAAAGATTTTAAAGAAATACAGGCAAAGATTCCTAAGCAACCAGGAGTATATCGTTTCCTTGATGAAGACGATGTAATTCTTTACGTAGGTAAAGCAAAGAATCTTAAAAATCGCTTGACATCTTACTTTGGGTCAACCAAAAATAAAGCATATAAGACCAGAAAAATGGTCCAACACGCTTCTCGCATTGAATTCACCATAGTGGAAACAGAGACAGATGCACTCCTTCTCGAAAATACACTCATCAAAAAATTCCAGCCGCGCTACAATGTGTTGATGAAGGACGGTAAAAACTATGTCTATATCGTCATTAAAAAAGAACCCTTCCCGCGTGTCTTTTTTACTCGAAAATTAATCCGCGATGGATCCACGTATTTCGGTCCTTACACGTCTAAATATCGAGTCAATATTATCCTAGACATCATCAAAAAACTCTTCCAATTAAGAACCTGTTTTCTGCCGCTTTCTCCTAAAAATATAGCGGCAGATAAATTTAAAGTATGCCTTGAATACCACATCAAAAATTGTGCAGGACCTTGCGTGGGACTCGAAGAAGAAGCCGTTTATGACGACAAGATCCACCAGATAAAAAATATCTTAAATGGAAACTTTGCACCTGTCAAAAACTATATTAAAGAGCAAATGGAAAAACACTCTATGGCAATGGAATTCGAACTTGCTCAGAGTTTTAAAGATAAGCTTACGGCATTCGAGGATTACCAAGCAAAATCCACAGTCGTTTCTACCTCTCTAGGAAATATTGATGTCTTCGGATACGAAGAAGATGAAAAATCTGCCTTTGTCAATTACCTCAAAATTATAAATGGAGTGCTAATTAATACAGACACGGTGGAATTCACGAAAAATATGGATGAGGAAAAAGAAGACATCATGCTTTTTGCCATCGAAAAATTACGTGAAAAGTTCAATAGTTTCGCCGAGGAAATTATCGTTCCTTTTGACCTTGGATGGTTAATAGAGAATGTGAAAATTACCACACCGATCATAGGAGATAAAAAGAAATTACTCGATCTTTCTATGAAGAATGTTAAGTATTATCAACTGCAGTTACGAAAAGAAGCAATGAATAAAGCTAAGAAAGTAACAAGCAGTGAAAGGATACTAAAAACCATGCAAGAAGACCTTCAGATGAAAGTTGTACCTTTCCATATAGAATGTTTCGACAACTCGAATATTCAAGGTACAAATCCAGTCTCATCCTGTGTCGTTTTCAAAAACGCCAAACCATCCAAAAAAGATTATAGGAAATTCAATATCAAGACAGTTGTTGGACCTGATGATTTCGCGAGTATGAAAGAAGTGGTGTATAGACGATACAAAAGATTAAAAGAAGAGAATGAAGATTTACCACAACTAGTGATTATTGATGGTGGAAAAGGACAGTTAAATGCGGCGTATGAAATTCTAAAAGATCTTGGTCTTGAGAAAAAAATATTGATGATAGGAATTGCAAAACGACTGGAAGAAATCTTTTTTCCGGAAGACCCTATACCATTATACATCAATAAAAAAAGTGAAACATTAAAGGTGATTCAGCATGCTCGAAATGAAGCACACCGTTTTGCTATTACCTTCCATAGAGATCAACGATCGAGAAATGCATTAGGAACAGAATTGACGAATATTCCTGGTGTAGGAGAAAAGACGGCAAATAAGCTACTTATATTCTACGGTTCTGTTTCCAAAATCAAGTTGCAAACAATTTCATCTTTAGCAACAGTTGTAGGGTTATCAGCTGCTAAGAAAGTACATGCCTATTTTTTAGCAAAAGAAGAAGAGGAGTAACTACAGATTCTTACGCTTGATTTCAGTATTTATATCGTTCAGAACCTTTTTTGCTTTTTCATAATTATCTTTATAAACTAGCGACTGCTCTAAATCAGCCTTTGCAGGTTCTAATTTTCCCTGTAGATATTGTGTATAACCTCTATAGAAATATGCTAAGTGATCAGTAGGTTGAATACCAATAAGAATATTGAATTGTTCATATGCTCTTTCAAATTCTTCCATTTCTAACAAAAGAATCCCAGCATTCAGGAATGCAGGTGCATAATACGGATCTTTAATATTTATTTGACGATAAATGTCTAATGCTTCAGGTACTCTGTCATGATTTTGAAGGAAGAATGCTTTACTATGAAGCGCATTAATATTTGCTGGGTCAACAGTGATTGCATTTTCCAGGTAGCGAAGAGCTAAATCGGGATTGTCGTTTTCATATAATTCGCCAAGTAAAATATAAGCATCAGTGATTTCGGGATCGATACTTACAACTTCCTTAAGTGACTTTTTAGCCTTGTCAAATTCACCCATTGACTGCATTAAAAGACCCATTAAGAAAAATGCATCTGCATTTTCATTATCTTGTTCCATGACTTTGGAAAGTTGAAGAACAGCGCGTTGATCCTGACGAAGAGTGATTAATAATTCACTATATTTTAGACGGATGGGAATATTTTGAGGAAAACGTTCAGTAGCGATTTGCAAAGTAGCAAGTGCTTTTTTTGATCGAGAATAATTCAGAAATAAATCAGATAGATGTGCATAGTATTTTGGTCTTAAACTATCGTATTTCATAGCTTGGTTCATGTCACCAATAGCATTATCGAATGCTCCCATATCTGCGAAGGCTATAGAACGTTCATAGTATAATTCAGAATTTTCTATATCGCCCTTTATTTGTTTGGTTAGTGCATCAACTGCGGGATTACCAGTTACGATAGTCATTGACCCATCATCATTTTTATTTTCTGTCTTTGGAACTGGATCTTTACATGAAATAGTAATTAGGGTCAAGCCCAAAATAAAAATTAGAACGTGTACACTTTTCATATTGATTATCTCTTATTCTTCGCAAAAATAACGTAATGTAAGAATGTGGTAGTACTTACAGGATACTTTTAGATGGATTATTTCTGTCGTTGCTAAAAAGCATGATGATGTTTTTACATGATTTCTATACAACATGGCACTTCAGTAGCCATTAAATAGTGAATATTTAGAATTAAATCAGCATGAAACAAAAGCCCTAGCGGGGCGACAGCTTTGTAGAAAAAAGGAGCTGACAAAATAAAAAGCTCCGTAGGAGCGACACAAAATTGGCAAAAAAGAAGTGTCGCTCCTCTGGAGCTATGTTTTTATTTCTCTGATTATTTCTACCAAGCTGTCGCTCCTACGGAGCTAAATAAAATATTATTAAGCCTTAGTGAGGTGAAAATAATTTCGGTTTGATTTTTTCTATTTTCTAAAGACAAATCAGGATAATGTTAATCAGAAAAAATCAGCATGAAACAAAAGTCCCAGCGGGGCGACAGCTTTGTAAAACAAAAAGAGCTGACAAAATAAAAAGCTCCGTAGGAGCGACACAATTTTTAAAACAAATATGTCAAAACGATATTTTACTGCTTAATAATTTTCCCCTGATAGACTTTTCTTTTCGGATTATCAAGTGGGATGAATTCCAAGAAATACATGCCAGAAGGGAAATGTAATAAAGAAATAGTTTCATTGTTTGTAGAATCCCACTTTCTTTTTTCCTTTAACTGACCATTTGTATTATAGATTTCTATTTCCCCTTTACCTATAGAAGGAAGTTCTAATTTTATAAAATTCTGTGCTGGATTAGGATAAATTTTTATTTGCTCAACATAGTAAACGGGTTGTCCTAACATAGAAATGATGCTAGGATCACATTTTTCTTCTTCATCAACTCTCCAGCGAGGATGATTCGGCCAGTTACCAAAAGTACCTCCATTAGGCGGACGAACACTTGCTTCCTGAAAACCACATTCTTGCCCTTTTTCATCTGGATAATGAATAACATGCCACGAATCTGTCCCATTTGTAGAACGCAAATAGATTCTACAATCAGGCCCTTGTACCATTAACCAATAGGTATTGGCAAAAGGGTCACTAAGTCCACTCCATTCAGATATTAGTTCTACTTCATTGTTATTCCAAGTATCAATTTGATATAAATAAAATTTACAAGCCACATAAATGAAACGGGAATTGGCAGACCACTCTACACTACTAAAAACCTGAGGTAAAGTGTCATTTATGATTATTTCGTCCGCATTACTGAGTAAACCGGTTTCTCTATCAAAATCATAGATCCATAGTTGGTCTCCATAATTAAAATGACAATATTTTGTACCATCAGAAGAAAATTTAGCTGTTCCAGAAGATGCAGCATCATAAAATCTATCGCCACCAATTTCTTGACTATGTATTAAGGAAATTCCAGTAGAATCTAGAAGAAAAGTAAAATATTCATTTTCTGTTTCTTTTAAGTCGATAATCCACCAATCCTCGGCATTTGCATGATGAATGGCAGTTAAATAAGAGCCTAATAAGTATTCATCAAAAAAGAATTCAATATTTTTTTCAATTACTTCTCCTTGTCCAGAGTTTGCATTTAAGTCCAAAAAAGAATATAGGAGATAACCTGCCTTTAAATCATTCTCATCATTAAAGAAACGAGGTTTATGTATAATGTAAAATGTACTGTCAGAAAAAGGTTCTGGTAAAATAAGTAGGTCCTGAACACCTATTCTTCCATTTTCAGACAGATTTCCATTTAAAAAAAATTTATCATCACTACTTAGAGAATCACCATTCATAAATATTTCATGATTCGCATTTGCAATTGCGAAACCATTCGAATAACAAATTAAATTACCATTATCATCACAATAGCTAGCATTATCTCCCATAATTCCTAAGGATAATTCTGATTCGGTGATGATCACCGAACCAGAATTAAAATCTAATATATTTTTTTTACTCCCTCTTCCAGTCAACCATACATAATCATTCTTGCTTTGAGCAGAACTCACTACATAAGTTAGTAAGAAGAAAAGGATGAAAAAAAGCTTAATCAGTGCATGCATAATTTATGTGTGTATTAAAGTCAGTTTAAATCATTAATTTGAATAAAGTGATACTTAAAGATAAATCAATTTGAATTTATACCGCGACTATGTTTTCTGTTTCTTAAATGATTTGTCTCATTGATTTACTTCTGATTTTTTCTATTTAGCAAAGACAACGAAATCTAAAAAGATTTTAAAGAACAAAAGCCCAGTGGGAAGCAGATTTGTAAAAGGGCAAAAAAAGAGAAATTACAAAGCTCCGTAGGAGCGACACAAAATTGGCAAAAAAGAAGTGTCGCTCCTCTGGAGCTATGTTTTTATTTCTCTGATTATTTCTACCAAGCTGTCGCTCCTACGGAGCTAAATAAAATTTGATTAAGTCTAGGAGAGGAAAAAAGAATTCGGCTTGATTTTTATATTCTAACAAAGACTAAGCAGGATAATGTTATGCAAAAAAATCAACTTGAAACAAAAGCCCCATCGGGGCGACAGCTTTGTAAAACAAAAGGCGCTGAAAAATAAAAAGCTCCGTAGGAGCGACACAAAAAAGTAATAAAAAAACCCTTCACCAAATCCATTGATGAAGGGTTTTATCTTATCTATTATCCAGATTATCTTCTGAATAATCCGCCTAATGTTTTAAATCCTATTGATGCGATATCATCCACGATACTTCCGTCACCATCGCTATCTAATATTTTTTCGAAAATTGATGCTTGTGGGTTTTGCTTGACCTGTTGTTTAGCAGATCCACTTAACATATCAAATATTCCATTTGCATCTAATCCTTGAGCTCTCTTTTGTTTTCCTAATACACCCATTACAAGTGGCGAAAGCTTAAGTAAAAGTTGTCCTACGTCCATAGCGTCAAGGCCACTTACTTTACTTATGTTTTGAACCACACTTCCTTGCTTACCACCCAAAATGTGTCCTAACATTCCAGCTGAATTCAACATCTTACTATTTTGAGGAGCTCGCATTCCACTTAATAATCCAACAGCATCGTCAAGAATACTACCGTCGTGATCTCTATCTAGTGCACCTAATAAACCACTCAAACCTTCAGGTTTTGCTGCGTTTCTAGTCAGTGCATTTAATAATACAGAAAAAACACCATTTGCAGCTACTGCAGTTTTTTCTCTATCTTCACCACCTATAGACTTCGATAAATAACCAATTAATTCAGGTGTTAATTGAGATTGTAATAAATCCATTACATTAGTCATAATAATTTCAATTTTTTTAAGTTTATAAATTAAGAAGTATCCTAGGCGTTATTCATGTATCCGTAATAATGCTAACTATCATTTATGCAATGAAATTTCTATTCATTGATTACAATGATGTAAAATCATATCGAAATGTAACGATAAGACATTCCAATTCATTAACCATAAAAAGTTAGGAATGGTTTTTGTTAAACATATATTATTATTCGTAATATTTAAACGCTAGATTATGCAAAAGTTAATATTAGTATTGAGTTTTCTTTTTACATTTTTTGGGCTTAAAGCCCAAGAATTAGTTGATTCTTATATAGAGACTTTCCAGTATATTGCTGTTTCTGAAATGGAAAGAACTGGAATTCCAGCAAGTATCAAGTTGGCTCAAGGTCTTCTAGAATCAAACTGGGGAAGGAGTGAATTATCTTCTTTTGCACATAATCATTTCGGAATTAAATGTGGATCTTCATGGGAAGGGAAAGGCTATTATAAAGTTGATGATGATCTTGACGAGAAAGGAAATTTGAGAGAAAGTTGTTTTCGAGTTTTTGAAAGTGATGAGGCTTCATATATTGCACATTCTGAGTTTTTGATGAATAATAAACGCTACGCATTTTTGTTCGATTATGGTTCGACAGATTATAAATCTTGGGCAAAAGGCTTGCGAAAAGCAGGTTATGCTACTGATCCTAAGTACCCTTCTAAAATAATTGGTGTCATCCAAAAATATCAACTTTCACGATTTGATTATATGGCTGTAGAAGAACTTGATTTATTCGCTAAAGTAGATGAAGAGCACGAAGACCTAGGAAATGAAGAAATAGCATTCATGGAAGAAACTATGGAAGAAATAGAACGTGAAACTTCTAGGCCAAGCATCAAAGAGAATAACAGAACGAAGAAAAAGAAGCCTTCCTTTTGGGCGGAAGCCAGTAAAGACTCAGACTTCACTAAAAACTATGTAAAATTTAAGAAGAGATGGGAAGAAAATGTGAAGGAAGCTGTTGCAGAAGTAAAAGATAACAAAGAAGATAAAAAGAAATTCAATTTCGATAATTTAC
This sequence comes from uncultured Saprospiraceae bacterium, assembly GCA_964607315.1. Classification (GTDB taxonomy): domain Bacteria; phylum Bacteroidota; class Bacteroidia; order Chitinophagales; family Saprospiraceae; genus JAHDFB01. The sequence continues at coordinate 7,575 of CAZSKA010000065.1, read as the reverse complement.
TTGCAGAAGTAATGGAGATAGGAAATAAAGTTCTTGGCGAGGAAGAAGAAAATGGAATGACTTCATTCCCCGATCTTGAAGCACATAATGGTGTGAAAATGGTCATGGCAGAAGGAAATGAGACTCTAAAAGATATTGCCATCAGAACTGGTGTGAACGTTAATGATCTATATAAATATAATGATAAAATCTATAAAATTAATGGGCCCATTCTAGGTAAATCAATCGTATATTTAGAAGCTAAAAAAACAAGTTTTTCTGGATCTAGAGATACGCATCAGGTGAGACATGGAGAGAAAATTATAGAGATTGCACAGAGGTACGCCGTGACTGAGAAGTCACTAAGAAAACGCAATTACTTAAAAGAATCAGATGAATTAAAACACGGAGAAGTTCTGTACCTAAAAGGTATCCGAATGGGCAAAAAGCCAAAACTTAGAAATTCACGTTCTGAAGGTCTAACAATATTTAAACCTTAAATTCTGGCTTTAAACGTAGTAATGTTGGCTAAAATGACATTAGTTATTCTCCTTTTCTAAATTGGTATAAAATGTTTTACTTTTACAGACATATGAAATGTTCATTAATAATTCTTTTAGTATTCAGTTTTTGTTTTGTAGGAAATAGTCAAAGTTTTTGGTTTGGGCCCAAGGGTGGATTTAATGTAGGTACTCAGCAAGGTATTCGAGGTTTAGGTGTTCAACCTATGATTGGTTATAATGCTGGTTTTTTCGTAGAATCATATGATGAAGGGAATGATACAGGTTCTTTATACGCTAGTGTAGGACTGCATCAAAGAGGAAGATCAACCAATCGATTTTTTTCCAGCTTCCAAAATATCCTTGTTCCTAGTGTTTCATATAGATATAATAATATAAGCCTTGAAGTAGGTGCGAAGAAATTTGTAGAAGGGAAAAACTTGTTTTATAAAATTGGTTTAAGAGGTGAATACACTGCTTTTACAAATATAGAAGATGTCAATCAACGCATAATTTCTATTAATTCTCCATTCGAGCAATTTGTCCGACCTGTATTAGGAGGAATTACGATTGGTGGAGGATATCAATATGAAATTAGTGAGTTATATGGCGTTTCAATAGAAGCGAATATTATGCCTGATTTCTTTAATCAATACACTGCCCCGGATATTGGTAATATTCCACATCCTATAACGGGACAATCAATTACTATTAGAGCTCAAGAAATTAGAAATACTACTTTAGAAATTACCCTTGCTTTTCGCTTCTTAAGGAAAGTAATTTATGTCAATTGATGGAGGCCAAGAAAAGAGCTTATCTTGAACTGCATTTAGCTGTTGTATTGTACGGATTTACTGCAATATTAGGTAAACTAATTTCTATTTCAGCAGTATCTATAGTGTGGTGGAGAGTCTTCTTCGCCAGTATCAGTTTCTTTTTTATTTTAAAAGTAGGAAAGTTAATTAAGTCTTTACCTCGCAAAGTTTTCATACGATTTTCACTTATAGGAGTTATTGTTGGACTACACTGGATCACCTTTTATGGTTCTATCAAATTAAGTAATGCAAGCGTTAGCCTTATTTGCTTAGCAACAACTTCTCTGTTTACTTCCTTAATAGAACCATGGGTTGTGAAGAGGAAGTTTGAATGGATAGAGCTGATCACTGGGATAATTATCTTACCTGGAATGTATTTTATAGTAAATGGTATTGATGTTAGTTATTATATGGGAGTGATTGTCGGTTTGTCATCAGCATTATTCGCCTCGTTGTTTTCTATCTTAAATAAGAAATATATCGATGATGCCAAGCCAACGGAATTGGCAGGCATCCAGCTATTTGGAGTGTGGGTGTTTATTACAATATGTGCACCATTTATTTACCTTTATAATCCCGACATTCAATGGTTACCTAGCTGGCCTGACATTGTATATCTTCTAATATTAGCACTTCTTTGTACTACCTTTGCCTACATCTTAAGCATGCGTTCTCTTCGACAATTATCGGCATTTGCGTCGAATCTTGTTGTAAATTTAGAACCTGTATATGGGATTTTATTAGCCGCAGCAATATTGGCAGAATATGAGGAACTGAGCACTAATTTTTATATTGGAGTAATTATAATTTGTGTGGCGGTATTTTCATATCCTATATTGAAAAAGAGATTGAAAAATGCATAATATTCATTCGAAAGAAATAGAGAATTATTGCGAAGAACATTCTACGCAAACGAGTGATTTGTTGAAGAAAGTTGCTCGTCAATCCTTCTTAAGAACAAATCATGGTATCATGATTAGCGGACCTATACAAGGTGCATTCATAGCTCAATTGGTTGCTTTGAAACCAGAAGCAAAAGTATTAGAGATAGGCACATTTACTGGATATACAACGATTGCCATAGCAGAAGCATTAGGAGAAAATGGTCAAGTTACCACTATAGAGATTGATCCTGAACATCATTACATTGCAGAAGAATTCATAGATGAACATGAAGGAAAAGGAAAAATTAATTTGATCTTAGGTGATGCTAAGGAGGTTTTGCAAGAGCTGGAAGAAGACTGGGACATTGTGTTGGTTGATGCTGCAAAGATGGATAATGCCTATTATTATAATCTATTGATGCCTCGATTGAAAAGTGGCGCTCTGTTTTTATTGGATAATGTGCTTTGGAAAGGGAAGATCTTAGAGGAGAAAATGGATAAGAGAACAGCGGAAATTGATCGATTTAACAGGGAGCTAGCTGCGGATGAACGCGTTCAAGTTACTTTATTACCGATAAGAGATGGATTGACAATGATTCGTAAAAAATGATAAAAGAAAGGCAATCATATAAGAAAAGCAAGCATAATCATTTGCCTGTGTGGTGTCAAGTTTGGTACTTGGATGCGGTGTGTGGTGCTGGCTGGGATTGTCGATTTATGGAGAAAGATGGCGTGGTTCAAGCTGTTTGGGTATTTGGTGAAAAAATGAAATGGGGATTAAGAAGTATAAATTTTCCCACGTTTCTGAAATATAATGGTTTGTTTTTTGGGAGTGGAGTGATGAGTGAGGAAAAGGATGAAATTGGCGTGAAGTTGATGGAGGCTTTACCGCGGAGTGTGAAGATGAGTGTGGAGTTTATGCCAGGAATAGCGGCTGAGGTGCCGAGTGTGGTATCTAGTTTGGAGGAGCGGGCTTACGCCCAAAAATGGAGGACTACCTATGTTTGGGAGATTGGTGCTGAAAGAGAGACATTGTGGAGAGGAATGGATGGGAATTATAGACGGATGATAAATAAACAGCTTGATGATTGTGTGTTGAGGATAGAGAGTAAGGACAAGGCGATGGAGATGTATGATTTTCATACGGAGTGGGTAGGTGATTTGCGAGAACATGGTGTAAAGAAAGAGGATTTTAATCGGGTGTTGGATGTTTTGTATGAGCGGGAATCGGGAGAAGTACTTAGTATATATAGAGGGGAAGAGAAGATAGCGAGTGTGTTGTTGTTACGTGATGTGGATGTGGCGTATTATTTGTTGGCGGTTAACAATAAGGAATATAAGAAGATATATCCAGCGGTGTTGATGGCGGAGAAGGTGCGAGGATATGCAAGCGAGAAGGGAGTGCGTCGTGTTGATTTTTTGGGTAGTGATATAGAGTCTATTTCGCGAGTGTGGAGAAAACTTGGTGCTGAAAAACATGAGTACTTATTTATGAACAAATCTTTCAAACTACCCTTTAATACATTTATATAGTACAAATTGGTTAAATAATCAGATTAACGAAAAGAAGTAATAATGAACAACCCTTTAAGAAAAGAGCATCTTACGTTTTTGAAAGAATTAAGTAAGAACAACGAGCGAGAATGGTTCAATACCAACAAGCCACGTTATCAAGAAGCACATGCTGCTTTTAAAGATCTTGTAGCTCAAATAGAAGAAGGGCTGAATAAATTTGATGAAATAGAGAAGTCTAAGGTGATGCGTATATATAGAGATGTCCGATTTTCAAAAGACAAGTCTCCGTATAAGAATTTTTTGGCATCTAGTTTTAAAAGAGAAGGAAAATATAGAAGAGGTGGATTTTACTTTAAGGTACATCCTGGTGGGCAAAGCATGGTGGGAGGCGGATTTTGGGGCCCAGACCCCAAAGACCTAAAATTCATCAGAACTGGTATTATGTCTGAAGCTGATCGATATAAAAAGTTATTAAAGTCAAAAGATGTTAAGGAGTATTTTGGTGGATTGCAGGGAGAGGCATTAAAAACAGCACCTAAAGGTTTCGACAAAACACATCCTGATATAGAGTTAGTAAGAAACAAGCAGTTTTTATTAGGGAAAGAATTCGATGACAAAGCAGTTTTAGCAGAAGATTTTCCTCAGAAGGTAGTTGATTCTTTCAAGAAAATGTTGCCTTATTTTCAGTTTATGACGGACGCATTAGTCTTTGACGAAAACGGAGTAGAAAGACTTTAAGATAACGTGAATAATGGATAAGGAATTTTATCAGAAACCTATTAAAAGGCTAGGATTGATTAGAAATTCCGAAGGATTAGCTATAGCTATTTCGAAGAATTTTTAGGAAAATGATGACCCTTTAAAAGGCTTTATGAAATATTGACATTTCTACATCCATCTACATCGTTCGATTTCATTTACCTTAGCGCTGCTAAGGCAAACAAAATCAGCCTTGTATATGAATGTATCTCTGTCAACTGATTTTATTCCTTATCCATTATTCACGTTAAGATAAAAGTTGTTTAATCGCTCCTTGGATTTCAGGATATTCAAAACGAAAACCTGTTCCAATGATTTTTTGACTATCAATATTGTTACCGCTGAGAACGACATCGGCCATTTCTCCCATTGCTAAGCGTAAAGCAAAGTTAGGAACTGGATTCAATACATATCCACTGCCTTTTTCATTCTTAATTGCTATGGTAAGTACCTTATTACTTACTACTCCTGGAGCACTACCGTTATAGATTCCGCTTAGTTTGTTCTCCATGATATGGATGTGCATTCGAGCAATATCCGAAATATGAATCCATGAGTACATCATGCTTCCATTAGCAAAATAACTTGCCATTCTCATTTTAAAAGGAATCAACATTTTCTGGAATGCACCGCCTTCTGTACTTAATACGATACCTATTCTAAGCATAGCAACATGGGGAATGACACGCTCTAATTCTATAGCTGCTTCTTCCCACTTTTGGGTGCAAACCGATAAAAAACTATCATCAGCCGGCTTGTCTTTTTCGGAAACTAAAGTTGAGCCAGAATTTCCATAATATCCAATTGCAGAAGCAGATAAATAATGCTTCGGTCTCTCTGCTGATGGGATTTTTTCTAGACCTTCTTTCAGAGTAAGTGCAGCATTTACCCGAGATTCAATTAATATTTTTTTTCTATTTGCAGTCCATCTTTTATCTGCGATGCCAGCTCCTGCGAGATTGATTATTGCATCTACTTTCAAAGCATTTTCATCAACAGTTCTATGATTAGTATCCCATTGATGAAAGATGATACCGTTTTTATTTTCCTTCTTAGACCGAGAAAGTACGTGAATTTCGTAGGTGTTTCTATTGAGTTGTCGTATGATTTCTTGCCCAATTAATCCAGTACCTCCTGCAATTAGAATTTTTTTCATTGTATCTTTTTTGATTAACCCGCATTATGTAAAAGAACTTCGTAGTGAGAACGGAAATGCCAAAGAAATAACAACTTTAGTGAATAAAGCATAGCAACCACTATGGTAAATGAACAAAAGTTGGCTTAGCTTTTATTTCAAAGGCATTTCAGATCGGTATAGATTTTCTATTGCATAATGCGGGTTTGACCCAAATAAAAAAGCGCGTCAAAACTAAGTTCGACGCGCTATAGTATCTTTTAAATTTGTATAACTTAGTTACTTACTAGCAACTAACATAATTTCAAGACCAATGTTGTCATTTATAGCCTTGTCTTTTAGTCCATCTGTTAAACTAGCAGAACCATAATTCACTCCCCATTCTGTTCTATTGATAGTAAAAGAAGGAGTAGTAACAGTGATAGCAGTTTCCGCATTTTCTATTTTAGCTTTGAATTTAACTTCTTTAGTTTTGTCTCTAAGCGTTAAATTTCCACTGATGATGTAATTTGCATTTTCATCATTTAATAATTGAGTAGCTTTTGTGATTTCAAATTTTGCTTCAGGATACATTCCTACATTAAAGAAATGATCTGTTTTAGCTTCGTCACCAATTCCTTTTAAGTGACCTTCAAGTCCAGCTTTTTTACCACCTTCTAAATCAAGAACGTTTATAGAATTCATATCAATTACAAAATTTCCACCAGTAATTTTTCCATCTTGCATAGCAAGTTCTCCGCTTTTAAGTTGCATGTCACCATTATGCTGGCCGCCTACTTTAGTACCTACCCACATGATTTTACTATTGGCAGTATTCACAGCATAAGTAGTTCCTACTTTTGCAGCAACTTCGCCTGCTTCAGAAGTTTCAGCTTTTTCACCTGCTGGCTTACAAGCAAAAACAAGGAGTGTTATAAAAAGAAGAGTTGAGAATTTAAATATAGATTTCATTTACAATTTTTATATTATACCACCTCTTAGTATAATGAAATGGTATTTGTTAAGTAATAATTTTTAAGCTTTCTATATATGCATTTACTTCATTCAAGCTGCTTAGTATTCTACATCTATCTGTTGTTTTAATAGATTGATTAACTGCTTGATAACCACTGATGATTAATGTTCCATCAAATTGTCCTAATAAATGATCAATATAAGGTTGCATTTCTTGCTCCGAGAAAGAATCATTTATAATGGTGAATATATAGTCAGGTTTAAAATGGTTTGCGCCTAAAAGAAGTTCCCTATTATTAATATTGTTACCATAATAAAAAACAGGAAAATTTTGCTTCTTGATATAGTAATACATATAATAGAGCGAAAGGTTTTGACTTTCGTTCTCTGGAAGGTAAAGTAAGAACTTAGGGTTTTCAGTATTATTAGGTTCACTGGGTATTTTATCTATCTCCACAATTAACTTATGTCGAATGATATTTAATACGAAAGTTTCGTGTACTTCATTGATAGAATCAGCCATCCACATCAGATTGATTTTTTCTAACAATGGATAAATGACATTTTCCATCGTTTCATCAAAACCTTGCTGCTCAATATTTTTATTCAGAATTTGTGTAAACTTACTTTCATCAAGTTCCAGCATACTTATACTAAGTGTATCTAGATTTTTTTCAAAGGAATCATCGATTTCTGTAATCTCTGCTACTTGATTGCTTAACTCAGCAGGGGTTAATTTTGCGAGTTTTGAGATTTTTAAGCCATTTCGATAAAGAATGCTGATATTCAGCGCTAGTTTAAGATCTTCTTCCGTATAATAACGAATGTTAGTTTCGGTTCTCTTTGCTACAAGAATACTGTATCGTTTTTCCCATATCCTTAAGGTATGGGCCTTGATACCACAAATATTTTCTATATCTTTTATTGAATAAACTACCACGCGTCTCTAACAGATAATTGTGAAATTAAAATTATATAGTCGTTAGTCAGAAATTAAACTCTATGTTAGTTAGAAGAAGTGCTTGTGTAAACAT
>CAZSKA010000064.1:0-15437 GCA_964607315.1 uncultured Saprospiraceae bacterium | reverse complement strand
ATAGAATACCATAATTCAGTTGATTTAATTTCAACAGTTTGTATTTTTACTTATCAGTTTTCATATTCCTTTGATTTCAACAAAGGTGAATGGCATCCTCCTGCCATTAGTTAATCACTTTTCTAGGGATATCTATGTCCCGTCAGTTTTACATCTTATTGTTTTAAAAACTTATAAATTATCAATTAATGTTCGATAATATAATCGCTTATTCCGTTAGGAATAAGTTTGTAATAGGTCTGTTGACAGCAGCCCTAGCCTTGTGGGGTATTTATTCCCTCAAGCAGATTCCCATTGATGCGGTGCCTGACATTACCAATAATCAAGTTCAGATCATCACCATTTCTCCGACACTTGCTACACAAGAAATAGAGCAATTCATCACTACACCTGTAGAACTAGCAGTCCAAAGTTTGCAACGGACAGAAGAAATTAGATCCATTTCTAGGTTTGGGCTTTCTGTAGTTACCGTTGTATTTGATGAAGGATATGATATCTATCTTGCTCGTCAGCTAGTAGATGAAAAACTCAAAGAAGCTGAAGAAGATATTCCGAATGGTCTAGGTACACCTGAGATGGCTCCACTCTCTACAGGGTTGGGTGAGATTTATCAGTATGTTGTACGACCAGAGCAAGGGTATGAAAGCAAATATTCGCCTATGGAGCTTCGAAGCATTCAGGATTGGATAATTACTCGTCAACTCTTGGGGATAGAAGGAGTTGCCGAGGTCAATTCTATGGGAGGATTTCTCAAGCAATATGAGGTTGCTGTAGATCCTTCATTATTAAAATCTCGTGGTATTAACATCACTGATATATTCTCAGCACTAGAAAAAAGTAATGAAAATACAGGAGGGTCATATATTGAGAAGAACTCTAGTGCCTATTACATCCGTTCGGAAGGCTTGGCAAAGTCGTTAGAAGACATTGGAAATATTGTAGTAAGTGATCAGGGAAACATCCCAGTCTTGGTCCATGATGTAGCTACCGTTCAATATGGCAAAGCTCCTCGATACGGTGCTCTAGTCAGAGATGGCAAAGAAGTAGTTGGTGGAAAAGTCATGATGTTCAAAGGAGCAAATTCTGCACAGGTGACAGAGATTGTCAAAGAGCGAGTTATTCAGATTCAAAAATCACTTCCTGAAGGCGTAGTGATAGAGCCATACTTAGTAAGAGACAAATTGGTAAGTACCGCCATTGGAACAGTAAAAAAGAATCTCTTAGAAGGAGGTCTTATTGTCATTTTTATACTAGTATTGCTATTGGGTAATTGGAGAGCTGGACTTGTAGTAGCTTCGGTCATCCCGCTAGCCATGCTATTTGCCATCTCTATGATGAACATGCTTGGCATTTCTGCTAATTTGATGAGCCTTGGAGCTATAGATTTTGGGCTCATAGTAGATGGTGCTGTGATCATAGTAGAAGCCATTGTGCATCGTCTCCATATCAATAAAGCGGGTCTATCACTCACACAGTCGGAAATGGACGATGAAGTCATCACCTCATCACAGAAGATTAGAAGTTCGGCAGCATTTGGAGAGATCATCATTCTACTGGTCTACATTCCGATATTGGCATTGGTAGGTATTGAAGGTAAGATGTTCAAGCCAATGGCACAAACGGTGATGTTAGCCATTGCTGGGGCTTTGATTCTTTCATTGACTTATGTACCTATGATGGTCGCTTTGGTTTTGAAAAAAGACATTGTCAACAAGAGAACATTCGCAGACAAGATTATTTCATTTTTCCAACGATTATATACTCCAATTCTCAATGCTGCACTTCGATTCAAGACGATCTTCGTAGGAGTCACATTTGCAATATTCGTATTGAGTCTAGTTGTCTTTAGTCGTATGGGTGGAGAATTTATTCCTACACTAGAAGAAGGAGATCTTGCTATGCAGCATATTCTTCCTCCAGGTAGTTCGCTATCTCAAAGTGTAGAGACGGCCAAGATGATTCAAAACAAATTATTAGAAGACTTCCCAGAGATTATAGATGTAGTTGCCAATATTGGTTCTGCAGAAATACCTACTGATCCTATGCCTGTTGAGATTGCCGATTATGTATTGGTCATGAAACCCAAAAGAGAATGGACCTCTGCCAGTACTAAGCAAGGCATGTTCAATAAACTAGAAGAGGCATTACACAGTATTCCAGGTGTGGGTTTTGAATTTTCACAGCCGATACAATTGAGATTCAATGAACTAATGACTGGTTCCAAAGCTGACATTGCCATCAAGTTATTTGGCGAAGACTTAGACCAACTGTATCAGAGTGCTATGGAAGCAGAAAAAGTAATTAGTAAGATAGAGGGTGTCGGTACTGTAAATGTTGAACAAACCATCGGTATGCCTCAGATCATGGTCTCATATGATTACCAACGCATGGCACAATACGGCTTGCATGTCAGAGAAGTCAATCAAATTATTCGTTCTGCTTTTGCTGGCGAAAAAGCGGGTATCATCTATGAAGGGGATAAACGGTTTGATCTTGTAGTCAGACTATCTCAAGAGAATAGATCAAGCATAGAAGATGTCAAAAATCTATTTGTGAATCTTAGTGATGGAAGTCAAGTGCCTCTTACTTCTGTAGCAAATATCGACCTCATCAATGCTCCAATGCAAGTGTCCAGAGAGAATACCAATAGGAGAATTGTTATTGGTGTAAATGTAGGCGATACGGATGTAGAGTCTTTAGTGGAGAATATTCGATCTCAATTGGATGCCAAGGTAGATCTGCCAATGGGATATTACTTTACATATGGTGGTCAATTTGAGAACTTGAAAGCAGCAAATGCTAGGTTGGCGATTGCTGTACCGCTGGCATTAGCGCTCATTTTTATCCTTTTGTATTTCACCTTTGGTTCTGTATCACAAGCAGCATTAATCTTTACAGCCATTCCTTTATCTGCCATTGGAGGGATTTGGGCTTTGGAGCTAAGAGACTTACCTTTTAGTATTTCTGCAGGGATTGGATTTATCGCACTATTTGGTGTAGCTGTATTGAATGGTATTGTTCTTATCGGATACTTTAATCAACTTAAAAAAGAAGGAATGACAAATATAATGGAAAGAATAATTACAGGAACCAGAGTTCGTCTCAGACCTGTTATCATGACGGCAGCCGTTGCTTCCTTAGGGTTTTTGCCTATGGCACTATCAACTTCAGGTGGTGCGGAAGTTCAACGTCCATTAGCAACTGTGGTAATTGGTGGATTGATTACAGCTACCTTCCTTACACTCATCATTTTACCTATACTATATTATTGGTTAGAAAGACGGTTTAATAGAAAGAGAGGAAATAGCAATCTTGTAAAAGGAAGTGCTTTGACAATCATATTATATATCGGAATACTTTCATCTATACAAGCACAAGAGCAAGTAATCGACCTTGAGACTGCAATGGAAATGGCTATAACCAATCATCCTAATATCAAAGCAGCCAAACTGGATGTGGCTAGAAATCAGTCTCTCCAAAACCTGAAGTACAATCTTGGGAATACGGATATCAGCTATCAAGGCGATGGTCTTTTTGATACTGACTTTGGACAGCAGGTAAATCAGCTAGGTGTTGTACAGAATATTCCTCATCCAAGCGTGACGAGAGCACAGAACAAATTGCAAGATGCATACGCTACAAGAAGTTCCACAAAGAAGCAAATCACAGAAAATGAACTCAAATGGAAGGTGAAGCAATTGTACTTTGAGATTCAATTTAAAAATGAAATCAGAAAACTATACACCAATCTTACGGATACTTACAGTGATTATGTCAGCAAAGCCGAAGTAAGGGTCAATGCTGGAGCAGCTAATCGATTAGAATCATTAACACTGAAATCGAAATGGCAAGAGTATCAGCTACTGTTGAGTCAGACTTCCATTGAATTAGCCAATCTGCAAAAACAGTTTCAGATACTACTCAATACATCACAACAAGTCATTCCTACAGAAAGTCTAGTTGCTATTGCTTTTACTCCATCGATGGGTACTGAAAATAACCTTCTCTTAATTCAATGTCAAAAAGACATTGCCATAGAATCAGCAAAAATAGAAACAATGCAATCCGTGTTGAAGCCTACCTTCTCAGTCGGATATGCAGCTCAAAGATTCTATGAAGGTGGATGGTTAAATGCGGCAGAAGTAGGAGTCTCTTTACCCCTATTCAATGGGCAAGCTAAGAAGAGAATACAGGCTCAGAAAGTGCAACTTGATATTGGAAACTATCAATATGAAAGTCAGTTGCTTGCTTTAAAGGAAGAACGTCTGCAATTGCAATCAAGGATAGATCTATACAAGAATGGTATGACTTTTTACGAAGATCAAATCAATAATATAAATCCTGAGATGCTTCGAATCAGTAAGTTGAATTATCAAGCTGGTCAGCTTACTTACCTAGAGTTATTGAATACACTAGAATTACTTTCCAACAATAACAAGAATTATTGGGAGCAGATACGAGCTTACAACAAAGCAGTAGCTGACTACCAATATCTTACTAATCAATAAAGAATAATACAATGAATTTTATCAAATATATATCAATAATTTCTCTAACAATACTGATGCTTTCTTGCGGGCATAATCACAAAGAATCTGCCGGTCATGATCATGGACATGACCATTCGGCTCATTCCGAAACCGATGGGCATGACCACTCTGCACATGATGAATCTGTTGGTCATGACGAGCATGGACATGTATCACACGAAGAAGGAGGTCTTCACCTTTCACAAGAGCAGGCCAAGACCGTAGGATTGAAGTTTGGAGATTTTTCATCTATCAAAGCAAATGACTACGTGAAGGCTACAGGTGTTCTAGGATTGCCTGCCAATGCGCATTCATCTATATCCGCCAAAGCAAGTGGTATCATAAGAGGTACTAAGAAATTTGTAGAAGGCGGCTATGTTAAGAAAGGAGAAGTGATTGCCTATCTAGAAAATCCAGACTTCATTGCAATTCAACAGGAATATCTAGAAATACAGGCTGAACTGGTGTTGCAAAGATTAGAAGTAGATCGTCAAAAGAAATTAGCAGATGAAAACGCAGGTGTAGAGCGAGACCTCCAGCAAGCACAAGCCAAAGCCAGAATTCTATCTACAAGGGCTTCTGGAATTTCTAAACAATTGGCATATCTAGGCATACCATCCTTAGATCTCACATCTGAAAATATCCAAAATCAGATAGCCATCACATCTGTAGCAGGTGGCTACATTTCATCAATCAATTTTCATAACGGAATGTATGTAGAGAGATCCACGATGTTGATGGACATCATTTCATCTCAACACTTGCATCTTGAATTAGATGTATTTGAAAATGACATTGCTAAGGTCAAGCAAGGTTTAAAAATCTCGTACAATGTCCCAGCACTAGGCGACAAACTATTCGAAGGATTTGTAAATGTGATCGGTAAAGAATTTGATGGTCAAGCCAAAACAGTAAGAGTCCATGGCCACTTAGAAGGAGAAAAGCCACAATTTATCAAGGACCTTTTTGTCAATGCTAAAATATGGCTCACAGACAGTACAGTAAATGCTTTACCAGAAAAGGCCGTGATTACAGACGGTGCTACCTCCTTTATATTTGTAGCGAATGATAATGAGGATGCACAAGAAATTGAGTTTGAAAAGCTTTCTGTTATTTCTGGGAATACAAGTGAAGGATACACAGCTGTAAAGCTTGTAGATTCTATCCCAGCTGGAATGAAAATCGTCACTGAAGGAGCATATTATATCTATGCCCATTCTAAGGTCGGCGAATTATCTCACGAACATTAAAACAACGACAATGATTTTATTTATTTATTTTTTGATTTATTTTTTCTTAGTCTTTGTACTAAGATCATATTTCTTGTGGAGTAAAACAGGAGTCAATCCACTTACTTTCAATAAGGGAGACGATGCTCATGGCTATAATGGGAAAGTTTTTGGAATTATCTCTATGATAGAGCTGATTGTAGTTTCTATATATGCCTTCATACCATCTCTACATAAGTATCTTCTACCTTTTTGGTATCTTGTGAATGAGAGTTTACAGTATGTTGGATGGGCATTGTTGATTCTATCATTAATAATGGTTTGGTTAGCTCAGTCCAATATGAGAGAATCATGGCGTATTGGCATCGATGAAGAGAATAAAACGGAACTCATCACAAAAGGATTTTTTGCACGCTCTCGGAATCCAATTTTCTTAGGAATTATAATCGCTAATATTGGGATATTCTTGGTATTACCTAATGCATTTACCTTATTGATAATATCTCTTTCCACCACTTCCATTAATACGCAAGTTAGATTAGAAGAAGCTTTTCTTTTAGAGGAACATGGCGATGAATACTTGGCTTATAAGAATAAAGTAAGTAGATGGATAACAATAAAATAGCTGAATATGACACATGTACATAAATATGATAAAAGTGGAAGAAGAATCTGTTGCTCACTCGAAGAGAAAATAGATCTAGCTACATCGCCACCAGTACTACTTAACTCTCATGATGAGCATGACGACCACAATCACGATAGCCACGATCATTCATCGCATGAGCATGGAAGTGATGATGACGAACACAATCACGAAGACTTTGGCAAAGCTCCAGCCATCATAAGTTTTGTGCTATTGATGCTTGGCCTAGCATTGGACCACATCATACCCAACGAGTTCTTCGAAGGCTACATTCGATTGGCTTGGTACATTGCTGCCTATCTTCCTGTAGCCTATGCTGTCATTAGAGAAGCGATAGAGGCCTTAGTAAAAGGTGAAATATTCACAGAGTTTTTCTTGATGAGTATTGCCACTATTGGAGCATTTCTAATAGGAGAATATCCTGAAGGAGTTGCAGTAATGCTTTTTTATGCTGTAGGAGAATTATTCCAATCAGCAGCTGTTAAAAGAGCTAAGAATAATATCAAAGCATTACTAGATGTACGTCCCAAAATAGCAAGTGTCTTCAGAGCAAATCAATATACAACTGTAGATCCTAATGAAGTGAAAATCGGTGAAACCATCCAAGTAAAAGTCGGTGAGAAAATTCCATTAGATGGAACGCTAATCAGTCAAAAAGCAACAGTAGATACAGCAGTAATTACTGGCGAAAGCAAGCCATTGACTTTAGAACCTGGAGAACAAGTTTTAGCTGGTTCTATAAATCTTTCGGAAGTAATAGAAGTTGAAGTTAGTAAGGCATTCAAAGACAGTTCTATTTCAAGAATCTTAGAATTGGTGCAAAATGCTACCGCCAAGAAAGCAAAGACAGAATTACTCATCAGACGACTGGCTAAAATTTATACTCCTATTGTAGTGTATATCGCTATTGCTATTTGTGTATTGCCTTACTTCTTTGCAGCTGATTATGTCTTTTCTGATTGGCTATATAGAGCACTGATATTCTTAGTGATCTCATGCCCTTGTGCATTGGTAATCAGTATTCCATTGGGATATTTTGGTGGTCTGGGTGCAGCTTCTAAGAATGGTATTTTATTCAAAGGAGCGACCTATATGGATCAAATTACAGAGATGGATACCTTAGTGATGGATAAGACAGGGACTGTTACGAAAGGAGTTTTTGAGATATCTACCATCAATACAAAAAGTGAAATCTCAGAAAAAGAATTCATGGATGTTCTACTAGCCGTTGAATCGAAAAGTACACACCCAATAGCCAAAGCCATCATGAAATATGGTGATTATAATAAGCAAGCGATGGATGTGAAAGAAGTTGCAGGTAAAGGACTCATTGCAACGGTTGATGGCAAGCAAGTACTAGTAGGAAACAAAAAGCTTTTAGTATCTAATAATGTAAGCACACCTTCCGAAATTGATGAAATCGTTGAGACTATTGTACTCATGGCTACTGATGGGGAATATCAAGGATATGTCACTGTTTCCGATCAGCTTAAAGATGATGCTAAAGCTTTCGTTGATGATCTACCCAAGTATGGATTTAAGAAAACAGTCATGTTATCTGGTGATAAAGATTCTATCACTCAATCCGTTGCCAAAGAATTAGGAATACAAACTGCGAAAGGAGGGCTACTACCTGAAGACAAATTGAACGAAGTAGAACAATTGAAAGCCAAAGGTCATAAAGTACTTTTCATTGGTGATGGTGTCAATGATGCTCCAGTTTTAGTAGCGAGTAATATCGGTGTAGCTATGGGAGCAATGGGTAGCGATATTGCTATTGAGACTGCGGATATTATCATCCAAGATGATCAACCATCTAAAGTCATCAAAGGTGTTAAAATAAGCAAAGCCACTCGATCTATCATTTGGCAAAATATCTACCTAGCGTTCGGTGTCAAGATACTTGTATTGATTCTTGGAGCTATGGGTATGGCTACCATGTGGCAAGCAGTATTTGCAGATGTGGGAGTGGCATTGTTAGCTATTTTGAATGCAGTGAGATTACAAAGAATGGATTATTAACTTTATACGTAATATTTAAGAATATGAAAACCTATGCAAAAATCAACCTATAGTATATCCCAAATGGATTGCCCATCAGAAGAAAATCTGATACGACTAAAACTGGCAGAAATAAAGTCAATTAAGCATTTAGATTTCGATATTGCTAATAGATCTTTAGTTGTTTATCACGAAAATAATTCCAAGCAAATAGGTATTGCTTTAAAAAGTTTGAACCTAGGATCTTCTTTAGAGAAAACAGAATCCTCATCAGTTACAACTTTCTCCCATCAAACCAACCAAAGCAAAATTCTTTGGACTATACTACTAATCAATCTAGGGTTTTTCTTCATTGAAATGTCTACTGGGCTTATTTCAAAATCTATGGGACTTGTTGCTGATAGCCTTGATATGTTAGCAGATGCTTTTGTATATGGAATTAGTTTATTAGCTGTAGGCGCTTCAGTAACAAGTAAAAAGAGTATTGCGAAAACAGCAGGGTGGTTTCAAATTACTTTAGCAGTCTTAGGGTTCATCGAAGTAATCCGTCGCTTTTTGACAAATGAAGCTCTTCCTAATTTTTCAACTATGATTATCGTTTCCATCTTAGCACTAATAGCCAATGGAATTTGTCTTTACCTCTTACAGAAATCCAGTAAAAAGGAAGAAGCACATATGAAAGCCAGCTTGATATTTACCTCCAATGATATCATTATCAATTTAGGAGTCATAATCGCAGGAACTCTTGTCTATATATCTAACACTCGTTTTCCTGATTTGATAATCGGTTCTATAGTTTTTATGTTGGTCTTACAAGGAGCAAGCAGAATACTAAAACTCAGTAAGTAGAGTTTTCCATCTTGGAACATTTTTTTGCTAATCATTTGGGCGTTTAGCCCTATGTCCATGACTCGCCTTTCGGCTCGGTCTCCAGCTCATCACCAAAGCTCATCACAGACTTCTGCTGAGCAGAATCATTACCAGCGGGAACGCATATATTATTAGAATACTTAGTAAGATAAAATCCTACTTTATAAAAAATAAAAAAAGGGTAGATTCAAAGAATGAACTCTACCCATTAACACACCATGAAAAACTTTATCTTTAGTGATAGATTATCACTGTTACTCAAATATAAGGTATTTTTATAATATATAGTATGCTTCTATTCTGTAATTTATCATTATTAATACTTTCTTGTAATTATTTCCAATAAAAAAAGCCATTATAACTACTCGGTACGTTTTTTGTACTATTTCTATCTAGTTAATTGAATATCTACATTATGGCAAAATTTGTTTCAGGAAAGGATTTAGAGGAATTAGTTTATGATATTATATTTCATGCTAAAAAGAAGTTACTTTTAGTTTCGCCCTACATTAAACTTGATGATTATTTTAAGTCATTATTTGAAAAGCATCTTGTTAATATAGATCTATCTATTACTATTGTTTTTGGAAAAAATGAAGATCAAAAAACACGTAGCTTAAATCGGAAGGATCTCGAATATTTTGCAAAATTCCCTAACATTACAATTCTATATATACCCACTTTACATGGCAAGTATTATGCTTCAGAAAGCAAAAGTGTAGTAACCTCAATAAATCTTTATGATTATTCTTTTCTGAATAATATAGAATTCGGTGTCTCATTCGAAACCAATCTCTTGAGCCAAATTACTAAATCTGGAACTGAACAAGAGGCTTTGCAACATTGTCAACAATTGGTAGCAAAAGCAGATGTTATATTTGCAAGTCGACCAATTCTTCAATCTAAGTTGATTGGTAAAAATTATAGAGGATCAGAAATTTTAGTTGATTATACAAATGATGTCATTCGCAATAAGAATTATGAATCAATAAAAATTAATACATTACCTTCTTTTGTGAAATATTCGGAAACACAACCTATTGATAGGCCATCTAGAGAGCAATTAGAAAAGCCACCCAAAAAATCATCTTTTCGACTAGGTAAAAAACCACAAATGCAGAAATCTACTAATAATCAAAAAGGTTATTGTATTCGTACAGGAGAAGAAATAAAATACAACCCTAAATATCCTCTATCATTTGATGCTTACAAAGTTTGGTCAGAATATGAAAATATTGACTACCCTGAAGAATACTGTCATAGAACAGGTAAAAGAAGTTATGGTAAAACAAGCTTCAGATATCCTATTTTAAATGACAAACATGAAAATAAATTTAGAAGTAATGTATTGAGATAATACGCATACTCCCTCTGGTCGTATTTACTTATAGCACACATACCTTCCGCCTCCTCCGTCGGACTTCAGGTCTGTGAAGCTGTTATATGGCGTTCGTACATTCAGTCGCTTCATCTATGTCGCCAGTCTGCCTTTCAGGCGAGACACAGTAGCTTCTCTCGTTCCTCGTTCAGCAACTTTGTCACCATAGCTGAGTGCTTCCTTCATTCCCTCACACGTGGCTTTACTATCCTTCGAGCAGTGCATCCTTGCTCACTCATACGAGGAAACCTCTCCTTCATTCGGCAAGGACCATTTCATTTGCACATCTCTCAGTCTATCGCCACTTACTTGTTTGCGGGCAGCTCTGCCCGCTCGCCTCCGGCGTGGAATGGATCCATGAATTATGACCACCTCCGGTGGTAGCTTTTCATACACATCCATTCCACACCTCCGCTCCCCTCAAATGCCTTCCCCTCGTCTTTCCGTACGTTTCACCACAACTAAGGTTGTGGTTGTCACTTCTCCATTCCTCCTTGCCCCGTTCACAGAACTTCTCTACGTTCCCGTTCTGTTAGCTCTCGGGCGCCCGCTTTTTAGCCCGCCAGTCAACTAAGGTTGACTGGGATAACAGCTTAAACCTTATATTTATAGTTTTACTTTATTCTTACCTTTTATATAATGATTACGGTTAACTACAATCTTCCATTTGCTTCAGCATTCGAGTCGGCCTCTCATCTCCATTCATTCACTTTAGATCAAATAATATTATACACCTGCCGTATGACTGTAAGAAAAGATGTAAGACAACAAGCAGAATCTGCTCTTAGAGCAACTTTTACTCCTGGTTCTTATTTCAATGAGGATTCTACTTTTCTTCTTAATAATTTATTCACTATATATAATAGTAGTTTACAGTCAGTTGCTTCATTTCTTTGCAATTCAGCGACTCTATCTTATTTATCTCAATTATATGAACGAATTGATTTAGTGAGCAATCTCTACAAAAGTAATCTAGGAAGTTCGTCTTTAGTAGTATTTTGGGAAGAGAAAGGTGCTTTATATCGTCAGACTATCGATTATTTGCTTGAGACTATTCTTCAATCAAGTGATAATATAACAACCGATGTTAAACTAACAAAAGAGCATTCTATTCTCTTCGATTATTGTTGGGAGTTTGCAAGGCAATCTATTGTGGTGTCTAATTGGAGTAATTTTCATTATATGCTTGCCTCTCCTTCTAGTGGAATTAACCTATTAGAACCTGGTAGCGATGCGTTTCTTGAAGATAATCTAGATCAGAGTGATATAGAAGTTGCCCATTACACTCATAGGATCTCAGCTAATAGTAAGAAACACATAATTCATCGAAATCAAAACTCATTAGATTTTACTGATAATTTATCATTATATACTCATCTTTTGGATAATTCATTTCAAACGAGTTTGGGATTTAGTTTTTCATTCCTTTACCATTTTTTATCATCTGATTTTTCCTCTGAACTTTTAGAACTATATAAACCTTCTATGAAATCTGATTTTCCTGTAATTATACCTCGCGAACTTTTTCTAGAATTTCTACAATTAAAGGGGTTATCATCTACTTTTGTGGAAGTTTTCTTATCAGGATTGTCTTTGACTCACATTAATTTGAAGGACAATCCTCGTGAAATTTGGCAAACAACCGCAGAATTTAGATTAGGAAGGCGTCCGCTGTTTTCATTTACTATGACTAATGTTGTATATCTTGCATATTCACCAAGTAGATTAACAAACTATTTAGCTTTGTTAATGGCTGGACTACCATTCAATCAATTACCGAGAAATTGGAAAACACCCATAATATCTAAAGCTTTAGCTCGCTTATCAAATCAAGCAGGTAATTGGTTCGAGAACTTGACTGCCAGTGAATTAGCCAAACTAAATATAGTAGGTGGATGCTATTCTAGTAGTATTGCTTATGAAAAAGACTCAATATTAATTCCTTCTGAAGTTGGTGAAATTGATTATATCGGTTATTCTCATAAGGAAAGAATTCTTTATGTTCTTGAATGCAAATATCTCAGTTCAAGCTTTTCTCCCAGAAATTTCAGAAACGAGCTTTCCGCTTTCATAAAAGGTAAAAAGTCTTATGTTAATCAATTAAGTAGGAAAACTAATTGGGTTAGAGAAAATAGGGAACAAATCTTAGATATCATGCTAAAATTAGCTAGAATTAATTCTTCATTTGATAGATCATCCGTATTTATTTACAGCTCTTTTATTACTTACTATAATGCTTTTCCATCTGCTTTTCTTTCACCACATAATTGTGAAACATTGTTTTCTTTAACCGAATCAATCAAAAAGCGAATTAAGTAAATTAATCCCCTCACCAGCAAGCTTACCCGCGTCCAGCAATTGAGCAAGGTCTGCCTCCCTCATTTGCTATACACGCACTCCTTCGGAGCGATCCACCTTGCTCAAATGCTGTCCTTTCGGCTGTTGGTGGCTTATGAGGTGATTAAGTCTTGGTATGGTCATAAAAAAAGAGACCTCCCAAAATTAATTGAGAAGTCTATGCTTAATCGAAGTCAAAATATTAATTGTAGGAAACAGCCTCTGCCAAGCCTTGATCAATCATCTCTTGGTTTAGATTTCTTGTGCCAAGCTTAATGATTCCGAGCCATCTTCCATATTTGCCTTTTTTGTGCTTTATTGATACTAACTCGATTTCTTTATCTTCAATTTGAGACTTAAGCCACAATTTTGTTTCAATTCCTGCAGCTCGTTCTTTACCTCTAACCTCAGGTGCATTTAAACCAAAAAGTCGAATTCGTTGGTCCTTATGTTCAAAATGGAATCCCAAATCTATATTTACATCAATCGTATCTCCATCGACAACCTTGATTACTTTTGCTTTATACGTGTAAATCATCTTTTTGCTTTTTTGATCGTTTGAAAATGATTTTCAATCCTGTAGAAACAATAAATGAAACCAGGGCACCTAATGCTGCCAGTATTATTGTTTTGAAAATGTCCTGGAGATCCAATACTCCAACTATGGTTAATAATGTTCCACCAATAGTGCCACTGGTTTGCTGATTCATGATTCTACTTTTTATTTATTATCTTCCTCAGTGGTTACTTGACTAACTGCTGTAATTACAGTTCCGGCTGTTAAAAGATATCCTCCAATTGAAACAACTAGTGCTGGCATTGCAATCGGAGCTGCTAAAATTGCACCTCCAGCTGCAGCTAAGGACAATCCAATTGTTCGAAGCGTTTTAAAGAATTTTGGTGTAGGGCTCTTTGCCCGAAGAATTATTTTTTTCATACAAATTACTTTAAGAAGAAATTCTTAGAAATACTTTCTTTTTAGGATGCCTAAGAATATTCTTGATTATGAGATTTAGAGCCAAACAGGAGTAGGATCCTTTTCCACCTGGTAATAATTTTAGAACAGGAGCGATACAACCTCTCAATTCCCTACTTGCATCATTTGCTGGATGAAGTAATATCCATTTGCGATTTTTGACATTCCGTATCCATATATGTCTTTTAAATCTTTTAGAATGTCGGATTTCTACTTCATAAATACCTTCAGGAATACAAGAGATGTTTCTTTGATTTTCTCTCCACGGTAGCTCAATTGAATAAGAGAGAACTACAGAATTGATTGAAATCAATCCTGTAGTCCAATCTTTTTCATACGTTCTTACTAGATCGATAAATAAACTCATTTACTCATCGTCATAAAGAGGTGGAATTACTTCGTCAATTTTCCCATCTTTTTTGCTAACTTTAATCAGCTCTGGAAGAGATTCATCAATTTTACTTTCTACTTTCTCACTAGATGGAGGAATTACATCATCAATCTTTCCATCTACTCGAGTAGCAGAAGTAACTGGATTTGTTCCAGTGATTTCAATAATCGAAAGTGCATTGAAAGCTCCATTTCTTAATGAATACTGAACTCCATTTACTTCTTGGAAAAACTCAAGATGCAATAAGAAAAAATTGCAGCCATTTCCTTCTGCAGGTGTTTGATGAGATAAAACTAGATCAACACTTTCAGAATTAAGTGGAATGTTTTCGATGTTACTTACAACGGTGTTGAAAGTACCCGTTTCGAAATCCACATTTGTCCATGCCGTTTTCAAAGCAACATGTGTTGCACCATTTGGTGCAACGATATCATTGCTAGGGACCAAACCAGGAATAGAAACTGTTCCAGTTTCAGTATTCAAATTGATTGGGTTGAAAAAGATACTTGAAAGGATAGCTTTGATATTGAAATCAAATCCTTTCAAAATTGACTTCGCTTCTTCGCTAGCCAAAGCCGATCCTACCGTTCGTTGGCCTCTAACATTGTTTGAATCAAAATTCTTGACTTGTGTCATAAATTTCGTTAATCGAGAAGTTACTAATCTATCCTTGGCATTGGCCATTAGTAATCGTACTGCTGTTCGCAATACTTTTCCTGCTCTTGCAGCCATTCCAAATTCGGAACCGTTTTCACGCGTTCTTTGAAAAGCTGGATCATTTGCAATTCGACTTTTGTCTACACCTCCCTTGGTGCGTACAAGATGGTCTTTACCAGACTTGTAAAATGTCAAGTCATCCAAAGTTCCTTGGATCTTTAAGATCCCTTTTAATTTTGCCATTGTTATGTGATTTTATGAAACAATAGCTCGAACTTACATTAGAAATATACCTAAAATCAAATTTCAAATTCCGTCTATTCCAGATCTGAAATTCATTGCCATCCTTTCTGATAATTATTGAGTATTTTTGAATTATCAATGTGATTTCATTCCCTTTTTTACATTCAATCACTCTAAAAT
>CAZSKA010000063.1:0-15575 GCA_964607315.1 uncultured Saprospiraceae bacterium | reverse complement strand
TTATAGAATTGATCCTCTTGTTTATTTCTTAGAAAGTTTAGAGTTGAAACGATTTTTTAAGGAATAAGCATACCTGAGAATTTAAAAATATAGAAATGGAAGTGTCTGAAACTAAAGATATGCATAGATTTGAGAAAATTATTGCTGTCAAAAATATGGATTTTGTAGAAAAGAACAATTTGTCAGAAAAAAACTTTGGCTTAAGTGAAAAGCAATTCGAAGTTATGATTTCTGACCTGAACAACTCCAATGATAAACTTTTTGAACAAGCTTTTTTGAATCATTTTGAACGATCAATGAAGTATTTAATAAACAAGCATAATGCAGAGAATAATGTAGCTTATGATGTGACAATGAATACTTTATTAGAATTGCGAAAAAGGATAATTCAAGGTAAAGTAAGTTATGGGAATTTAAATTTTCTTTTTACGCAAATGTGTGTTCAAAGATATAAACGTTTAATGGGAAAGAAAGTAGATTTTGATAGATACCAAAAAGTAAATACCAATGATGAGGAATTTGATGATGAAATGTTTGACTTATTAGATGAGGCTTTAGGTAAAATGGGTGAAGAATGTAGAGCAATTATAAAAGATGTCTACTATAATAAAATTGCTTATAAGACTTTGGAAAGCAAATACTCCAAGACAGCTGCTGCTCTTAGAAAACAGAAAGAGCGTTGTATTATAAAATTAAAGATGCTGATTCGTCAAAATTTAAATTCTCTCTAAAATGAAAAAAAATAAAAATAAACTTGAAACATTTTCGAATTCAGAATTGAATTCGGAAGAAGAAAATAAATTTATGGAAAACACAATTACTAATTACTTTGATGAAAAATTAAGAAAAAAATATTCATCTACTTTAAAAGAACAATATAATATAGAAAAAGGAGAGGTTAGAAATGAACCCTCGTTAGATTCTAAAGGAAAGTCTAAATCAATAATATATATCATTGCAGGAAGTGTTTTACTTCTTACTTTAATTGCAGCTTATTTCTTGACTTCTCAAGAAAGTGCGACAACTGACAGTAACGCTATTTATGCAAGTAATATAGATCCTTATTACACAGAGATTGATTTTACTACAAGGGGACTAGTCTCTGATACTGAAGTTTTAGCTCAAATTGCAAAATCATATGATGCTAAGGATTTTACAAGAATTGCAGTAGATTACCAGAAGTTAGAGACATTAGAGCTTATAGAAGGAAGATATTTACATGCCATTGCAGTTTCACTTGCAAAAGTTGATAAGAATGATGAAGCTCTTGAAATATGGGATGTATTATTAAGTACCCAAGAATCTAAATTTACATATCATAATACAGCTAGATTTTTTCAAGGGAGGTTACTTCTTGAATTAGGAGAAACTCAGAAAGGAAATGAAATTTTACAAGCTGTAGGAAATGGTTCAGAATTTTACGACGAAGCTCAAAAGCTCTTAAAGTAAGATTATTACAAAGAAATTTTAATGAGCCACCTCTTTTGAGGTGGCTTTTTTTATGCATTATATTTCTGTATTATTTCTTTTTGGGAATACAAAGCCTAGAGTACATTCTTTTTTAATCCTTTTAGAAATTCTGGATTTATAGACTTATAAGACAATCAAAAGAAGTGCTTTTTGAATTAATGCATTATTTAATATGATTCTTCAAAGATCAAAAACTTATAAGACTTTTATAGATTATAGTTTTACAAATAAGACCTCATATTTTCCTCATTTCAAACTTTAATTTGATCTCTACTAACCTCTATTATGATAATACGATTCCAAAATGTGTTTTAAATTATGAAAATATAACGGCTCTACTTAACTTCTGTATGAATAGTTTTTTTTCGTGTGTTTTGCACTTTTGTTTTAGAAATTTACTTGTACTTATTTAGTGACATCAACATAACTTGATGGGGTTTATTTTTTATCACCTTAAAAAGACCAAATAATTATTTATTAATTGATCTTCCTTCATTTTATTCTAAATAGTTATAGTATATATTTTTTTGAAGATTTAATTTGAAACGATATTAAGAGTTGAAAATCTTTAATAGGAAATACAACTGTGTCTAAGATTATTGTCTTAGTACATTGCTAAAACAAAAAGAATTGGTCATTCAATATAGATGCTTATGTCCGAAATATTAGCTGTGAATCTTTCTCAGGATTGAATTGATGTGTAACTGTTCATAATTATCCATTTATTATGAAAATTGGTGAATTCGTTTTAAGTATTAATTTCTAAAATTGTTAGGATTATGGGTGAATTTTAAGTAAATGAGTTGAAATTAAAGTCAAGAGTTTTTTCAAAAAAGGATTCTAATCTATGACTATTTAAACAAGACTTGGCACAATTTTTTTGATATATGTGATACTAATAGAAATTAGTTAATGGATTTAATATACATGGTATTTGGTAACAAGTAACTTAAAATTTTTAGATAAATGAACTAGAAACTAGGTCTTTTTTAAAGATTAAATCGAACAAGATTTCATGTAAAATAACAAAGGCCATCTCTTGCGAGATGACCTTTGTTTATGTGCTATGTGAGTTATTTATATTTAATGCTTGATAAATTTTTCTGTGTGTATTATTTCTTCAGCACTAAATAATTGTAGGATATAAATCCCACTATTTAGATTTGAAGTGACAATTTCTGTATTACTTAATACATTTGCATCCAATTTTCTTCCATTTAAATCTATGATAGAATAATTGATAACTTGTGTTTCATCAATACCTTCAATTTCAACTTTTAATCTATCAATTACAGGGTTTGGAAAAGTGTTAACTACAATATTAGCATTTGCTCTAGGTTTAATAATTATAGTCGGTCCCTGTGGAGTTCCTCCTCCGTCGCCTGGACCTGGTTCACCTGGATCTACAGGACAATAGTCAATAGTTTCAAAAGTGCTTGAACTTCCACATTCTGTTTCAACAAATAGACTAATAGTAAGGCTATTTTCTCCGGCATTTAGCGTAATACAGTTGTTTCCTTGAGATGCAATAGACCAACAACTATCAGGTGCAGGTTCGCCTGGATTGGCAGGTCCACAAGAACCAAGAGACCATGAATAATTAGCCTCCACAGGTGCTTCTGTTGCACATAAAGTTATTGTTCCTGAAAATTCTTCAGGAAGGCAATTCCCATTATTTTCAAACCAATTTGGAAATTCAATATTCGCAACCGGATCAGCTAAAACTGTAACAGTTGCAGGTAATGAAACATTCTGACCATTACATGTAAAATTGTAGGTTACAGTGTATTCACCAGATGGTGTATTTTCAGTATTAAATGCAATAAATGATGGTGATGCGAATAATAAATCTAATTCTTCAGGTGACTCCCACTCAGGATTAACAGCTGAGTTGTTTACATCAGTAACTGTTATGGAAAAGATATCACCAGCGCAGTGAAATTCTGAATAATTTAATGAAACTTCACATTCAGGTGGTGCTTGAGCACTTAATATATTAAGGCTTAAAATAGTAACAAGGAGTAAAAAAAAATTTCTCATGTTTTAATTATTTGGTTATAAATTTTAATATCACTCCTATAAAGACTCAAGAATTATTTTGTGACAGTTTCGATTAAATTCTTTTATTTTTCACAAAAAAAATACCCCTTGCACATTGCAAGAGGTATATCAAATATTTTATTTTTAAAATTGCTACATTCTACATCTTAGTATACTTAGCAATTATTTCTTCTAATTTTTTCTCATCTCCAGTTTCATAACCGCTGTGATCATAAACAATGTTTCCTTCTTTATCAATTAAGAAAGTTTGTGGAATGGCTTGGAAACCCAAATCAGATTGTATTTTTCTTGTTTCGTCTAATAGAATTTCATAAGGCCAATTTTTTGACTCCACTAGAGTTTTTAGTCTGGAAACACTTCTCGAATTATCTATTGAAATAGCAACCATTTCTACACCATATTTTTCTTCCCAGTCTCCATATACTTTTGAGATATTGTCCATTTCTAATTGACATGGTTTACACCAGGTTGCGAAAAAGCTAACAACAGTCACTTTTTTATTATCTAAGAATTTTTCAGTTTTTACTGTATTTCCTTTCAAATCTTTGATGTCTACTTTCGGAAATACTTTGTCAATAGCAAATGATGACATGATAAGTAAAACGGATGCAATAATGATGGTCCCTAAAAATTTCATTTTATACTATTTTATTTTCAGCACAAATAACATAATATTTGTTGGAATCGTACTAAAATTATTTAAAAATATGGCTCTTTTTCCAATGGGTTCTAAGTATACAAGACGAAAAATAATACAAATGAATTCATTAAGCGTATTGATTAACAAATACTTAACTGACTAATGAAATTTAAAAAGCAATCCTATTGGGAAAAAGTATATGAAATTGTCTGTTTGATTCCGGAAGGAAGAGTAAGCACTTATGGCGCAATTGCTGATTTTTTAGCTTTGGGTTCAGCAAGAATGGTCGGTTGGGCATTGAATCATTGCCATACTTCTGAAGAATTAGTACCTGCTCATAGAGTGGTCAATCGTAAAGGCGAACTTAGTGGACGGCATCAGTTTGAATCGGAAACGGCTATGGAAGAAAGACTAATAGCGGAGGGAATTACCATAAAAAACCACAAAGTACAGGACTTTGCTACACGTTTTTGGCATCCTCAGGAACTTGATGAGCATTAAAACGTTAATGGAAATGTTAGAAGCCTTTGGGCTTAAGCCCAAAAAATAAATAAGAAAATACCTTTTTTGTATTCTTTTTAAAACGTTTGTTTAAGTTTGCCCTATGTTACTTCAAATTCATAAAAGTAAAATTCACCGAGTAAAGGTCACCGAAGCCAATCTTAATTATGTTGGAAGCATAACTATTGATGAAGCTCTTATGGAAGCCGCTAATTTATATGAAGGTGAACGAGTACAGATCGTTAATAATAATAACGGAGCACGTCTAGAGACGTATGTAATCCGAGGAGAAAGAAATAGCGGAGTGATCTGCTTAAATGGAGCTGCAGCTAGAAAAGCTGAAGTTGGCGACATTGTAATAATCATCTCTTACGGTTTAATGACTCCTGAGGAAGCCCTAAAATACAAACCTATCGCTGTTTTCCCCGATGAGAATAACGAGCTAAATTAGATTCTAATTGAAAATATTTAAGAATAAGGCTGTTCAGCTTGTCTTATTTGTGGGATTTGGAATCCTACTGCTCTATTTAGTTTATATAAATCAACGAGGAGAATTATCCAATTCAGAATATCTAGATAAAATTTCACTTGATCTTAAGCAAGCTAAGTTAGGTTGGGTAGTTGTTTCTGTGTTACTCTATATACTAAGTAATATTATAAGAGCGGCGAGATGGCAAATGTTGTTTAAGCCCATGGGTTACAAAGTCAGTTTTGCAAATAGTTTTTTCGCCACTATGATTGGTTATATGGTGAACCTAGGACTTCCTAGAGCTGGAGAAATTGCCAAAATCGCAGCACTGTCAAGGAATGAAAAAATAGAAATAGAAAAAGTGGCAGGGACGATTGTCGTTGATCGATCTATGGATTTCATTTGTCTTTTTATAATGATACTATTAGGTGTGTTGTTCGAATATGACGCGATAGTTGGTTTTGTAATGAATGAAGGATCTTTTCCTTTCTGGGCTTTACCCTTATTGCTTATTCCTTTAGCTGGTTTTCTTTGGTTTATGAAAATTCGCAAGACTAGTAAGAACAAATTCATAGTTAAGATTAATAGTTTGGTTAATGGGTTTTCTGCTGGAATCATGAGTGTGTTTAAAATGAAAAACAAACTTTTGTTTCTAGTCTACAGTGTGGGGATATGGTTATGTTATTATTTAATGACCTATGTGGTGTTCTTTAGCTATCCGCCAACTGCACACTTAAGTCCTATCGCAGGATTAGTGGTATTTGTTTTTGGCGCTTTAGGTATGGTTGTTCCCTCACCAGGCGGAGCTGGATCATATCATTACTTGATTGCTAAAGGCTTAGAATTATATGGAGTTACTGGAGGATTTGTGTTAGCAAATATTATCTTTATACCTATTCAACTATTGGGTAATATAGTCTTAGGAATAATTTCGTACATACTTTTACCCTCATTCAGGAAGGAAAATGCAGACAAGAAAGTTTGAAGCGATAATTTGTAATGATGTCGAGGATCTTTTGGGTTTAACCCAAAAATGGAGAAGTGAAGGCCATCGCATTGTTTTTACAAATGGGTGTTTTGATATCTTACATGCAGGCCATGTGGATTATCTCCGAAAAGCAGCATTGGAAGGAGATCGGTTAATTGTGGGTATAAATGGAGACGAATCTGTTAATCGACTTAAAGGTGAAGATAGACCAGTTAATTCTATTGATAAAAGAATAAAAGTCCTCGGCGCTTTGCGTTTTGTTGATGCTTTAATCGTATTTCATGAGGATACTCCCTTAAAATTAATTACTTCTTTAGTACCAGATGTTCTTGTGAAAGGGGGAGATTATAAGGACAAAGTAGTCGTGGGTTCAGAAGTTGTAGAAAAACATGGTGGAAAGGTTAAGCTGATTGATTTTGTTTACGATGTGAGTACATCAAAGATTATTAGAAAAAAGAAAAGAGAAATTCATGACTAAATTACATGAACTTACCGATTATCTGGAACAAATAGCGCCATCTCATTTACAAGAGGCGTATGACAATAGTGGTCTTATAACCGGGAATCCTAACTGGGAAGTTAAAGGTGTGATTGTTAGTTTAGATTCTACAGAAGAAGTGGTGGATGAAGCGATAGAAAAGGGTGCAAATGTCATAGTGGCACATCATCCTATTGTTTTTTCAGGATTAAAAAGATTTACGGGAGCTACTTATATAGAGAGAACAATCATAAAGGCAATAAAAAATGATATTGCCATTTATAGCATTCATACAAATCTGGACAATGTAAAATCAAATGGAGTTAATGCGAAAATTGCTGAAAAACTAGGTTTGCTTGACCTTCAAATTTTAGCCACTAAGTTTCCAGATAGAAACGATATAGGAGCTGGAATGGTGGGAGTATTAGCAGAAGAAAAAGGAAAAGAAGCTTTTTTGCATTTGGTAAAGACTAAGATGGAAGCAACTTGTTTGAAATATACGGAATGGGTGAAGCCTAAGGTAAGAAAGGTAGGTGTATGCGGTGGATCAGGAAGTTTTTTACTAGATCAAGCCATACTTCAGGAATGCGATGTATTTATCACGTCAGATTTCAAATATCATCAGTTTTTTGACGCGAATGGAAAGATAGTTATATTAGATATAGGACACTATGAAACTGAGCAATTTACGATTGATTTATTAGTAGAGATAATTACAGATAAATTTAGTAACTTTGCAGCCCATTATACGAAAGTAGATACTAATCCAATAAAATATTATTAAAATTTTATGGCAGCAACAAAGGAATTAACGGTAGAAGAGAAATTAACGCAGCTTTATTCAATTCAAATGATTGATACTGAAATTGATAAAATCAGTCACTTGAAAGGAGCTTTACCAATGGAGGTTAGTGATTTAGAGGATGACATTAAAGGTTTAGAAACTAGAATTGCAAAGTTGGATGAAGCTATTAATGATATGAATAGTATTATTTCTGCTCATACAGGAAATATTAAAGATTCAGAAAACCTAATAGAGCGTTACAATAAGCAGCTTGATGATGTGAAGAATAATAGAGAGTATGAAGCATTGACTAAGGAAATAGAAATGCAGAATCTAGAGATTCAACTTTCGAATAAGAAGATGAGAGAGATTAGCTCAAAGTTAGAGGTAAAGAATGAGTCTAAGAGTGATGCTGAAGGTAGATTAGAAGCAAAGAATGCTGACTTAGAAGTAAAGAAAGTTGAACTTGAGAAAATCATTGTAAAGACGGAAAAGGAAGAGACGAAGTTGATGAAGCAGAGTGATAAGATGAAGAAAAAGGTTGAGGACAGATTTTTAAAGGCTTATAACAGAATTAGAAGCAGATATAATAATAAATTAGCTGTTGTTACATTAGAGCGTGAAGCATGTGGTGGATGTTTTAATAAGATACCACCTCAAGTAAGAATAGAGATTTCGGCAAGAAAGAATGTTATTGCTTGCGAACATTGTGGACGTGTATTAGTGGATAATGAGCTAGCTGATTCGTTATCACAATAAAAAGAGTGATTAATTTTAAAGAAAACATATTTTACCCTGTACGAATCAATTCGCACAGGGTATTTTTTTTGCTACTATTTTTTCTAGTGGTAAGGCTTGGCATTGCCCAAGTATATCATTATGATATAAATCATGAAATAAAGGAGGCATATGCATTAGTTGAACAACTAAAACTGGATGAGGCACAGATTATTTGTAATCAGTTAAAAGAAACTCAGCCAAGTAACTTGATAGTGTATCATGTAGAAAACTACATAGATTTTTTCCGATGTTTTATTACAGAAGAAGATGAGGTTTTTGATAAGTTAGAAAAAAATAAGGCTAAGAGGTTAGACATCTTATCTAAAGGAGATCCATCCTCACCCTACTATAGATTTTCGAGAGCAGAAGTATTATTACAATGGTCCTTAGTAGAGATTAAGTATAAAAATTACATTACTGCCTTGCTTAATTTGAACAAAGCAACAGGATTACTTGAAGAAAATAAGAAAGCCTTTCCAGAATTCTTACTTAATAATAAGAGCTTAAGCGTGGTTCATGCCTTAGTTGGCACTATTCCTGAAACGTATAAGAGACCATTAGGATGGGTTTCGTCATTCGGCGGAACAATTGATCAAGGATATCAGGAGATTAGTGAAATGACCTGTGATATAGATGAAGATAATTTATTTTATAGAGAAGTAATTGTTATAAAGGCACTAATAGAGCTGCATTTAGTGGATGATAAAGATGCTGCTTGGGAAACTGTTTCGCAAATTGTTTTGGACGTAAAGTCCAGTCCTCTTATGTACTTTGTTACAGCTAATGTTGCCCATAGATCAAAACGTAATGATATAGCAATTTCCATTTTAGAAAAACACGATAATGAAGGTAGATTACCATTTTATTATCTAGATTTTTTGAGCGGAGTTTATAGATTAAATCGATTAGAATCGGGAGCTGATAAATATTTATTGAAATACGTAAATAACTTTAAGGGCAAGAATTATATTAAGGAAGCTTACTTGAAATTAGCATGGTATGAATATGCTATTAATAATAATTCAGACGGTTTTTATAAATATCTAGAACTTTGTAAAGTCCATGGTGAGATGATTACTGATGAGGATAAGTATGCCATGAGGTTTGCAGAGAAAGCTGTGCTTCCAGATCGGATTTTATTACGTGCTAGAACGCTTTTTGATGGTGGGTATTATCAAAGGGCTATAGAGGAAATAGGCAAAATTAATGGAGGTTTGAATGATAATGATCTTATTGAATATCATTATAGAAAAGGACGAATATTCTTTGAACAAAGAAAGTATAATGAATCTCTAAGTGAATTGTATGCAGTAATTAATAGTCCAGAAAAAAGTGAGGACTATCATGTTAAATCGCTTTATTTTATTGCTCTTACCTACGAAAGAGTAGGATACAGAGATTTGGCAAAACAATTCTATGAAAAAGTTATAAATGAGAATTCAGGAGTATACAAAAGTTCACTAGAGCAAAAAGCTAAAGCAGGACTATCTAGGTTAAAAGAGTAATGTATGTCTAACTTTTAAATATTGTTAAAATAAGATTCCTCCATGAATACCTAATGTCCCAGTAGTAATCTTACTATCAACACCTACATCTTCAGTAATGTCAAAAAGCCCTTGCTTCCAATGAAATCCAGCAAATGCCGAAATATTTTCTGTAATGCTATATTCACAACCCGCCATTACACCATAAGATAGATTTAACCAAGCAATAGAGGGAAGGATATTCTGATTAGTTACTCTGATATTGTCATTGGTTATAGTGCCACGTGCATTTGTCGCAACTCCTAAAGTCATTCTTGGAATTTCAAAAAATACTCTATATTTTCCAGATTCATCTGTTCTAAGTTTAAGAGCAAAAGGAAATTCAAGATAGCGAATGCTAGACCTAAATCGAGTTGGTTCTCTAATATTATGTAGGTCACTTGGTATTAGTTCTGATTCTGCCCATACATCTCCACCCTCTTCATATAAGAGAGTTCCACCTTGATTTACCGTAAAACCTACACCAGATGCAAAAGAAACGAAAGGTGAAAAATAATATTCAGTTTTGAAAAAAACAGAACTTGAAAGATTAACATTTCGTTGGGTAATTAGTGGGGTGTCGCTATTCATAAAACTTAATGCTAAAGGCTCTACGGAAGCTCCAAGTCTTAAATTTCTTATTTGTCCATGAAGTGATGAACTGCATAAAACTAAAATTAAAAGGTAAAGTACATTCCTCATTTCTATATATTATGAAGGTAAATATATAAAATCGAGCGCTAGATATAGTAAATTCGCAAATTGATTAAGATTTATAAAATCTATTCGACCAATTTTCAGTTTAAATGCATATGAAAAGAAAATTACAAATTATTGCTTTTTTTGCGGCTTTATTTTTCCTTGGAAGTTGCCGTTCCGATAATGAAGATATTCCTGATGTTTCTGACATTCCTGTGGAGTTCGAACTTACAAGAACAGAGGGAATGATTGCTAAACTAGACACAAATCAGGCTAATATTTTAGCGCCTTTATATGAAACAGATAGTGTGTTTTACTCACTGTTTTTTGAACATATACTGCAGGTCCCTTTTTCTAGGTTATCATTAGAGCAAAAGAATACGTTTATCAAAGGATTTATAAGTGATAGTAGAATTCAAAGAATTCAGCATGAGGTAGATTCGGTATTTAATGATTTCGGTTTAATAGAAGATCAATTAGCAGAGGTTTTTCAATATGCGAAATACTATTTTCCATATAAAAATACTCCGGATATATATACGTACATATCGGAATTTACCTATCAACGTTTCATTTTCCAAAATGAACGAAATGATGCTATTGCCTTAGGGCTAGATATGTTTTTAGGTGAGAATTATCCGTATACGAAATATGTTCCTAATAACACATCATTTAGTAGTTATCTAACGAAAAATTATAAAAAAGAAAACATAGCTAGAAATACAGCTGAGACATTGGCGGAGGATTGGCTAAGCAGGGACAATGTAGGTGAAACCTTACTTGAGCAGATGATTTTTCATGGGAAAAAATTATACATTATTAATAAGTTGATCCCAAAAGAAGAAGAACATACAGTTATGGGATTTACACCGGAACAATATCAATGGTGTAAAAATAATGAACAAGAGATGTGGTCATATTTTTTAACGGAGAAATTATTTTATTCCACAGATATTAATAAAATTTCGAAATTAGTAAGCCCTAGCCCACATTCTGCAGGGATGCCGCCAGAAGCGCCAGGCAGAACGGCCAATTATATGGGATGGAAAATTATAGAGGCATTTATGAAGAAGAATAACTATGAAGCCAAAGAAATATTATCTTTGGATAAGTTTTCGGCGCAACAAATTCTGGAAATGTCTAAATTTAAACCTAAAAGAAGATAAAATGTCAGATAGAGCAATACCTGTAGTTGACTTAGATCAATTTGTAAATGGTAATGAAGAACAAAGAGCAGCCTTTGTAAAAGAACTAGGAAAAGCTTTTCATGAAGTAGGATTCGTAGGTGTAAGAAACCACGGAGTTCCCCAAGATCTTGTCGATGGATTTTATTCTGCATCAAAAGAATTCTTTTCTCAACCAGTTCCTATTAAAAAAGCATATGAAATGCCTGGTTTAGCAGGTCAAAGAGGTTATACTGCCTTTGGTACTGAAAAGGCAAAACAATCTGAAGTAGCTGATTTGAAAGAATTTTTTCAAATAGGACAAGTTGCTGAAAATTCTAATAAAGAAGAGTATCCAGATAATCCCGTAGTTTCTGAAGTTCGTGAATTTACAGATTATGGATTTGAGTTGTATCAGGCTTTTGAGAAATCAGGAGGTGCTCTATTAAGAGCTATTGCGCTTCACCTTGAATTAGAGGAAGATTATTTTGAAGATAAAATAGAGAATGGTCATTCTATCCTTCGTACGATTCATTACCCGCCAATAACACATGAGCCTAAGTCAGCAATTCGTGCAGAACAACATGAGGATATTAATTTGATTACTCTTTTGGTAGGTGCGTCTGCAGGTGGACTCCAACTCTTAAATGCAGAGAACGAATGGTTAGACATTGTTCCTGGTGAAGATGAAATCGTTATTAATGTAGGAGACATGCTTCAGAGATTAACGAATAATTACCTGAAATCAACTACGCATAGAGTGGTTAACCCACCTAGAGCAGAGTGGCATAAGCCAAGATTAAGTATCCCTTTCTTTTTACACCCTAAAAGTAACATGAAACTTGATTGTCTTGATTTCTGTATTACTGAAGATAGACCTCTACAATATGATCCAACAACTGCTGGAGATTATTTAGACGAGAGGCTTCGTGAAATAGGATTAAAAAAGTAAATAGTAAATAATTAAACTTTTTAAAGACTAATGTAGTCTTATCAGTGTTAGAGTTAAAAAATATAATCACCTTTGTGGTTCAAAATATAAAGTTATGAATGCATTTTATGGTTTATTCGGTTCGATAGGAGGTCCTGAAATTGCAATTATTTTAGTAATCGTTCTACTATTATTTGGTGGTAGAAAAATTCCTGAATTAATGAAAGGATTAGGTAAAGGTATTCGCGAGTTTAACAATGCAAAAGCGAATATTGAATCTGAGATTAAGGACAATATGAAGGAGTTAGAAACTAAAGAGGCAAGAAAAGAAAAGCTAAATAGCTAGAAATGGCAAAGTTTTCGCTTTTTTTAATTGCTTTATTGTCTAGTTTTTGGGCATTTAGCCAAGACCAATTTCAAGGTCAATGGAAAGGCGAGGTCATTGGTTTAGATATGTATATCAACATTAGTGAGGAACTTCTTCTCACTATTCCCGCTCAAGGAGTTTTAAATAAGGAGGCTACTAATTTTGAGATTAGTGGTAACCGTCTTGATTTCTATTATCAAGCTTACGCGGCATCTTTTATAGGAGAGTTGGCAAATGATACCATTACAGGTGAGTGGAAGCAATCTGGACAGACATTTGATGTCCAATTAATAAAGACGGATGAAGTTTTCGAAATAAAAAGATCCCAAGAGCCACTTGCGGAGATTAATTATTTATCTGAAGATGTGAATTTTGATTCTTCAGGGGAGGATAAGTTTCTTATGGCAGGCACTATTACAAAGCCGAAAGGTGATGGGCCTTTTCCAGCGATTGTTTTAGTTTCGGGGTCGGGGCCCCAAAATCGGAATTCTGAAATTTTCAATCATAGACCATTCCTCATATTAGCAGATTTTTTCACTAGAAACGGATATTTAGTTCTTCGGTATGACGATAGGGGAATAGGCGAGTCTAAGGGGTATTTTGCGAAAGTTACTACTGCTGATTTAGCAGATGATACAGATGGAGCTATAGAATATTTAAATAAGAGAGATGATGTTGATAAGTCTCGTATCGGAATAATGGGACATAGCGAAGGTGGTATGATTGCGCCTATGGTCGCATCTGATAATGAGAATGTAGACTTTATAGTATTACTTGCAGGACCTGGAGATAAAGTGAAGAATCTTATGAAATTCCAACTTAATCGTCAATACGAGATGATGGATGGACTTTCTGATGAAGGAGTAGAAGCTGCTAAGGAATTTAATAACAACATGATTGAATTAGTTGCTAGCGGAAAACCAAATGATGAGTTAGTTGATGAACTAAGGCAATTTACTTCTAATTTCTACTATAAACTAACTGAAGAAGATCAAAAATTAATCGCTCCGAGCGAACAAAGGTTTTATTTTCAGATTGCTCCTAGTATGTTAAATGGTTATATGAAATATTTTTTAGCATTTGAGCCTAAAGAATACCTTACTAAAGTTACAGTGCCTACATTAGCAATGAATGGTAAAAAGGATGTTCAAGTAACATGGAAAGAAAATATCAATGCTATAAAGGAATCTTATAACGAAAGTGGGCAGAAGGATAAATTAACTATAAAGACATATAAGCATCTAAATCATCTTTTTCAGACATCGGAAACAGGAGAAGGAAGCGAGTACTTCACCAATGAAGAAACATTCAATGAAAAGGCCATGAATGACATGCTAGAATGGTTAAATAAATTATAATTTTTAGTTCTCGCATGTCTTTATTACAGTTTTTGATTTACATTTAAGATATGAGAACAATTATATTAATCCTATCATTCGTATTTACGATATCAACATTATCAGCTCAAGATTTATATTTCTCTTTTTTCGAGAAAGAAGAATTTGAAATAAATGAACATATATTAAGAGAAGCAAATTCTATTACGGACCTACACCACCGACATTCAGATGATTGGATAGATAGTTATATTTCTACTGAAATAATTTATCAATTCAATAATCAAGTTATTTCTGAAAAAGGGAAAAACAATACCCTGAGTACTTCACAAAAAGAATTAATAAAGAATGCTGTCGTAGGATCTTCCATAAAAGTGGTCATTGATTATATGCCTAAGAATACACTTAAAAATAATACGCCGAAACAAGCAGATTTCAAGATAAAAGTTATTCCAGAGAACCTTCCATTATTTGAAGGTGGAGAAGAAGGCTTTAAGAGCTATTTCGAGAAGAACTTTATTTCGAAACTT
This sequence comes from uncultured Saprospiraceae bacterium, assembly GCA_964607315.1. Taxonomy (GTDB): domain Bacteria; phylum Bacteroidota; class Bacteroidia; order Chitinophagales; family Saprospiraceae; genus JAHDFB01. Next base: position 854 of record CAZSKA010000063.1, on the reverse strand, counting down.
GACACAAGCGAATTAACTAAATTAAGTTTTTCTGTTGTTTCTTTGGATATAAATTCTTCTGGCAAAACAGATAATGTGTATCTGAATGAAGGCACTGGTAATATAGAATTAGATGCCAAATTAAGTCAAGTCTTATGCAATATGCCCACCTGGGAACCAGCATCTAAAAGCAATGGAGAAATAGTAGATTATGCATTGAAGTTTTATATAACCAATGTAAACCAATCTTGTAGGGTCAATGAATTGATTGTTAGGAAAGAAAATATTTCTGGCAGTAACTAATTCCCATTCTAAGACAGAGTTGATATTACACTTTCTTTTTAATGCTATTAAATCCTGAAACGCCTTATCACACTTCATTAGAGTTATTTTTTTTGTACAGTCTAAGGGGTAAATACAACCACAGAAGCGAGAGGATTTAGCTTTAAATTAGCTAATAGAGCATGTATTAATAAATCAAGTTTATTTATTAAACATTTGTTTATTTAATAGTTATTAAATAAATTTAAACATGTTAAGCTAGAATGTGAAAACCTAATGCTTTTCATTTGAATGATCTTGAAATTTTGCAACTCGTTGAAATTCTTGACTTTAAGTCATTTTTAAATCAGAGTTACTTGCCGCATCTATAAACTTTATAATGAATAAATTAATTTTATCATTTATCTCTTCTAATACTTCTATCTTCTGTAAAGATATTAAGCAGAATAAGATTTTCTCATTATTAATACTACATTTTGTAAAGGCTATTTCAATTCTCAAGGCTCTATTCCTAGTGAAAATAAGTGTGATTCTAAAAAGAAAAAATGAGAATATTCTATTCACTTTTTTAGCATAATAAAAGAGCATATAAT
>CAZSKA010000062.1:0-15598 GCA_964607315.1 uncultured Saprospiraceae bacterium | reverse complement strand
GAGTTGAAAAACGCAAGCATAACGGTGTTACGGTGAGGCTTTTCAACGAAGAAATAGGAGAGTTAATTAAAAAGATATGGGGCATTATAGAGTTAAATTTGTATAAAATCACTAATCAAATCAAATCATGTCGAAAAGAAGATTTTTTTTAAAGCAATCTGCCCTTTTTACGGGCTCTCTGCTTCTAGGAACTAATGTTGTTTTCGCTGACAACATCCCTCCAGGCATAAAACTTCTAGGTTTAGAAAGTCATGTAAGTAACATTCCTGGCAAACATTCCCAAATGATAGTTCTGAATGATAGACCTATTAATATGGAAACTCCAGCTCATCTTTTAAATGACAACCTTACGCCTAACAACCTATTTTTTGTTCGTAATAATGGTTTAGCTCCTAATAAACCTGATGCTTCCAAATGGACTTTAAGTTTTTCAGGAGAATCTGTGAGGAGAGAAAAATCCTATTCTATAGCTGATTTGAAATCCAAATTTGAAACAGTGAGTTATAACTTAACACTGGAATGTGGAGGTAATGGAAGGAAGGAATTTAATCCTCCTGCCAAAGGAAATCAATGGGCAACAGGAGCTGTGGGATGCGCAAAATGGACAGGCGTTAGATTAAAAGACGTGTTGAATGATGTAGACATCAAGAGTAATGCCGTTTATCTTGGCTATTATGGTGCAGATATTCATTTGTCAGGTGATGTCGATAAAGACCCTATTAGTAGAGGCGTTCCCATTTCAAAAGCTATGGAAGAAGAAAGTCTCATTGCTTGGGCAATGAATGATAATGACCTACCTCTTCTAAATGGTTATCCACTTCGTCTTGTTTTTGGAGGATATCCTGCTTCATGCTCAGGAAAATGGTTAGACAAAATAGTTATTCGTAACAAAGTACACGATGGACAAAAAATGCAAGGTTCCTCTTACAGAGTTCCCTGTAAACCAGTTCCTCCGGGAGCAAAAGTTCCCGATGAAGAAATGTGTATTATAGAATCCATGCCTGTAAAATCGCTTATTACCTTTCCCAAAACAGGTGCTACCATACAATCGAATCAAAAATTACCAATAAATGGCCATGCATGGACTTCTGCAAATAATATTGCATCAGTAGAATATTCTATAGACTTTGGGGTAACCTGGAAAAAATGTGAATTATCTGATTCTTCTAATAGATTTGCATGGCAACAATTCAGTGCAAAAATTAAATTTCCCGAAACTGGATATTACGAAATTTGGGCGAAAGCCAAAGATTCAGAAGGAAATTCTCAGCCTATGTTACTTCCGGGTTGGAACCCAAAAGGATATCTTAATAACGCCTGTCATCGTATTGCTGTAAAAGTTGTGTAATATGTCTCAAAAAGATTTCGACACTAAAGCTTTATGGTCAACATTTATGTTACTGGTTTCTGGCCTTTTCATATTTCTTATTCTTGCTTTTGGATATGTATCACTTGAAGATTCTATAAAAGATTATTTGAATAAACCTCGATATTCAAAGGAAGACCTGTTAGCCATGGCAGAAAAAAGAAAAATACAAAGAAGAAAGGAAAGAGCAGATAATTGGGATCTTGTAGAAAATGGCATTCATGTAAAAACAGGCTTAAAAGATGACGAAGACTTAGACATCATTATAAGTAGTTGTACATCCTGCCATTCTTCAAAACTTATCACACAAAATAGAGCGACAAAAGAAGGTTGGAAAAATATGATTGTGTGGATGCAAGAAACCCAAGGATTAGGAGATCTAGGAAGTAATGAACCAAAAATTATAAACTATTTAGCAAAACATTATGCACCTGAGGAAGTAGGCAGAAGGCAAAATCTTCCTGTAGAAGAAATAAAATGGTATGTGCTAGAATTAGAGGAATGATAATAACTGTCAGCTTGGAAACTTAGCTCCTTAATTATTATGCTCTATCGATAACACCAAAATAAATTATATATATCTTTGATCTAGAATTTAGCTTTCCCTTCAATTAAGAATTACATTAAAATTTTAAAAAGAATATGAAATTACACATATTATACTTCGCATTTGTCATGGCAACTTTCGGTCTTTTCATAACTAGTTGTGACAATACAGAAGAACCTGAGGTGAATAGCATTTCAGTAAGTATAGCAAGCCCATTAAATGCAGCTTCTATTTCAGCATGTGCTGATCTACACGTTCATGTAGATGTAATAGCAACTGTAGAAAACCACACGTTCGAAGTAAGACTTAGTCCAGATGATAATTCAGAAGAAAGGCTTATCGATTTTTCTGTTCATGATCATGATAGAGAATTAATATATGTAGAAGATATTGATTTATGCGCTTATCCATCAGGTACATGTTTCACTCTAGAAGCGACAGCATGCGTTGATCATTTATGTGAAAATATAGAATCGGCACAGGCACAGTTTTGCTTAGACTAGAATCTACTGATTCGTTTAATCGTATTACAAGGTTAGGACTCTATCTTTAATTTCTATCGTATGAATTTATGATACGAAGATGATAGCAAAAAGAACGAGTGTTACATATATAAAACTGATCATTACTATAATTTTTCTTGTTTTGAAATCCTAAAATATCTATTGAATATTTTAAAAGATTTCAGCTAATAATTCATACGCTAGATGTTCTGGGAATAGATTATGCTGCCTTAGCAATTTCTTTCCCGCATTACATTAGCGTGCAAAAAAATCTGCGTAAAACCAATGATATAGGCACTTTCAGAGTTTAGTAGCACTAAAAATATTAACTCAATTTTCATTTAAACGCATTGAAAAAGACTATAGCTATCCGCTTCTTTTTATAACATCTTTGGGCGTAAAGTCCGCAATAAATTACTCTTCCCATACTACTCTAGCGTGCAAAAAAATCAGCGCTAAACCAATGATACAAGCATTTTTAGAGTTTAGTAGCACTAAAATTACTAACTAAATTTTCATTTAAACACATTGAAAAAGTTTATCGCTATCCTCTTATTTATTATAACATCTTTGGGCATAAAGCCAAAAAAAACCTTTCCCTCCCACCCTACTCTAAGTTGCAAAAAAATCTGCGCTAAACCAATGACACAAGCACTTTCAGACTTTAGTAGCACTAAAATTATTAACTGAATTTTCATTTAAACACACTGAAAAAGTTTATAGTTATCCGCTTCTTTTTATAACCTCTTTGGGCGTAAAGTCCACAATAAATTACTCTTTCCATACTACTCTAGCGTGCAAAAAAATCAGCGCTAAACCAATGAAAAAAGCACTTTCAGACTTTAGTAGTACTAAAATTACTGCCTTGATTTTCTCATATACATATTGAAAAAAATTATCGCTAACCTTTTCTTTTTATAACATCTTTGGGCGTAAAGCCAAAAATAAGTTCCCTACCCACACTAGCCTTCCATGCAAAAAAATCTGCGCAAAACCAATGATACTGCCACTTTCAGAGTTTAGTAGTACTAAAAATTTACATTCATATTTTCAAAACTTTGGGCGTAAAGCCCAAAAAAACACCACGCTCATACAGCATTCATCCTCTTGATAGAATCTCACTTATAGAATCAAGGGAAATCAATTTTTGGCCTAATAAGCTGTAAATTATTTGAATACACATGGTGCATTTTGTACATTTGTGTAAATGATAAAAATATCTGCTTTCCGTATTGCATTTCCCCGCTTTACAAATTCATAAAATTATATTTAATGAAAGCATGTCTATCAATCATTCTTTTTTCATTTCTATTCCTCTCAAAATCTGTAGGACAAGAAATTCTTTTACTAAAAACAAGTGGAAAAGTAGTCATAGGTGATACCACTTTAATAACAACTCCTGGCAACTATAATCTCTATGTTCAAAATGGAATTCTTACCGAACGTGTAAAAGTAGCTTTACGTGATGCTAGCGAATGGTCAGATGATAGCTTTATGTTTACGCCTACTATAGAAGATGTAAATACTTGCATAGAAGAAAATCAGCATCTTGTTAATATGCCCTCAGCAGCTCAACTTGTCAAAGATGGTTACGAGCTAAAAGATATGGATGCTAAGCTTTTAGAGCAAATAGAATGGTTATGGCAACACACCATTCAATTAAGCGAAGAAAACAAAGCACTTAAAGATCGACTCGAAGCTCTAGAAGCACGAATCGAAAAGAAATAAACAGATTTTTTCAAGCATAAATATTTAATTATGTCAAGCTCCCTCAAAACATGGGTTGCATGCATTGCTATACTCTGTTTTTGTAAGTATTCAGTGTACTGTCAAGTTGATACCATTGTACTAGGTCTTGGAGATTATCCAGGAGTAATGGTAACTTCAAGTAGTAATTTCGGAAATTCAACTGCCGATAACACCATCAATCAAGATGGATATTTACCTAATTTATCTGCCGCTAGTCGTTTCTTAACGCACGCAACTATTGGCTATAGTTATAATGATATAGAAACCGTAACAACTACAGGAATAGAAGATTGGATAAATCAACAACTTGCAATACCAATTCCTTATTCGCTAGAATCCAAAGTGAAGGAATATAGAGACTTTGCGAGAACTGAAGGTCCTGATTCTTTAATGAATTCAAATAATAGAATGTGGAATTACGCTTGGTGGCAATACCACATGACTTCTAGTGATGTACTTCGTCAAAGAGTTGCACTTGCTTATAGTGAAATATTTGTGATATCTGAAAATTCAGGCTTTGGCTTTTTGGGTTTTCCACTTTCAGATTATTATGACATATTATTAACTAGAGCTTTTGGAAATTTCAGGGATTTGATAGAAGATATTACTTACCATCCATCTATGGCTGTATATCTTACTTATATGAACAACCCAAAATCGGATATCCCTAATAACCAGTTCCCCGATGAAAACTATGCCCGTGAGCTAATGCAATTATTCACTATTGGTCTGTATGAGCTTAATCCCGACGGAACTAGAAAGCTTGATTCATTAGGCAATTTTATCCCTACCTATGACAATGAAGATATAACTGAATTCTCTAAAATATTTACTGGTTTAACATGGGCTGATCGAACGCATTTTTATGGTGGACCACAAAGTGATACAAGCTATACGCTTCCATTACAAATGTGGAACGATCAACATGAACCTGGGGAAAAATTTCTTCTAAATGGCTTAGTTGTTCCTAATAGAGATCCAGTTGATGGAGACGCTGATATAAACGATGCGCTTGATAATTTATTCAATCATCCAAATGTAGGACCATTCATCGGTACACTTCTGATTCAAAGAATGGTAACCTCTAATCCATCAACCGCATATATAGAAAGAATAACAAATGTTTTCAATGATAATGGTCAAGGTGTAAGAGGAGACATGGCTGCTGTAATTACAGCTATTCTTCTTGATCCCGAAGCAAATACTTGTAATCAATTAGACAACCCAATTCATGGAAAATTGACAGAACCATTCATTAGATACTTTCAGTTAAACAAGGCATTTAATGTATCTACTTTAAGTGGAAACTTCAGAAATAATTTATCTAGCATAAATAATTTTGTTCAACAAAAACCGTTGGCATCGCCTTCCGTTTTTAATTTTTTCCAATATGATTATCAACCTCTAGGTCCTGTAACAGAAGGTAATTTATTCGCACCTGAATTCCAAATTACAAATAGTCAGACAATCGCTGGCTGGATAGATGCATTATATCAATTTGTGATTAATGAGAATATCGCTGATGAATGGGATCTTTATTTTGAAGAACCAAATGAAGATTATTTAGATGAAATAAGTACGCTGGATATATCAATAGAGATGTTGTACACAGACGATGACGAATTACATATTTTACTTGACAGATTGAATCTTATTCTAGCAAGTGGTAGATTATCTGAAACTACCACTCAAACCATTGTGAATGCTGTAAAAGAATTTCCTAATGATGATATAGATGACAGCGAATTACGCGCAAAAGTCGCAATCTATCTTGTCATGTCTTCACCAGAATACCTAATAACTAAATAATTATGAGTAAAAAAATATCACGTAGAAAATTTATAGGTGAAGCCAGTTGCAAAACTGTAGGAACAACTGCTTTCCTTTCTTCTATCCTAAACCTAGGGATGATAAACACGCTCTCTGCTAGACCGCATATCATTTCTAACACCAGCGATTACAAAGCCATGGTGTGTATACTATTAGCAGGAGGTGCCGATACGCATAATGTACTCATACCAACGGAACAATCTGAATACGATGATTACAAATTGACAAGAGGTTCTCTTGCTCTAAATTATAATGATCCAGGTGGCGCTCCTGATGAAGCTATTCCATTAAATTATTCTAATAATGGTCAAACTTTTGCCATTCATTCTGGGATGTCAAGAGTTCAAGAATTATTCAATGATGGAAACCTTGCTTTTGTTGCTAATATTGGCACATTAGTAGAGCCTATCGCTAATCAATCCGAATATAATTCAGGTACTAAAAAAATTCCTCTCGGACTTTATTCACATAGTGATCAGATCATGCAATGGCAAACTTCAGTTCCCCAGTCAAGGTCGGCTGTAGGTGTAGGCGGTAGAATGGCGGATATTTTGAAAGATATGAATACCATTCCAGAAGTCTCTATGAATATTTCTCTAGCTGGAAAAAATCGTTTCCAAACAGGAAATAGTGTTATTGAATATGCGATTAGTAGGAATACAACAGCAAGTAATATAGGCTATGATGGGTTTGGCTATGTGAATGGAGAGACAGGGTTTTTGAATGATGTAAAAAATAACAGCATAGGAAGTTTAGCCGAACAGACGTATCAAAATATTTTCGAACAAACCATAGGCTCTTTGACAAAGCAGACAGGTGAGAGTATAGAAATCATGGAATCGGCATTCTCTAATATCATTCCTTTAGGCACTACTTTTTCTGATACTAATTTATCAAACGACTTAAAGAAAATTGCTGAAACTATCAGTGTTCGCTCTCATTTAGGTGCAAGTAGACAAATATTTTTCGTGACAATAGGAGGATGGGACCATCATGATAACGTGAAAGGGAACATGGATGTTATGATGCCAATTGTTAGCAATGCCATGGGTGAATTTTACGAGGCTATGGAAGAACTTAACATGCAAGATAATGTGGTGACGTTTACTATTTCTGATTTTGCAAGGACATTAACGACAAACGGAAATGGTTCTGATCACGCATGGGGTGGTAATCAAATGATCATGGGCGGAATGGTTAATGGCCAAAACATTTACGGTAATTACCCATCTCTTTCTTTGGTTAATAATGATCTAAATTTATCAGACAGGGGAAGAATTTTACCTACAACATCTGTGGATGAATTCTATGCAGAGCTTGCTTTATGGTTTGGGGTTTCCCCAAATGATTTGAATTACATCTTGCCGAATTTGTGCAATTTCTATTCTAGCTCGGACTGTACCGTTCCACCTGTAGCTGATTATAGTCCTTTAGGAATGTTTCTTTAAGCCTCAAAAAGTTTCAAATGAACAGAATAATTTACCTTATAATATTTTCTTTTTTTGCTTTTGGGGCTTCCGCCCAAATATGTCCTGGTGAGCCTGGTCGCTTGACATGGGAAACCTATTACGACATCTTTGATGATGAAATTGAACAGATAACTGCTCTTCATAGTTATCCACAAAAGCCAGATGTTACAAAAACGATCTTTAGAATCCAATCACCCATCAATTATGGGAATTTTAATGGATCAAGAATCAGAGGATATATCTATGTACCTCAAGAAACTACAGTCACCTTTAATGTAACTGGAGATGATGACACAAATTTTTATTTAAGTACAGATGAATTACCAGAAAATAAAGTTCTGTTATGCTATGCAGATGGGTTCACAAGTGTAGAACAACATGACAAATTTGTTTCCCAAACTTCAGGCCCAGTTACTTTATTACCTAATGTTGATTATTATTTCGAACTATTAAATGCTGAAGCGACTGGTGGTGACCATTGCTCGGTTTACTGGCAAACAGATTTAGTAGATCCTAACAATTGGACCTTAATAACAGCAGGATTCATTAAAGATGTGGGATGTACAGATCCGCCTTGTCCTGAAGTAGGAACACCATGTGATGATGGCAATCCTTCTACGGTTGATGATATAGAAGATGGATTTTGTAATTGTAAAGGAAATCCACAAACATCTAACACATGTGTTGGAGAAAGAGGTTTATTAGAGGCTTATCGTTTTGAGAATATCCCAGGTGGAGATCTTAATGACTTATACGAAGCACCAAATTATCCAGGTACCCCAGACTTTGGATACCAATTAAATCAATTTTCTAGACCTTGGTCGAATGAATATCAAGATTTTGGAGAACAAGTACAAGCTTATCTATCAGTTCCTGTAAGTGGTCTTTATAAATTCAATGTTACTGGAGATGATAACACCATTATGTTTTTGAGTTCAGACGATGATCCAGCGAATAAACAAGCTCATTTTGCACTTGTTTCAAGTAATTCTGGAATGACAGAACATGACAAGTTCATTTTCCAAACCACAGCATTTCTCTATCTTGACGCCAACGAATATTATTACATAGAATTAAATTTCAAGCATGGATCTGGTGGAGAACATTACTCCATATTTTGGCAAGCCCCGTTCACAGAAGCAGATACATGGAAGCGAATTCCAGAAGTACATTTTTACGACTATGCGTGTGAAGTAGCGTGTATACCTGCAGGAACACCATGCGATGATGGAGATTTCTTTACCAACAATGATGTATATAATGATAGTTGTGAATGCGTGGGAACACCTTGTAGTGGACCAGACTGTGACAGTCCATTAGCAAATTACATCCCTTACGAAAAGTGTAGTGTCACAGATCAACTTGATAATAACGAAGATAGCAATTGGTTGTCATGTATGAAAGATGAAAACCCTAATCCAAATAGAGATTCCTCTCATTGGGTCATGTATGATTTAGGAGAAAGATATGAATTACATCAATCTCATGTTTGGAATTACAATGTGGCAAATGAAACAGCTAGGGGATTTGAATCCGTAGTTATTGATTACTCTGATGACGGCGTGGTATGGAACGAATTTGGACAATATAATTGGCCATTAGCTCCAGGAGATTCAGGATATTCTGGTTTTTCTGGTCCTGATTTCCAAGCAACATATGCTCGCTATATTTTGATTACAACATTAGATAATTCACCTGATTGCAAGGGAATAGGTAAAGTATCATTTACAGCTGTTTTATGCCCACTTCAAGGTTCAGCATGTGATGATAATGATACGAATACAATTAATGACATCTATGATGCGAATTGTGAGTGTATAGGTAAAAATATCTATGAAAATGAATGTGATAAACTCACATTGACCTTAGGAGATTCCACCATCTTTACAGATGTTTATAGTGCGGAGGAACATGTTTTGTCCATTAGTGATATAGCTAATCAGAACATAGTAAGTATGATTGGTGGAGCAGCTGTTACTTTGGAACCCGGTTTTGAAACTGGAACAGAAACAGTATTCATTGCGAGCATAGATACCTGCGAAACTCAGACATCGGGTCTTCTTGCAGATCTTACACGGGCTGAATTGATCGACTTAATTAAAAAACAAGCACAAATTGATGCTACCATTCCGCTGCAGGTTTTACAGGAGAAAGGAAGCGAAGAAGTCATCATTAAATTCTTCCTTAAAGAGCCAGGTCCAGTAAAATTAGCGATCAAGGATGCAAATGGAAATATTGTATTCAATCTGTTAGATAATGAATTTCGGAATAAAGGATTATTTCAAAAAAACATAAATACTAGAAGATTTAATTCGGGTAGTTATACAGTTGAATATTCCTCAGGTGAAGAAATTCATCAGAAACAGCTTATAGCGAGTAAGCCTTAAAGAGGGCTGGTAATGGGGAATGATTTCGTATGATTTTTTTGGGCTTTAAGCCCAAAGTTTTAGTACTACTAAACTCTGAAACACCTATAATCACTAAGCTACAGAAATATTTTTTGCACATGATTTTTGCACATGATGTTTCATTACAGGTTGTAATTCCACCTTTGAATATTGGTTTTGTAGGTGTTATTTTTTTTGGGCGTAAAGCCCAAAGTTTTAGTACTACTAAACTCTGAAACACCTATAATCACTAGGCTACAGCAATATTTTTTGCACATGACTTTTGCAAATGATGTTTCATTACAGGTTGGAATTCCACCTTTGAATAATGATTTTGTATCTATTATTATTTTTTGGGCTTTAAGCCCAAAGTTTTAGTACTACTAAACTCTGAAACACCTATAATCATTAAGCTACAGAAATATTTTTTGCACATGATTTTGCAAATGATGTTTCCATACAGGTTTAAAAGCTGCTTTTAAATATAAGTTTTGTGTGTATTACTTTTTGGGCGTAAAGCCCAAAGTAAAAAAACTTAGTTCTCGATTATATTTTCTTCTATAACTCCTAAAATAAAGAAATACTTTAGCCTATTACTTATTACTTGAACTCTTGATTCTACCTGCTTATATTGGCTTTCTAGATATTTTACTTCTCTGGAATTTAATAGGAAAACTGAGCTTTCTCCTATTTCAAATTTTCTTCTTTCTGCTAATAATAATGTATTGTAATTCTCCACCATTTCAGTAAATATTTCTCTTTGACTGATTGACTGTTGAATATTGAATTCAAAATTTTTCATTTTAGTATTAATGTCCTGCCTTTTGACCGCTTGATTCAACTCATTTTCCTTAACCTTAATATCAATTAGCTTAAGTTTACCGCGTTCTTTTCGCTGTAAAATAGGATAACTGAGCGAAGCACCGAATTTATAATCTCCTGGATCAAATTGATCGACTAGACTATTTTCACCAAGATTTAAAAGTGGATTATACTCTACTCGTAAATCTGGTTTTAATTCCTCTCTCGCCAACCTTCTATCCACATCCAATTGCTCAAATTTGTACAAATACATTAATAATTCTGGGTGATTAACTATGATTTCCTCTCGTTTAAGTTGGATAGAATTCACCTTTTTATCATATAAATCATCCACTATATCCTCTGCACGAACATCTTCCGACAGTTCAAGCGGAACATAGCCATCCACCCATAAATAATTCTCTAGTTTGATCCTTACATTTTCTAATTTCTGCTCTCTTTTCAAAAGTTCCGCCTCTCTTACTCGCACTGAAATCATCGCCTCTAGCGTATCAACTGCTGGCTTATCACCTTCTCTAAAACTGGACACCGTCGCACTAAATCGATCTTCCGCTATTTCTAAACCTTCCTTCGCAATCGATACAAATTGCTCCGCTTTTTGCCACGCTATATATGTATCAATTGCTTCAAATAGTATTTCATTCCGCAGTAACTTTCGCTCTTGTTCCGTCCTATTAATTAAGATATCGGCTTGTTTCAAATTCGCCCTTCTTTCATCAATAATAAATCCTTTACCTAATGGCACACTAATTCCCGTATTCCAAAGTCCACGAGGAGGTAAAAAATCACTGTTGTCGATAAACTCCCCACTTGTCTGTTCATATCCCAACTCTGCTTCAATACCAAACCACGTTGGTATCTTTAACTTACCACTTCCCAAAGCATAGTAATTCGTATCCTTAAATCGCTTTTGATCCCAGTCAGCTCCTAGCTTTGGGTCAAACCCACCTCTAGCTATTCTTTTATTTGCAGCTGCACTTTCACGCAACAAGTCACTTTTATACATGAGTGGATGATGTTCCATCACCTGCTCAACATACTCCTCCAACGTAAGAATTGTTGGTTGGGCAAATGATGTGAAACTAAACAGAAATAGAAATAAAACTATTTTGATTTTCATCATTTCAATTCGAAGGTTTATTGATTTCATCCATTGTCATTCCATGAGGCTCAGGACGTTCATCTTCACCTAAATTGACAAATACTATTTTGTCGATAGAAATGATCTCTTTCTGCGTAAATAGATTTCGAACTAAACATCGAAAACTAATACTTGTCCTACCCACACCTGACAATTCCATTCCTAATTCTATCACTTCTCCTTGTCTAGCTGAATTTATAAAATTTATTTCCGACATGAATTTAGTAACTACGCTAGAACTCTTTAATCTGGTAGCTGCATAGATGAATGCTTCTTCATCAATCCAACGCAATAATTCGCCTCCGAATAAAGTATTATTTCCATTTAAGTTCTCAGGCTTTATCAATTTTCTGCTATAAAATTTCATTACTTTACTTTTGTTAAAGGTGCTTTTGTTTTCATATTTTTTTCCTTGTCATTATCATAATAATCTTGAGGAAATCCATTCAGTTGCCTCCACAGTTCATATCCGACTTTTACATCATTTAATAAGGTGATTGCATTTGCTCCACCTCCTACTCTCACCTCAGTTGGCCAGGGTTCTTGTTGATCTGCTTCCGCCACTAAAATTCTATATTTCCCATTTTCACTAATGTAATTATCCATGGCAAAAACTTCACCTGCGAAAGTACCCACGGAACTATTCGGCCAACCACTAAACACAATTGCTGGCCATCCATCAAATTGTACCATCACTCGTTGACCTGTTTTTAAAAGAGGCATATCTCGAGGTTCAACATACATTTCGACTGCAAGTTGAAATTCACTAGGAATAATTGTCACTATGTCTTCGCCCGCTTTGACAATTTCTCCTATTCCCCCTTTGATGGCTTTTGTAATTAGTCCGGAAACTGGAGCGGTGATATAGTAATTATTTTGTCTTTGCTCATAGGCATTATAGTTTGACTGGAGCTTTGCTGCACTTGCTCCAGCATCGAATTTACTGGATAAAGCAGACATTCTTTCCGACCGTGATTTTGCAATTTTATCATTAAAATCATTGAGGATAGCTTCATTATTAGCTTGAAGATTAATGAGCTCATTTTTATTTGAATTGATCTTATTTTTAAGACTCAAAACTTTTGCTTGAGATTCTCTTAGTGAAAGCTTCTTTGCTTCTAAATCAGTAAGAGACTTAATGCCATCATCATAAAGTGATTGGATTCGAGCTAATTGGTTATTTGCGATTTCTAATTTAGTTTCTGCTGCAACAAGATCTAGACTATCGCTTTGGATTTTCAGATTAACTTGTTGGACTTTCACTTTATTCTGTTCTATCTTAATTTGTTGACCATTGATGAGGGCTTCGTATTGTTTTTGGAGGTTACTAGCTTTTTCATCGTATGCGAGAACGGATTGTTCTTTTGCAAGAATCTGAGATTCAGTATTATTAAGAATTTCAGGATCAAAGTAATCTTGTTTTGATTCCGATATTTTCATTAACGTATCACCTACTGTAACGGTTTGGCCTTCCACTACCATCCACTCTTCTATACGTCCTCCTATAATAGATTGCACACCTTGAGGTCTGTGTTCTGGTCTAAGTGTTGTTACATATCCTTTACTCCTTATGTTTTGGGTCCAAGGCATGAACATAGCAAGAATACCAATGAATAAAATAGCACCAATAACTATAATTAAAGCTTTGGAAACGACTCGTTTTTCTAAACCTTTCCAAGCTGAGTATTTAGTAATATCAATCTTTGATGATATGGAGTTACTACTAATATTAAGCATGATTATTTGATTTTAGGTTATCACTAATAATGGAACCTTTATCCATTATGATGTGTCGATTTATATATTTTATCCATAGTGGATCAACAGCTGTAATGAGTATTGACCAAGCTTTATTCTCTGTAAGTTGTTTGATTATAACTTCTTTTTCTTCCTTCGGAACATGATCCAAAGGGTCTTCCAGAATGAGTAATTTTGGCTCACTGACAATAGCTCTTGCCAAAATAATTTTATTTGCAGCTGATCTAGGAATTCGACTTGCTTCTGGATCTAATTCTGTATTAAGACCATTAGGTAAAGAATCTAAGAATGATTGTAGTTGTACAGTTTTAATGGCATCTATCACCTTTTCTGTTGTCACATTTTCTCTTCCCATGGTAATATTATCGAGCAATGAACCATAGAATATTTGATTATTACTTAAAGCGAAACCAATATGTTGCCTTAAAGAATTGAAGTCAATAGAATGCAGTGCAAGACCGTTAAAACTGATGACGCCTTCTGTAGCTGCATTTATACCTGAGAGTAGGGTCAAAAGAGTACTTTTACCAGAACCAGCACTTCCCATTAGAACTGTCGAAACTCCAGCTGGCATATCAAAACTAAGTTTATTAAGGATCAATTTTTCAGAATCTGGATAATGAAATTTTACATCATTTACACTTAATGAAATATGATCAGGGATTTCTAATTTTAAGCCATCGTCCTTATCCAAAGTCATATCAGTCACATATCCTATTTTCTCAAGTGCGGTTAAAACATCATAAATAGAATCCAAAGATTTAATTAATTTTTCGACACTACTGATAATAAGAATGATAATGATTTCTGCTGCAACGAATTGCCCGATATTCATCTGTTGTTCAAAAACTAGAATACTTCCGATAATTAAAAGTCCAGCAGAGATCAGCACTTTGAAACCTATCAAATTAAGAAACTGCATGATAAGAACACGAAAATGGCTTTCTCTGGAATTCAAATAACTAGTTACCGAGTCATTAGTTTTAATAAGTGAAATTTCAGGCTTATGAACAAGTTTAAAGGATAATTTCGTTCGAGCTATTTCCTCAAGCCAATAAGCTACTTTGTACTTATACTTAGATTCCTCGAGGCTTGTTTTTAAGCCTTTTGGGCCAGTTATAACAATAAAAGAATAAACAAGTGCTACTAGGAATACACCAAAAATGATGAAAAAAGGATGATAAAGACTAAGGACAATCAAACCAACAATGATTTGAAATGCTGCTAAGGAGAAATCAATTAGAATTTTCGGCAATCCTTTTTGGATGGTTAAAGTGTCGAAAAATCTATTTGCAAGTTCAGGTGCGTAATAATTATGCAAAGATTTATATTGAATTCGAGGAATTCTAAATGCAAATTCAAATGATGCTCTACTAAAAATCTTTTGGGCAATGTTTTCCACTATTCTTAATTGTAGCAATTGGAAAATACCAGTTAAAGCAATTCCTAAAAGAACAAACAAAACTAATACGACCCACGCAGTTGATCTTTCACCACCTTGAATCAGATTAATGATTGCTTGTATCCCAAGAGGTAAAGAAAGGTTTACAAGTCCATTAAGTAATGCATAGACGTATACTTGCCAAATATCTTTTTTATCAACTTGAAGTAATCTTCTAAGCCGAATCATTGGTCTAAACGAAATTGCTTGAGTCATTTTATAAAATTTGCGCAAATATAATAAAATATATTTCTTTTGATAGCAATACTATCATTAAAAGTAGCTCATAATATATTAAAGAATGTATTACTGTGTTTAAAACTACACTTTCTATTAATGGTTAAAAATTATTTGGTTTAAAACTCAACTTTTTAATGTTACTAAATTTTGAAACTGCTATTATCATTGAATTGCAGCAATATTTTTTTGCACATGATTTATGCAAATGATAATCTGATACAGCTTTGAAATCTGTTATTGAATATAGGTTTTGTGTGTATTGCTTTTCGGGCTTTGAGCCCAAAGTTTTAGTACCTTGGATTCAAGTTATAAATGCAACTTATGGTTTAAAAAAAAATAAATCCT
>CAZSKA010000061.1:0-15614 GCA_964607315.1 uncultured Saprospiraceae bacterium | reverse complement strand
GATTCTTACATGTATACTATTAGCTACTGACTAAGAGTATGCTTGTAATCTTTCTTCTTGTGTTATTAGTTAATAGCAGTAATTCGTACAAATTCTGCTCTAATTTCTTCATCACCACTGTTGTAATCGTAATCTCCACCTGCTGGTCCACCAATACCTCTAACAAATAATGCTATACTAGTATTTGCTCCAACATTAAATTGGAAATCATAGCTTATATAACCAGTCATTCCAGGGTTATCTAAAACTTCAACATGTAGATTGTTAGCAGGATCTTCAAACTGAGCAACAGTCGTATATCCGTAACCGTCTTGTGGGAATTCTACTGTTTCCGTATAATAAGTTGGTGTATAACCATCAACATATCCAGTTCCAGCTAGAATTCTGATTTCTAGCATACTTGGCGTCTGACCACCATCTACGAAATTTTTGAATTCAACTGGCATCTCAAATCTGTAATCAGCATTTGGTACAACAGCAAATTCTTGATAGATATG
This sequence comes from uncultured Saprospiraceae bacterium, assembly GCA_964607315.1. GTDB lineage: Bacteria > Bacteroidota > Bacteroidia > Chitinophagales > Saprospiraceae > JAHDFB01. The sequence goes on along the minus strand of CAZSKA010000061.1, from coordinate 15,117 downwards.
ATCTGGTTCCAAGTTGTCAAATTTCACAACACTATTGTCATTTCCACTACTAGTTTCTCCTTGCTCACCAATACTTTTGTTTATCCATCCTGAACAAGCACAATCAGAACCTGAAGACTTTGGAAGTTCGTCAAAATCCTCATTTATAATAATTGGGTCAGGAACTAGGTCATCAGGTAATTCTTCTACTACAACATCTCTTGATAACGTAGAAGATGCACCATTAAGGTCACTTGCAGTTAAAGTTACGGTGTATGTGCCAACGCCATCTTGGAATACATAGTTAGGATTTTCTTCTGATGAAGTTTCTCCTGTTCCAAAATCCCATAAGTATCTCAAAGACTCTGAAGAATTGTTTTTAAATGAAAATAGATTAAACACCTCTTTATCTTGAGCAAATTCAAATTGCGCATCTGGCAATTCAGTGTCTACTTGAGAATTCGAGTCTGGTAATTCAAATTCAAATAAATCACTACAGCTTACAGAAAGAGTTATAATACCCAACAAAGCCATTAATTTAATTGAATTTATTGTTAGTCTATTACTAAGCATAATATTATATTTTTTATTTGATTTCTAATTAATATCCAGGATTTTGAGACATAACACCTCTACTAAGGTTTATTTCTCTTGCCGGAATAGGTAATAATAATTGATTTAAATTGAAAATGTAACCAGCATCATCAGAGTAAGCTTGTAATGTATTGTTAATTACACCAAATCTCTGTAAATCAAAGAATCTCTGATTTTCAAATGCTAATTCAACTCTTCTTTCCAATAATAAAGCTTCAGCGCTTAATGATTCTGTTAAAGGATCAAGACCAGCTCTTGCTCTTACTAAGTTAACAGATTCAAGTGCATTCGAACTAGAAGTTAACTGCGATCCAGCTAAAATTGCTTCCGCATGCATTAGTAATACATCAGCATATCTAATGAATATCCAATCATTACCAGCTGATCTTGAATTAGGACCATAGTCATCATCTATACCAAAACCATCTGGTAAAAACTTAATGTTTTCTGTTCTATTGTTTGTTCCAGTTCCAAAAGTATGCATTGTTCTAAGACCACCGTTTTGGTCGAATGCAGATAAAAGATCTGGTTCAGGAACATTTAATCCATCTTGACGTCCAGTCTCGAAATTGAATTCTGCTGAAAATCCTTGACTTTCTAGAGCGTTACCAGAAATATATTCAACAATCCAAATCAATTCACTATTTCTCTCATTGTAAAAAATATCTCTAAAACTATCTTGAAGCATGAATTGCTGTGAGGCAATTATTGTTTCACAAAGAGTTTGTGCAGCAAGATAATCTGGACTAGGTTGTGATAAATATACTTTTGCAAGTAATGCCTCAGCTGCAGATTTTGAAGCTCTAACTTTAGGGCCACCGTCACTTAAAACAGAAGCAGCTTCTTCTAAGTCAGAAACAATCTGAGCATATACCTCAGCAACTGGAACTCTAAGAAATGCAGATTCATCAGTTGGTAATATTACAGATGTTACTAAAGGAACATCACCATACAAACGCACTAAATTGAAATAAGCATAAGCTCTTAAAAATCTAGCTTCAGCAGAGTAACTTGCTATGTTATCAGGATTTGCAACATCAACAAAGTTTAATACATTATTAGCTCTGAAAATTACTTCATACATACTTGCATAGTAATCTTCAGCTTCTATGTTATTAGGGTCAACTATATATCTGTGAAAGTCAGCTTTAGATCCTTCTGTTGTTTCAGATCTTGCATTATCACTTCTCATTTCAGTTACAAGGTATTCGAATTGGATACCTCTATTAACTTGATTGATATTAGTTGTGGTGTTTTCATTAACACCTTGTATCGCATCATAAATCCCAAAAATACCAGCTAATATTTCTTCATCTGTACTAAAGAATTCAGTAGCAACAACTGATGAAGTAGGTATAGGATTTAAGAATTCGTCACCACATGAAGTAATTAATACAACCGTAGCGAAGAATAAAATTAATTTATTATAAATTTTCATTTTTTCTCTTAATTAATAATTAGAAGTTAAGGTTTAATCCAACAGAATAAGTTCTGTTTACAGGAGAACCAGCTCTCTGAGATCCCCATTGTGTAATAATTCTTGAATTACTCTCTACGAACTCAGGATTAAATCCATTGTAATCATCTGCAGTTCTAAATATTATATTTTGTCCAGTAACAAAAATTCTAGCATTACCAGCATTTAAATTACTAATGAACTTAGATTTAATTCTATTTAAGTTTAAACCCAAAGTCACATTTCTAAGAGATAAATAGCTCGCATCTGAAATGATATCATCAGTTAATACTCTTTCTTGTAAGAAAGATGCATGTGGAATTACTCCATCCGCAATTAATCTTTCAGCAGCACCATCAACAGTTGCTCCTTGCCAGTGCGTCTCAAAATATTGTTCTCCAACATTTCTTACCTCTGCTCCATGACTTCCTTGTACCATAACTGAAAAGTCAATAGGTCCAAAACTGAAATCATTTGTTAAACTCCAAACTAAATCTGGATAAGGATTACCTAAGATAGTTTTATCTGCATCTGTAATTATACCGTCTCCATTTAAATCCTTAACAATAGCATCTTCTGATACTCCATTGATAGGGAAGAATGGTGTTTCCCAGATTGGTTCTTCTTCAGCAGAAGTTGGATAACCTAAAATAGCGTCTGTCGCTTCTTGGTCAATTACCCATCCGTAGAAAGATGAAATAGGGTTTCCTACTTGGTTAATCCACTGTGAATTTCTTCCAAAGTTATCTTCTAGAATCTGACCATTCGAATCACCAAAATCAGTTAATTGGTTTCTATTTGCTGTTCCTATTAATGTAGAACTCCAAGTAAATGCCTTTTTAGTGAAATTTCTTGTTCTTAATTCAACTTCAAAACCTCTGTTTCTAACTTCACCAACGTTTACAATACCAGAAGAGAATCCAGTAACATATGAAACTGGGTTGTTAAGTAATAAATTATTACTTGTTCTAGAATAATAATCTAAGGAACCAGTAATTCTGTTTCCTACAAAACCAAAATCAATTCCTGGGTTAAATTCTTCAGATGATTCCCATTGAAGAAGACTGTTTGCAATGTTCTCAGGAGTAAATCCTGCAACAATATTTCCATCAATAATAGTATTAGCGCTTTGTAATAAAGCTAAATATGGATAGAAATCAGTGAAATCACTACCTGTGTCAAAGTTTTCATTTCCTGTCAAACCGTAGCTAAATCTTAGTTTTAAGTTTGAAATGATATCATTGTTGATTAAGAATTTTTCTCTTGCAACATTCCAACCAAATGAGATAGCGGGGAAATTAGCAAATTTGGTTGCTGTACCAAATACAGAACTTCCATCTCTTCTAATTGCAGCTGTAACTAAATATTTATCTCTGTAAGCATATGTTAACCTACCAAAAACTCCTATTTTATTTCTATCAGTAAATAATTCCTCAAAATTTGATATTTCTGTAGCTCCTTGTAAATTTCTTAGTAGATCATTTGTAAATCCTCTACCTGTAATGTTACTATTTGAAACATTTCTTCTCTGAATACTTACACCACCAAGAGCATTTATGGAATGACTTCCAAAATCAGTCTTATACGTTAAAGTGTTGTCATTAATGATTCTGTTAGAAATTCTATTTTGTAGATTATACTGTGCTCTATCTACTCCGTTTTGGTGATATAAAACACCATCATAACGCTCTCTTACTCTTGATTCTCTTGTAGCAGCTAAAGATACTTTAGCTTTTAATCCTTTAATGATTGTATATTCTAATTTCGTAGAACCTAAGAATTTGAATTTATCCTCAAGATGCTGTCTTTCTACAAACTGAGCAAAAGGGTTAGCATCTCCTGAAGTTCTGGCACTTGTTCCAGAACCGTCTCCGTTAAAATCTATATTTACTAAGTGATCTTCAAAGAAATAGTCACCCGCTTGTACATCAGGATAATCATCTCTATCAACAAACTCTAGAGTCTGTTCTGTATGATAAATTGGTAACCAAGGAGATTGTCTGATAGGGTTGTGAATAGAAGTAGGGATTCTTCTTCTCTCTGAAAAAGAAGGAGTAAAACTGAAACCTACTTTTAATCTATTTGTGATTTTTGAATCTACCTTCAATTTAGCACTATAAATATCATAGTCATCTGTAAGTAGAACACCTTCATCTCCAAGGTATCTAACTGAAGCACTGAATTTTGTTTTATTCGTACCTCCTCTTGCTGAAATGGAATGACTGTTTATTAATCCATCCTCAAAGAATACTTCTTGCCAGTCTCTATCTGTACCTGCAGCTTCAGCTATTGCTAACATATATTCTGTTCGTTCAGATATAGTTCCTGTCTGAGCTTGTTCAAATGCAGCCCATTCAGCAACACTTTTCTTATATGGCTCACTTTCATGCGCTGATTTTATACCTACAAATCCATTATATTGGAAAACCGTTTTACCTTCTTGACCACTCTTTGTAGTGATCTGAATTACACCATTTGATCCTTCCGATCCAAAAATTGCAGCTGATGCTGCATCTTTTAAAATCTCAAATGATTCAATGTCATTCATGTCTAAGTTAGACAGGAAATCAGGATCTACAACGATTCCATCAACTACAACAGCAGGTCCTGTTTCAGCACTAATCGACCCTACACCTCTTACAGTGATTGTCGGTGCAGAACCAGCTTCAGCTTCCGTAGCAGCAATATTAACACCTGATACTTGTCCTATCAAAGCATCGTCAACTCTCGCAACAGCAATTTGGTCAAGATTCTCATTCTTGACTTTAGAAATTGCTCCTGTTAAATGTGATTTTTTAGTAGTACCATAACCGACTACTATTACATCATCAATAACATTGTTCGCGTCTAGCATCGTAATTCTAAGGTCAGTTTCTTTACCAACTGTAATAAGTTGTTCTCCATAACCTATGTAAGTTACTTGTATCTCATCACCTTCTTTAGCAGTGAGTTCAAATTTTCCATCAAGATCGGTAATAGCCCCGATTGTGGTACCGACTACTTGCACAGAAGCACCAATTAATGGTTCTCCGTTTGTATCGGTAATAACTCCTTTGACAGTTTGAGCGTTAATCCCTACTATGCCTAAAAGGAGAATAACAAAAGTCAACCCAAATGATTTAAGTTGTCTTGTGTAACGTGTTTGGTTCATATTAAATAAAATTTTGAACATTTTGAAATAGTATTCTTGTTAAATTATTTTAATTTCTAAGCAATATTCTTGCTTTCTAAGCTGTATTGTAAGATGTCACTTAAGTGGCAGTTCATAGCAGCAACCGCACCATCAGCATTACCATCTTCAATCATTTTTATAAGTTTTCTGTGTTCTTCTATCGTTTTATGATAGTTGTTTTCATTACATACCTTGTATTTATTATAGTTAGCTACAATGTCAGGAGTAATAATATTCATAAGCGACTTCAAAACCGTATTTTTACTCGCCGTTGCAATTTGTAAATGCAATAATAAATCTTCTTCAACTCCACTTAAATTTTGTTCTAATTTAGATTTATGGTTTTCAAAAGCCCTTTTAATCTCAACTAAATCTTCAGAAGTCCTATTAAGTGCAGCTAGTCTAGCAGCCTCTTTTTCAAGAAGAATTCTAGTGTCTATAAGAGATTTGAATTCCGGATTATCGATTCGTAATACTTCTGAAAAAAGTCCTTCCAATGCAGTAACACCAAGGCCATTTACAATAGTGCCACTCTGCGGTTGCACGGTAACGATACCATAAAATTGTAGTTTGTTTATTGCATCTCTAACTTGAGTACGGCTTACGCCCAAATGTTCTGCTAATTTCCTCTCTGGTGGTAATTTTTCACCTTCCTTTATGCTCCCTGAACTTATTAAATCTTTGATTTGAGAAATTATCAAATCAACGGGGCTTTGGACTTTGATCCTGCTTAAATTGTCTAACATATACAATCAATTTGAACGCCAATGTTGGCATGAATAAGTGAAAGTTGAATTGGTAAACCAAAAATTGGTTGACCAAAAGTAAATAAATATTTAAATGCTCCAAACTTTTATTTGAATAAATTTGGACAAATACCAATTTTATTTTGGTACCAAGACAGATGGGTAATATTGTTTTGAGAAATTACCAAAAATAGAATATCGTTGTTTTACCTCCTCAGAAAAGCACAAAGCACCTTATTCTTTGGGCTTAAAGCCCAAAATAAATAATAGAGATCATTAATAAAAGTGTAAATTAGCTCACTATTATAATTATTTGATTTTATGTCTTCTAAATTTCAATTAAATTGTAAAAAAGTGAATGCATAGAAATATCTTTGTGTAATGAGTAAGAAAGGAAGGGTTCTGGTTGCCATGAGTGGCGGTATTGATAGTACGGTTACTGCTATGATGTTACATGAACAGGGTTATGAAATTGTTGGTATTACAATGAAAACCTGGGATTATGCTGGATCAGGTGGTTCAAAAAAAGAAACTGGTTGCTGTAGTCTAGATTCTATCAATGATGCTAGGGAAATATCTGTAGACATGGGATTTTCACATTTTATTATTGATATTAGAGAGGAATTCGGTGATTATGTTATCGATAACTTTGTTGATGAATACATTGCTGGTAGAACGCCTAATCCCTGTGTTCTTTGTAATACTCATATCAAATGGTCTGCCTTACTGAAAAGAGCAGATGCAATGGATTGCGAATTTATTGCTACTGGACATTATGCAAAAATTGCTAATCATAATGGTAGGAAATTTATACAAAAGTCTAAGGATCCGATAAAAGATCAGTCCTATGTTTTATGGGGACTGTCTCAAGAATGCCTAGAAAGATCCATTTTTCCTTTAGGTCCATATAATAAATCAGAGGTACGTCAAATGGCTGCTGATTTCGGATATACAGAACTATCAAAAAAAGGCGAGAGCTACGAGATTTGTTTTGTGCCAGATAACGATTATAGATCATTTTTGGATAGGAGAGTGCCTGAGTTAGCTGATAGAGTAGCAGGTGGGGATTTTGTTGATATTTCTGGGAATATTATTGGTAATCACCGCGGTTATCCATACTTTACTATTGGTCAAAGGAAAGGACTAGGTCAAGCCTTTGGTAAGCCGATGTATGTAACTGAAATTAAACCAGATTCCAATACTGTAGTTTTAGGAGATGTTGATGATTTGATTAAAAACGGTATGACTGTAGGAGGGATTAATATTATGAAATATGAAACGCTACCTAAAGATCTAGAGGCTACTACTATGGTTAGATATAATGATCCTGGAACCTTGAGTTTACTTAATCAATCTGATGGTAAAGTAAATGTGGAGTTTCTTGCAAATGTTCGAGGTGTAGCGCCTGGTCAAAGCGCTGTATTTTATGAAGGAGATGATGTTGTTGGTGGTGGTATTATAAAAGATGGATATATGTCACCTATTGATAAATAACTGATTTAAAGTGAATCTTTGGAAAATAAAATTAGTTAATATTCCGTATTGTTTTGTAGAAAAATGAATGAATGAGAAATACACTTTATTTAATGTTCCTTTTATTAGCCACACCATTATTTATGGCATGCCCTTCAGAAACTGGAGATTTCGATATAGATTTTGGCTATGACTATTATCCACTAGATCTTGGTTTATACTGGGAATACCAAGTTGATAGTGTAATTTATAGAGAATTAGGTAATGCGGTTGATACAACCAGCTCTTTTATAAGAGAAGAGATAGTAGAGGAGTTTTTGGATCAAGTAGCTGATACAATTTATAGAATAGAAAGATTATATAGAGCTGATAGCGCCAGTGTAGAAATTCCAACAGATCAATGGGCGACCAGTCAAAATATTTCTACTATGACCAGAACAGAGGAAAATCTTAAGTTTATAAAAATGGTATATCCTATAGAAATTGATGAATCATGGGATGGTAATGCCTTTGTCAACGCTAATACTGTAATTAATGTAGGAGGAGAAAATCTCGAACTGTTTATAGATTTCGATTATAAAGTGATTTCAATAAATGAAGAAGAAGAAATTAAAGGTGTTATGTATCAAGATGTAGTAACTATTCAGAATGCTGATAACTTTGATCCAACACTTCCAATAGACTCGCAAAATAAACTGAATAGACGATTGATTATAGAGAAGTACGCGCGAAACATTGGTCTTGTTTATAAAAGACACCTTGTAGTTGATACTCAATGCTTAAGTGCGGTATGTGATACAATTCCATGGGAGCTAAAAGCGGAGAAAGGTTATGGACTTGAAATGTTTTTAATTGACTATGGCAAGTAATTTCGTGAAAGTAGGAAGCCTTCAAAGAAGTTTTGGAACTGAAGGATTTCTGAAGTATAAACTGTTTTCTGATTATAAAGAACATGTGCAAAAAGCTGAATTCTTATGGATTATGCATGATGACTATTATGTTCCTTATAGAGTCGTAGAACTAAACAGTTCAAAAAAAATGATCCAGTTAGATGATGTGATTGATGTAGAAAGTGCAGCTAAGATTCATAATAAAGCACTCTATCTACAGTTAGATGATGTAGACTTAATAGAAGATGAAAGAGATTTTCTAGTAAATTTTAATTTATTTGACAAGGAAATGTTAGTGGGTGAAATAGAAGAGATTAGAACAATTGCAGGACATCTTTATGCAATAATTAATCGAGAAGAGAAGGAAATTATGATTCCTATACATGAAGAACTTATACTTCAAATCGACGTTGATCAATCCTTAATTCAAATGGATTTACCAGAAGGTATTTTAGACTTGTAGTTCTTATCTGGGTTTTAGAATTACTGCCCCAAGTAATTTGTTTATCGTAGTAATATCTTCCTTTAACTTCTGATATACTTTAAGTTTGATTACAAGCTCAGGAGAATTAGTTTTCGATAGTTCTTCGATGTCTTTTCTATTTTCTTCCAATATCGAAACAAGCTTTTTACTTTTTAATCTGAGAATAGCATTGATGCTATCTTTTAGGAAGTTTTCTTCAGGCATCTTCTGTGTTTGTAATTCTATGCCTCGTTTTTTCCAGTTAGCATAAGAATATTTGTCAGCGTTAAGTTCTATTGCTAATTGAGAAATATGTTCATCAGGGTGAGAAAGGAATATCTGTGGGCTGAGAATTTTGTGGCTTTCTATCAAGCTAGGAATTGACTTGATTATTTTTTTACTCAGTTCATCATTAAATGTTTCAACGATAGGGAATACTTCATTGTAGAGATAGGCTCCTACAGTTAATGTTTGTTCAGGATCAATGAATTTGTCACCAAGCGTAACAAGGATTCTAATGATATCTCTTTCTTGATGTATATCTGAATCAAACTTGTATGCTGGAGTGCTTATTTGATCGGGTAGAGGAGGAGAGGTTTCGTTCCATGTTGCTTCGCTCTGAAATTCTTCACGTCTTCTCTTTTGTTGTTCTTTTTGGTTTCTTTCTGAAATGAATTTATTAGCTTCTTTTTGAAGCATTTCTTCTTTTAAGTCAAGCAAGTTTGAAGCAAGCTTGATGTATTCATTTCTTTTAAGTGGATCGTTTATCTTTGAAATAGATTGGACGATATCCTTTATAACTTTTGCTCTTTTTACTGGATCATTTCCAGCTTCATTAAGTAAAAGATCAATTTTGAAAAGAATAAAGTCTTTGGAATTTTCTTGGGTGTATGCTTTGAATTTCTGTGAACCTTCTTTTTTAATGAATGAATCAGGATCTTCTCCATCTGGTAAAAGAAGCAATTTTACGTTCATGTCTTGTTCCAAAATAAGATCTAATCCTCGTAAAGCAGCTTTTATTCCTGCATTATCACCGTCAAATAACATGATCACATTCTCAGAAAATCTTCTTATAAGAAGAATTTGCTCCGTTGTCAGAGAAGTACCAGAAGAAGCAACTACATTTTCTACTCCATTTTGATGAAGACTAATTACATCCGTATAACCTTCTACAATAAAACAAGAGTCTTGTTTTCGAATAGCAGTTTTAGCAAAATATAGACCGAATAAAGTCTTTCTTTTATTGTAAATGTCACTTTCAGGCGAATTGATGTATTTAGGAATCTTTTTGTCAGATGAAAGTGTTCTAGCCCCCATTCCAATTACCTTGCCACTCAAATTTCGTATAGGAAACATGATTCTCGAATGGAAAAAATCTCTATTGTTTTTTAGCAAGCCTAGTTCGTGTGCAAGGTCTAGGTTGTAGGAATTTTCTTTCAAGTTATTAAATAGAAAATGCCGATCTTCTGGGGAAAATCCTAAGCCCCATTGGATGATTGTTTTTTCTAAGAAACCTCTTTCCTTAAAATATGATAAACCAACCAAACGACCTTCTTGAGATTCCATCATGTGTTCATGAAGAACTTTTTGAGCAAAGCCATTGATAATAAAAAGGCTATCTTTTTTCTGTAATTCCTCTCTGACCTCTTGACTTACTGCGGTTTCTTCAAGTTCTATTCTATATTTATCTGCTAGCCAACGAATAGCTTCAGGATAACTTAGTTGTTCATGGTCCATCAAAAATCTTACAGAGTCACCTGCCTTTCCACAACCAAAACACTTGTAGATGCCTTTCGCTGGTGAAACTACAAACGAAGGTGTTTTTTCATCATGAAAAGGACAACGGCCTTTTAAATTTACACCTGCACGTCTGAGATCTAGGAATTCACCTAAAACTTCATCAACGCGCATTACGTTTTTAACTTCCTCTATAGACTTTGGAGTAATCATTAGTTACAAATGTAAAGAATTAAGATTTCAGTAAATCATCTTTTATGAATTCTTGGACGTTGTAGAACCCATTTTTATTAATTAGCCATTTTGCAGCCTTTAATGCACCTAAGGCAAATCCTTCTCTAGAAAAAGCTCTATGTTCTATAGTAATCTCATCAATTTCATTTTTGTATTGAACAACATGTGTCCCTTTTACGCCTGTCTCTCGAATAGAAATGATAGGAACGGTATTTGGGTCATCTGATTCCTCGTTAATCCATTTATCCTTATTCGTTTGAGATATGATATCGTTCGCTAAACTTATTGCAGTTCCACTTGGAGAATCTAATTTAGTTGTATGATGTGTTTCAGTAATCTCAAGTGCATAATCCTGACTGCTGGCAAGTTTTGCTAGTTGAGTGTTAATTAGAAAAAATATATTTGCTCCTATAGAATAATTACTTCCATACATAAATGCAGAATCTGGATGTTCATTTATCATCCCTCTAACTATGGGAAGTTTGTCTAACCATCCAGTTGTCCCACTTATGACAGGAATACCTTCTTTTATACAGTTGCTTACATTCTCAAATGCCGCAGTAGGTACACTAAAGTCAATAGCTACGTCACATTCTTTCAATTTTTCCCTATTGAAAGGATGATCTCCATCATTAATATATACAACTGATAACCCTTCTTTTTCAGCTAGTGAGGCAATCATTTTACCCATTTTTCCATATCCTAACAGAGCTAGTTTTTTCATATCTACATTTTTGTTGCCGTAAAAATGATTTAAATTGGAATAATAATAGGTATTCTTTACTTTTACGTTTCAAAATTTTAATTGATGGGTTGGTTTAAAAGGTTAAAAGACGGGATTCAAACTGCCACTAGATATAAGAAAGAGGCTCCAGATGGCCTATGGCATAAGTGTAAGTCATGTGGAGAAACTAGTACTATAAAGGAGTTAAAGGATAATTTCTTTAAGTGTACGTGCTGTAATTACCATGCTCGAATTGGTTCTCATGATTATTTCGATCTAATTTTTGATGGTCAATATACATTACACTTTGACAATATAGTAAGTGAAGATCCTTTAAGCTTTAAAGACATTAAGACTTATCCAGATCGATTAAAAGCTGCACATACCAAAAGTGGTTTATCTGATGCTATAACTGTTGCGAAAGGAAAGGTAGCAAGAAAACCTTTAATAATTGCAGCTATGGATTTTGGATTTATTGGAGGATCAATGGGTAGTGTAGTGGGGGAGAGAATTTCCAGAGCAATTGATCTCGCTATTGCAGAACGAACACCTTTTATGATTATTTCGAAATCAGGAGGAGCTAGAATGATGGAAGCTGCATTTTCTCTAATGCAGATGGCCAAAACTTCAGCGAAATTATCACAACTAGCAAAAGAAGGTGTACCTTATTTTAGTTTCCTTACGGATCCTACAACAGGTGGAGTTTCAGCTTCTTTCGCCATGCTAGGTGATATTAATTTTGCAGAACCTAATGCTTTAATTGGCTTTGCCGGTCCTAGAGTAATCAAAGAAACCATCAAAAAAGATTTACCTGAAGGTTTTCAGACTTCAGAATTTTTACTAGAACATGGATTCCTAGATTTTATCGTGGACAGAGGCGATTTAAAAGAAAAATTAGGTAGTCTACTTACGGTATTTGATAACAAAGTATTAGCAGAACAAGAAGATTAGTTTTATTCTTCATAAACTAATAACATTTCTTTGTCAAAAGGGTCGCAATTATCAATCAATATATCAATCATAGCTGGGCCATGATTAAGGTAGATTTCCATGAAATTTGTTTTTCTTTCTTGAAGTCCATTGTTAGGGAATAATTGTTCTTTTGTTTTTAGAATCTTGTTTGTTTGAACTTCCTGCGATTGCTTTATTGCACGAACCAATCTAGTTTGTATTTTCTCTAGAGCCTTTACATGATTCGTTTTCATTGCTTCTAGTTTACCTACCAAACTCGCATCTATCTTTCCTGCCTTTTTAGAAATGTTTTCATAAGCATTATTTATTGTATGATATTCCTCATCAAATTCAACAGAATGTTCTGAATTTTCTAATGCGAAATTCTTAATTAATTGATCATTGTCAATAAGTAAATCGTTGAAACCAAGTCCAATTTTATTTAATGCTTTTGTCACACCTTTAGTAATCCACATAGCAGATTTTCTTCGAATTAACATAGGATAGAAAACACCTGCTTCTGCAAACTGACTTTTTCTTTCCATCCAATAAGCAAGTTCACCTCCTCCGCCAATATATGCAAGATTAGGCAATATAGTTTCTTGATAAAGTGGTCTCATAACCACATTTGGGCTAAAGTTTTCTGGATTATTTTCAATTTCAGAAATAATCTCCTCTTCTGTAAATGAGATGTCAGTATCTAAAATATTGTATTTGCTATTTTCTAATTCAATTCTATTTCTAGAGGTTTTCGTTAGATAAAACAAATTAATATCTCTAGAAAACGCCTGATCTTTAAATCCCTTAGCTGCTAATGACTCTTGTGTGCTTGTTACCAAAGGCTTAGAGAAATTAGTTAACATTTCTTTTTTAAGAATAGGAGAAAACGCCTTTTTAAAACCTTTATTGTCAAAGTTCATTACAATCAAACCATGCTTAGCAAAAATCTGATTGATAAAATGAAAAATGAATGATCCATATGAGTCAGAATGACTTTGGGCGTAAGCCATTTTTGTCCTTAGATCATCTGCATACATACTCTCGCCCAGGATGCCTGAGATTTGCTCTATCACTTCTTCAATGCCGTCTTTATTCATTCTACCTGTCGCACCCGTCTGATTAGAATCCCATTCCACTCTTTTGTTAAATAGATGTAAATGATTGATTTCATCAAAGTCATGATCTTCAGCTCCGAGAATAAAAATAGGTATGATTTTATGCTCCTTATCAGACCATTTCTTTGCTAAATTAATGGCACTACAAATCTTGTAGATATAGTAGAGAGGACCTAGCATTAATGATGGCTGATGAGCCGTTGTTACGGTGAAACAATTCTCAGAATTTAGACTATCACAATTTTCTTTTATAAAATCATAATAATCAGTGCCTTCGTATTGAGCCTTGATTTGGTTGACAAGAAGTTCTCTATCGACAGGAAATTTTTTCCTATCGTTGATTAGGTTCTCTTTCTGAGATTCCTGAAATGGGTAAGCGATGAATTCTTGTAATCTTTCATCTCCTTTTTGATACGCTTTATCTCTTTCCGAGAATTGGTTGATTACTTCGTAAGAAATTCCTTTATATAGCATTCTTTTGTTTCGTTTGTTGACTTATCTGTAACACATAAATTTAAGTTTGGTTACAGTTTGTGAAACGAATATGAAAGAAAATTTTAATATTGTTGTATTCTCGGCAAATTATTGTGAAATAATCATCATATGGAACATCTAAAGTACATTATTGGGCGGCTATTATATGGCGTTCTAGTACTTGTAATTGTCTCCATCTTTATAAGTTCACTTATTTATTTGGGACAAGTTGATCCTTCTAGATTAACTTTTGGACAAAGAGCGGATATAGAAACGGTGGAGTCAAAGCGTGCTGAACTAGGATTAAATAAACCATTAAAAGTCCAGTTGTGGGAATATCTAGTAGACCTTTCGCCTTTACAATTATTAGCTGATGATAGAAGAGATAATGTTTCCTATTCTTATGTAGCTCTTGTGAATTTTGGAAAAAAGGACTTTATTGTAAAGAAACCTTATTTGCGAAAATCCTTTCAAACAGGAAGGAATGTGTCATCAATGCTTGCTGAAGCTATTCCTTTGACAATATATCTGGCATTAAGTGCTTTTATAATTGCTCTCATATTAGGTGTTCTTTTTGGTTTGTGTAGTGCCTTGAATTATAATTCAATATTGGACAAAACTATATTGGCGTTCACAGCTTTTGGTTATAGTTTGCCTAGTTATGTGATAGCAATGGCTTTTGCACTTCTATTTGCATGGTTTTTAGGGCCATTTACGGGTTTGAATTTGCAGGGTAGTATCTATGAAATAGATGAATTAGGTAATGATGTGGTTAGGTGGAAAAACTTACTTTTGCCTGCATTATCTCTTGGAGTTAGACCGCTTTCTGTGATTACGCAGATAACGAGATCTGCGATTTTAGATATAATTAATGCACCTTATGTTAGGACTGCAAAAGCAAAAGGTTTGGCTTACGCCCAAATTTTAAGGAAGCATGTTCTTGCTAATGCTAAGAATGTTATAGGGACCGCATCATTAGGATGGTTAGCGAGTCTTCTTACAGGAGCTTTTTTTGTAGAAACTGTATTTAATTATAAAGGACTAGGTTCCCTTACAGTAAATGCCTTATTAAGTTATGATTTGCCCTTGATTCTGGGCTGTATATTATG
>CAZSKA010000060.1:0-15789 GCA_964607315.1 uncultured Saprospiraceae bacterium | reverse complement strand
TTATTAAAAAAATCTTATTAAATGTTTGTAATTTAACATAGCATCTAAGGCTATTACTGTGTTTTCTGCCTTGTTCTTGTACTAATAATTCTTTAAACTAATGTGAAACCCTAAAACAGAATTGGTATTTCAGCCTTGACCTTTTGGTTCTTTACATCGTCTTCGCTCAGCACAAGTTGGGTCAAGCCAAAAGAACGAAGATTACATTAATGCAGGTATCCTTCAGGGCGAATAGCCTTTAGAAAAATTGAACAATCATAAAAACAAAACACATTTTAACTCCCCCCTATTATCTACCTCAAAAAATTAGTATAACTTCACCCCTCTAAAGTTTTACTATGGCAAAGAAATTGTTTTTACTTGATGGTCACGCTCTTGTTTATCGTGCACATTTCGCTTTTATTAATCGACCTCTGATTAACTCCAAAGGCATTAACACCTCTGCAATTACAGGTTTCGTAAGGACTATGTGGGATCTTATGAAAAATCAGAACCCAACTCATATTGCCGTTTCATTTGATCGTAGTGGACCAACTTTTCGCCATAAAGCTTTTCCCGCTTATAAAGCTAATAGAGAAGAACAACCCGATGATATAAAAATTGCTCTGCCTTATATAAAAAAGATCGTGGAAGGATTCAATATTCCTATTATTGAAATGGACGAATACGAAGCAGATGATATCATTGGAACTTTGGCAAAACAAGCTGAAAAAGAAGGCTTCGAAGTATTTATGGTCACGCCTGATAAAGATTATGCTCAACTCGTTTCTGACAATATTAAAATGTACAAGCCTTCTCGACAAGGAGGTGGAGTAGAAATATTAGGTATTCCTGAAGTACTTGAAAAATTCGACATTCAAAAAGTAGAACAAGTAATCGATGTCCTCGGACTTCAAGGAGATAGTGTCGATAACATTCCTGGCGTTCCTGGCATAGGTGCGAAGACTGCAAGTAAACTTTTAAAAGTATATGGCTCAGTAGAAAACATCCTAGAATCAACGGACCAACTTAAAGGAAAGCAAAAAGAAAATTTAGAAAATTTCGCAGATCAAGCACGTCAATCGAAATGGTTAGCTACCATCAAAACCGATGTCCCTATCCAATTTGATGACGCTACTTATATTATAGATGAAATGGATAGAGATGCCCTCACTACCATTTTTCAAGAGCTCGAATTCCGAAGCCTAGCACACTCCATCCTCGGACAAGGCGACATGGTTCAAGGAACACTCTTTGGGTCCAACCCAAAAGAAAACACCGCTAAAACTCCAGTTAAAGAAGAGACATACCAAGTTGTAAAAAACGATATCAAAAGTGTTGAACACAACTATACTTTAATAGAAGATGTGGCTTCCGCCCAAAAATTAGCAGACCAATTGGCAAAGGAACCTTTCATCAGTTTCGATACAGAAACTACTGGGATTAATCCACATGAAGCTGAATTAGTAGGATTGGCATTTTCCATCAAACATAAAGAAGCTTATTACGTAGCTCTACCGCCCAAAAGAGAAGAAGCAATGCCTTTTGTAGAGATCTTTAAGCCCATTTTAGAGAATGAAAGCATTAAGAAAATAGGTCAGAATATTAAGTACGATATTCTGATGATGAAATGGTATGATGTAGATGTAAAAGGATATTTCTACGATACTATGATTGCACATTATTTAATAGAACCTGACAAAAGACATAAGCTTGATTACCTTTCAGAGGCATATTTAAGTTATAAAATGGTTCCTATAGAAAAACTGATTGGTAAAGGGAAAGGCCAGTTATCCATGCGTGATATTGATGTGAAAAAGGTTGCAGAATATGCTGGAGAAGACGCTGACATCACCCTACAAATTAAAGACATACTTTTCGAAGAACTTGATAAGCAAAAACTCCAATCACTATATGATAAAATAGAAGAACCACTTATAGAAGTTCTGGCAGATATGGAATTTGAAGGTGTGCGGATAAGCGGCGAATTCTTAAAAGAATATTCGGTAGAGTTAGGGCAATTGATTTTGGAGAAAGAGAAAAAAATCTATGAAATGGCAGGCGTCCGATTTAATATCGGTTCACCTAAGCAAGTAGGTGAAATTCTTTTCGATCGACTAAAAATTCCTTATCGATGGAGAAAAACATCGAGCGGTCAATATTCAACAGATGTAGAAAAATTGACAGAATTAGCCTTAGAAAATGAAATTGTTGCTGAAATATTAACCTTCAGAAAGTACAGTAAATTAAAGTCAACATATGTAGATGCACTTCCTAACTTGATCAATTCAAAAACAGGTAGAGTACACTCTAGTTTTAATCAAGCTCGTGCTGCAACAGGTAGATTAAGCTCTGAAAATCCGAACCTTCAAAATATCCCAATCAAAGATGAAGCTGGACGTAAAATCAGAAAAGCTTTTATCCCAAGAGATGAAGATCATATTCTTTTAGCTGCGGATTATTCTCAGATAGAACTTCGACTAATTGCTGATATCAGCAAGGACGAAGGTATGATGGAAGCATTTTTGAATGATCAAGATTTCCACCGAGCAACAGCGGCGAAGGTATATGAAGTTCCTTTTGAGGAAGTGACTGCAGACCAAAGGCGTAATGCAAAAACCGTGAATTTCTCTATAACATATGGAGCCGGTGCAACCAACTTAAGTCGTCAATTAGGAATCAAGCGTGGAGAAGCAAGTGAATTAATAAAGCAATATTTCAAGCAGTTTCCAGGTCTTAACAGCTACATGAAAACCATAGTCGATGATGCGAGAAAAAACGGTTATGTAGAAACACTGGAAGGAAGAAAAAGAACCTTGAGAGATATAAATGGAAAAAGCAGTTTGGCACGCGGAAATGCAGAGCGGATGGCAATTAATACTCCTATTCAAGGAACTGCTGCTGATATGATAAAGTTAGCGATGATCAGCATACATAAAAAGTTGAAAGCTGAAAATTATCGTTCCAAAATGATAATGCAAGTTCATGATGAATTGGTTTTCGATGTGTATAAGCCTGAACTGGAAGAAATAAAAACCTTGGTGGAAACGGAGATGAAAAATGCCTTACCTGGATTAAAAGTTCCGATTAAGATAGGAATGGATGTAGGTCAGAACTGGCTAGAAGCGCATTAAAATCACCTACACTTAAAATAGTCAAAGGGTTCCAGACAATCCTTACATTTGTGAAATGCCTTACATGCAGTTGACCCAAACTCACTGATCTGTTCCGTGTTCTCACTTTCACACCTTGGACATGGAATAGCTCTATTCCCTTTCTCTAAATCGTATTGCGGTGCCGCAATACCATAATCTTGCAGCTTTTTCCTGCCTGCTTCACTAATCATATCTGTAGTCCATGCTTCGTCATAAACATATTTCACTGTAACATTAGGATATGCATTACTAACTAATGCAAACTTGATATCACGAGCTATTACATCAAGTGCTGGACAGCCACTATATGTAGGGCAAATTTGAATTTCTAATTCATCTTTTCCTGGAAGAATACGACGAACAATGCCTAAATCTACAACAGATAAAACTGGAACTTCTGGATCAAGTACCGTCTCCAGAATATCTCTGATTTTCTTTATTTCATCCGTTAGAATAGCTTCCATTACCACTCCATATTAGGGTAAACGCGCTGAAGATATTGTAATTCAGTTAAAATAAAACCTAGTTTCTCCGTATGCACACCATTTTTCCCTCCTTTGTGAAACCACGTCGTTTCAGGTAGCTCCAAAGTCGCTTCACTAATGACCTCATTTATCATTTCCATCCATTTCCCTTTCATTCCCTCTACATCTATTCCAAATTCCTCTTTCATGCGGACATCAGCATCAGAAGGAATAAACATTTCTCCTGAATATATATACAAATCATTAACTGCTTTCTGAACTCTATTATGACTCTCTTCCGTCCCATCTCCTAATCTTTTCAACCACTCTGAAGAATATCGCATATGATATTTCACCTCTTTAATTGCTGACTTTGCAATATTCGATAATTGGATATGTGGACTATTGATTAATTGACTTAGCAACAAAAAATAAAAATGATCATAAAAGAATGAGCGTACTATCGTATACCCAAAATCCTCATTCTCATATTCTACTAACTGGACATTATAAAATGCCGTCTCTAATCTTTTGTATGGATAATCATCTTCTGTCTTCCCATTCCCTTCCATTTCGGCAGCTAATTGGTAGTACAGTCTCGACTGACCCACATGATCAAGTGCAATATTTGCTAATGCAATATCCTGCTCTAATTGTGGACCATGTCCACACCATTCACTGATTCTATGACCTAAAATCAGTTCATTATCTGCTAATTGCAATAAAAATTTGTGAACTAATGCATCCATTACATATGTTTTAAAACATCAGGTAAATCATAAAAAGTAGGATGACGATAGATCTTATTTTCTGCAGGCTCGAATAATTCTTCCCCGTCAGTTGGATCATTTGCGACAATCTCTGTAGAACGCACTGCCCATATACTTACACCTTCCATTCTTCGAGTATACACATCTCTTGCATTCTCTATTGCCATGGCATCATCTGCTGCATGTAAACTTCCTACATGTCTGTGATGCAACCCCGCTTTTGAGCGGATAAAAATTTCATATAATGGCCAATCATTCATATTCTTAATATTTTATTTTGGGGTTTAACCCCAAAAATTAAGCAACGGATATCGCTTTTTTTGCTTCTTGTTTTTTAGCATACGCACTTGCTGCTTCTCTCACCCATTTCCCTTCTTCATGTGCTTTTACTCGAGTATCAACACGATCTTTATTACAAGGGCCGTTACCTTTCACTACATTCCAAAATTCGTCCCAGTCTATTTCACCAAAATCATGTTGTCCTTTCTCTTCATTCCATTTTAAGTCTGGATCTGGTAGGCTTACGCCCAAAATTGCTGCTTGTTCAACACACATATCAACAAATCTCTGACGTAATTCATCATTCGTAAATCGTTTGATTTTCCATGCCATAGATTGTGCGGTATGAGGCGAATCTGCATCATTAGGCCCAAACATCATAAGTGATGGCCACCACCATCTATTGACAGATTCTTGCAGCATTTCTTTTTGCTCAGGTGTTCCTTTACTTAATGTTAAAAGAAGTTCATAACCCTGTCTTTGGTGAAAACTCTCTTCCTTACAAACTCTAACCATTGCTCTTGCATACGGTCCATAACTGCATCTGCATAATGGCACTTGATTCATGATTGCTGCTCCATCAACCAACCAACCTATCGTTCCCATATCAGCCCATGTCAATGTGGGATAGTTGAAAATACTAGAATATTTTGCCTTCCCAGTATGCAACTGATCGATGAGTTCATCCCTACTTATTCCTAGGGTTTCACATGCAGAATATAGATATAATCCATGTCCAGCTTCATCCTGTACTTTAGCAAGTAAAGCAACTTTTCTACGTAAGTTCGGTGCTCTAGTTATCCAATTTCCTTCAGGTAACATGCCAACAATCTCAGAATGTGCATGCTGACTGATCTGACGAATCAAGGTCTTTCTATATTTCTCCGGCATCCAATCCTTCGGCTCTATTCGAATGTCATTATCGATCTTGTCTTGAAATTTCTTTTCTAATGAAGCTTCCATATTTACCTTTTTAATTCTGCAGAAGAGCTAGTTATTGAATTATTTTCTACAAAAATATAGTCTCACATTCTCATAACAAAACAAAACGAACATTTGTTCGTAAAATTTCTTGATAAACTATAAGAAGTAGACTGAATCCGTCTAAAGTTTACAGTCAAATACCAATTTAGCTTAAAAAAGTAAAGAAGGCTCTAAAGTCGAGTTAGTAAAGATATGTCGACTCAAATTGAATCAATCATAATAGAGATGAAGATACTTACGAAAGCTTTAAATCCGCAGATCAAGTATCCGAAGATTGGCTCGCTTGCCCATAGGATAGACCTTAGTAGTTACCACCTTATCTAAGAATATTGCTAATGCCAATGAACTAACTGGAAAAATAATAGTTTGACGCATGAGTTGTCCTCTCGAGGCATCTCCTATTCCACCAAATAAAGCAGAAGTAGCCGAGAATACGTAGAGGAGTCTCGACAGATAAAAAGGAACGTTTTTTCTTATTTTAACATGCGTAATATCGGTTATGAATTCTAGCTTTCCATCAAGTCGTACTACATTCGTTTCATAATCAAGTGCCGTAATTTTAGCACTTTGCCAGTCATCTGGAAATTGATTGGTTTTATATACTAATTTGTCTCCTATCCTATATTTTATAGTTTTTACAGAATTAGTGATTTCCATCTGAAGAAACATTTGGGCGGAAGCCCCTTGAAAAAAAAACAAGCAAAATGAAACAAGAAATATCTTAACTAAACTCATAAACTTTTTTCTAATTTTTCAAATCCTCTTTTCACTGCTTTTTCTATAAAATCAAAGCGTCCTTCTTCTCTGTGAATATAAACGACCATAAGGTCAATATGTAGATTCTGCTCTTCAATTTTTTTCATAAGCTCCTCTCTATTTAACCTAAAGGCTTCAAACATTCTTCGCTTATGTCTATTTCTATCAACAGCTTTTTTAAAATTTCGTTTAGGCACTACAAAACCCACATTGATACCATTATGCTCTTTGTTTTCACTAATCGTATAATGAAAGCGTATAGGAAAGACCTTAAGCATCTTACCTTTTTCAAAGATCATGCTTATTTGTTTCGTGCTTTTTAGCCGTTCATGTGGAGAAAATGTGTACTTTGACATTTTTTATTTATTAGGACAAATATAGAAGAACTAATAAACAAGTGTGGATTTAACAAAAAACATATATTTACGTTAATCTAATCAAATTAATGTCAAAATGACTTTTAAGAAACGGGGAATAAACCTTTTGAGAGATAGAAAACTTAGTAAGTCTACTGCGTTTTCAAAAGAAGAAAGAAAAAAGTTAGGAATTCAAGGTCTTTTACCTTATTCAGTTTCTACCCAAAATCTTCAGATGAAACGTATTCTTGCTAATATGCATAGAAAACAGAATAATATAGAAAAGCATATTTTCCTCAGTGCATTAGAAGATAGAAATGAAAGAGTCTTTTATAGACTACTTATAGAACATATTGATGAATTACTTCCTATAGTTTATACGCCTACAGTTGGTCAAGTTTGTAGAGAATTTTCTGCTATTTTCCGAAAAGAAAAGGGTTTCTTTATTTCACCTGATGATAAAGGTGACATTCTGAATATGCTTTCGAATTGGCCTGACGATGACATACGTGTGATCGTAGTTACAGATGGAGAAAGAATACTTGGTCTTGGTGATTTAGGAGCAAATGGAATGGGCATACCAATAGGAAAACTTGCGCTTTATGTTGCGGGTGCAGGTATTCACCCTGAACAATGTTTACCCGTTATGTTAGATGTTGGAACCAATAACGAGGATTTATTAAATGATGATATTTACGTAGGATATCCGTACCCTAGAATTCAAGGCAATGACTACCTGGAGCTTGTAGATGAATTTATTCAGGCTGTACAGATAAAATTCCCAAAAGCAATAATCCAATTTGAGGATTTCTTAACGCCAAATGCCTATACTTTATTGACCAAATACAAAGATTCTGTACTGTGTTTTAACGACGATATTCAGGGAACGGCAGCTGTTGCACTTGCAGGAATTTTCTCATCATCGCGTATTACAGGTAGAAAAATAAAGGATAGTAGAATCATGTTTTTAGGAGCTGGTGCTGCTGCAACAGGAATAGCGGATCTTTTACTAACTGCCCTAGAATTAGAGGGATTAAGTAGTGAAGAAGCGCATGATAGAATTTCATTTGTCGACATTGATGGCTTACTTGTTCATGGAAGAGAAAATCTCATGTCTCATAATATCCAATATACAAGGGAAGGTGAAGAAATGGATTTCTTAACAGCGATAAAAACACTAAAACCTCATATAATAATAGGAGCATCTGGTGCTAAAGGCACCTTCACTAAAGAAGTAATTGAATTGATGTCTGAGTTGAATGAAAGACCTGTTTTATTTGCACTTTCTAACCCAACATCTAAGTCTGAATGTACAGCCGAAGAGGCATATAAGTACAGTAATGGAAAGGCTATTTTTGCGAGCGGGTCTCCATTTGGAACAGTAGAATACAATGGTAAATTCTATGTTACAGGACAATCAAACAATGCTTATATTTTCCCTGGAATAGGATTAGCTGCTACTATATGTGGAGCAAAAAGAATCGATGACGAATTTTTCTTAGTTGCAGCACAAACTCTTGCTGAACAGGTGAAAGAATCAGACATCAAAAACGGGAAATTATATCCAAGCTTAAAAGATTTAAGAGAAATCAGCATTGCGATTGCTATAGAAGTGATTAAAAAAGCAAGAGAGTTAGATCTTGCAACTGAATATGTACCTAGTGAACTAAAAGAGTATATAGAAGAATATATGTATAATCCCGTTTATTGATTATCACTCCTCTAACTTAGGCGAATACCATATAATTATTCCCATCTTTGTGCTATGACAAAGAACAAATCTGCGAATTCCAGTTTTTTACTGACAATTTTCATTACAGTCTTTATTGATTTGTTAGGTATAGGGATAATCATTCCAGTAATTCCAGCTATTTTCTTTGAAGAAGGCAGTCAATTCTTTACTGATCAATACTCAGAAGATACTATTTCGATATTATATACCTTATTACTTGCGTCTTATCCATTCATGCAACTATTTGGGGCACCGCTATTAGGAGCTTTGTCAGATAAATATGGACGAAAGCCAATCCTTATCATTGCATTAATAGGAACATTTATTGGCTATCTACTATTTGCTTATGCAATCTTAAGTAGAAATCTTTGGTTGTTGTTTTTCTCTAGAATGCTACCTGGTTTTACTGGTGGAAATATAAGCGTCATAATGAGCAGCATTGCCGATGTAAGCGATGCAGATTCCAAAACAAGAAATTTTGGTTTAGTGGGAATGGCTTTTGGAATCGGATTTATTTTAGGACCTATGATTGGTGGACTTTTATCAGACAACACCCTTGTTTCATGGTTTGATCATTATGTTCCTTTTGTATTTACTGCTGTTCTGACTTTGTTCAACATTCTACTTGTTTTATTTCGATTCAGAGAGACTTTATTAGAGAAAATAAACACAAAAATATCGGCTTGGAAAGGTCTTGAAAATATATTTATTTCATTTACTAACCCTAGATTAAGAGTCCTTTTTGTTGTAGTACTTCTAGTCTCTATAGGCTTTACTTTTTACACACAATTCTTCTCTGTTTTACTTTACGAAGAGTTTGATTTTAAAGAAAAAGATATTGGGTTTTTATATGGTTATATAGGTATATGGCTTGCGATTACTCAGGGTGTCATTGTTAGGTTTTTAAGTTATAGGCTTCCGCCCAAAAAGATTTTAGTCTTTAGTTTGCCAATTTTGGCACTAGGGATAAGTTTAATCTTCATTCCTTCTGAAGGTTGGATGTTTTATATAGTGAATCCGGTCATAGCGATTTTCTATGGTATCACTTCACCAAATATGACGAGTCTTGTTTCTTCACAAGCAGACAAAAGTCTACAGGGTTCAATCTTAGGAATTAATCAATCCATGCTGGCCTTAGGTCAAACTATAACGCCTTTAATTGCTAGTTATCTGTTAATCAAAAGTGCTTATCTTCCTATTGCGGCATCTACTGTATTTATTTTTATTGCCTTTATTATATTCTTTTTTTATAGAAAGTCTTTGCATAATGATTCCTAGTATTAAGATTTAGTAATTATAGGACAAAACATTATATTTTTTACTTTTGAGTTATAAACTTTTTGATATGAAATTTATTTATTATTTCGCAGTATTTACATTGATGATATCATTTTCATGTAAGAATAATAGTTTTTCTGTTACTACAACTGATAAAACAGAAGTTCAAAATGATATTAAAATCCAAGACATTTCAGTAGAAGAAGCGGCTGAAAAGATTAGTGCCGGACAAGCAATTTTCTTAGATGTAAGGACGGATAAAGAAGTGATGGATGGAATGATTCCTGGAAGTATTCATATAGATTTAAACTCACCAGATTTTGAAACTGAAATAAAAAAATTAGATAAAGAACAGGAATATGTAGTTTATTGTCGTTCAGGAGGAAGAAGTTCAAAGGCTTGTAAAGTAATGAAAGAACTTGGCTTTAAAAACCTAAACAACATGAAAGGAGGTTATTCTAAATGGAATTAATATGATAGGAGAAAAAAAAGCAGTAGAGCAGATATATACAAAATGCCTGGCACAAGGTGCATACTTTATAGAGAGTAATGGAGAAGCGGCTGTCATTGACCCTTTAAGAGAAAGTGAACCTTATCTTGAACGAGCGAAAGAAAGAGGTGTGAAAATCAAATATATTTTTGAAACGCATTTTCACGCTGATTTTGTTTCAGGACATGTCAGCTTAGCTAAAGAAACTGGGGCAGAAATAGTCTTTGGGCCTGGAGCCCAAACCTCTTATGATATACACAATGCAACAGATGGTGAAGTGTTCCAAGTAGGAGATCTTACTATTACCGCAATTCATACACCTGGTCATACATTAGAATCAACTTGCTATCTTTTAAAGGATGTAACTGGAAATCAAAAAGCACTTTTTAGTGGAGACACGCTTTTTATTGGTGATGTAGGAAGACCTGATCTTGCACAAAAGTCAGGTGAAATGACAAAAGAAGATCTTGCTGGAATGATGTATGATTCGCTTCGAAATAAGATCATGACTCTTTCTGAAGATATCACTGTTTATCCAGCTCATGGTGCTGGATCTGCTTGTGGTAAAAACATGAGTTCTGAAACATCAGACTCGCTTGCCAATCAACTAAAAACTAACTATGCTTTAAATCCTGATTTATCAAAAGAAGAATTCGTACAACAAGTATTGAATGGATTATCTTCTCCTCCAGGTTATTTTAAATTTAATGTTTCCATTAATAAATCTGGATATACTGATTTAAGTGAGGTTATGAAAACTGGTTTTCGGGCATTAAGTATTAATGAATTTAAAGAGACTTATAATGAAGATGTATTAATTCTGGATGTGCGAGACAAACATGAATTTGCTAAAAAACATATAAAAGACTCATTATTCATAGGAATAGATGGAAGTTTTGCGCCTTGGGTAGGTGAATTGATAGCTGATATAGAGCAAAAAATATTAATCGTTGCTCCTAAAGGAAGAGAAAAAGAGACCGTCAAAAGACTTGCTAGAGTAGGTTTTGACAATAGCTTGGGATACCTTGATGCAAGTATTGATGAATGGGAAAATCAAGGAAATGAAGTCGGTTCTTACGGTATAGAAAATGCAATTTCTCTAAAAGAACTTTACACAGAACACACTCCAATAATTGACTTTAGAAAACCAGGTGAATATAGTGATGGACACATTAGCACTGCCATTAATTTACCTCTTTCTAAAATTAACCATCGTGTCTCTGAACTAGACAATGATACTCATTATTATATTCATTGTAAATCAGGATATAGAGCGAGTATCGCAGCTTCTATTATGAAGAGAAATGGCATTAGTGTTAGCAACGTAATTGATGATGTAGAACGTGTTTTAGAAGAGTTACCTTCTGTCTAAAACCTATTCATGGCACTCATTCAACAACTAAAAAAGGGCTATAATAAAACTTTCTTTGTCAAAGATTTACTTGCCGCTTTATCTGTTGTTATCATTCTAATCCCGCAGGGAATAGCCTATGGATTATTAGCAGGATTTCCCGCTGAAGCAGGATTATATACAGGAATAGTTGCATTATTTGTATATCCATTATTTGCAAGCTCTAGGTATTTGTCCGTAGGACCAGTTGCCCTTGCTTCTATTATCCTATTAAGTGGACTAAGTAATATTGCAGAACCTGGCACTACAGAATACATCCAACTTGGCGTTTTAGTTTGCCTCATTTCAGGTATTATTCAGCTTATTCTAGGAGCTTTAAGACTTGGGATTTTAATTAATTTCTTGTCGAATCCAGTAATTAATGGATTCATATCTGCCTCAGCTATCGTCATTATTATAAATCAATTAAATATACTCTTTGGCGTACAAATAGAACGGACTAATAACCCGTTTATAGACCTTAAGAACATTCTATTTAACATGACAAGTTTGAATGTGATTTCAACTATAATCGGACTTTCATCTATTGCCGTCATATTCATTTGTAAGAAATTTATCAAGAAGATTCCTTCAGCCCTTATTGTATTTATTTTAGCCTGTATTGCTACATATGTATTGATTAATCTGGGCATATCTGTTGTAAAGGTTGATGCGTTTCCTGCTGGATTTCCTTTGCCTAGTCTCCCTCATTTTGCATGGGAACATCTAACAATGATATTATCAACATCTATATTAATTGCTATGATTAGTTTTGTTGACTCATCTGTGCTCTCTAAAAGCATGGCAACTCAATGTCAGAATCATCGAATTAATCCAAACAATGAGTTATTTGGACTGGGAATGAGTAAAATTATAGGAAGCTTTTTTATGAATTTTCCATCATCGGGTTCTTTTGCGAGAAGTGAGGTGAATAGAGTTTCGGGAAGTTACAGCCAATTTAGTTCTATTCTAGCAGCTATAATCATGCTTATTGTCGTGTTATTTTTGTCCCCTATTTTTGGGTTTATACCCAAAGCTGTTCTGGCGGCCATCATTATTAGCTCCGTGATTAAATTGGTTAAAATCCGAGAAATGGTGCGTATTTTTAAACTAGACAAGGCTGATTTCATTGCCATGATGGGCTGCTTTTTTGTCACGATTCTTATAAGTATTCACGCAGGAATTATTTCCGGTATTATTATATCAATTGCCTTTATTTTATGGAAAGCTATGCGTCCTCATTTTGCTGTTTTAGGTCGTTTGAATAAAGAAAATGTCTATAAAAATATAGATAGATTTGAAGAGGCCGAATACGATAAATCTATTTTAATATTCCGTTTTGACGATGATTTGTACTTTGCAAACTCGGACTATTTCTATGAGAAAATCGATGAAGAAGTGGAAGAAAGAGTTGGAATTAAAACTGTAATTATTGATTTCTCTTCTGTTAGTTATATTGATACTACTGGCTTTGACACTTTGAAACTCCTTTCTAAAACCTTATCTACAAGGGAAATAGAATTAAAATTTGCCAATCAAATTGGACCTGTCAGAGATTTGTTTGACCAGAATGGTTATGATGAAATCATCGATAAAAGCAACTGTTTTATGAGTATAGATTTGGCAGTAGAATCTTGTCAATAAGCCAATGTTTCCCTTTTTCTAGGAATATATTTTCATAACGCTGTCATAATGTCACCAATATCGTAATGGCACAAGAATTGCAATCTTTCTTCCTGTATTTAAAAAACAAAAATTATGGAAAAAGGTAACATTTCAGTACAAGCGGAAAATATATTTCCCATTATTAAAAAGTTTCTTTATTCAGATCACGATATCTTTTTAAGAGAACTAGTTTCAAACGCTGTCGATGCAACGACTAAGGTGAAAGCAATTGCAGCAAAAGGAGATTTGAAAGGAGAATTGGGTGAAACCCAAATAGAAATCATTATCGATAATGAAGCTAAAACTCTTACTATAAAGGATCAAGGTTTGGGGATGAGTGAAGCAGAGGTTAAGAAGTATCTTAACGAAGTCGCTTTTTCTAGTGCTGAGGATTTCATGAAAAAATTTGAAAACGAAAGCATTATTGGACACTTCGGACTAGGATTTTATTCTGCATTCATGGTAGCGGACAAAGTGGAGGTAATCACTAAATCTTACAAGAAAACAGTAAAAGCTGTAAAATGGACTTGTGAGGGAGATCCTAGTTTTACTTTGGAGCCTAACTCTAAAAAAGAAAGAGGAACAGAAATCGTTCTTCATATTTCAGAGGACAGTGAAGAGTTCTTACAAGAAAGTAGAATCTCTGAATTATTAAATAAATACTGTCAGTTCTTGCCAATTCCTATAAAGTTCGGAACAAAAGAAGAAAGCACATGGGAAGGAGAGGGAGATGAAAAGCAAGAGATAAAGACAGAAGTTGACAATATAATTAACAACACCTCACCTGCTTGGACGAAGAAACCAGCTTCATTAAAAGATGAAGATTATAAAGCGTTTTACCAAGAGCTATATCCGTATTCTCCAGAACCATTATTCTGGATTCACTTAAATATTGATTTCCCTTTTGACCTTACAGGAATATTATATTTCCCTAAATTAAATAATTCACTTGAGGTTCAAAAAAATAAAATCCAATTATACAGTAATCAAGTATTTGTTACAGATGATGTAAAAGAGATTGTACCAGAATTTCTTACGCTTCTTCACGGTGTAATAGATTCAAGTGATATTCCTTTAAATGTCTCTAGGAGTTACCTCCAAAGTGATTCCAATGTAAAGAAAATCACTTCTTACATCACTAAAAAGGTAGCTGACAAACTAAATAGTCTATTCAAAAAAGACAGAAAGGCTTATGAAGGAAAGTGGGATGAAATAGGTGTATTTGTAAAATATGGAATGATAAGTGAAGAAAAATTTTATGACAAAGGAACAAAATTTGCTTTGTTAAAAAATGATGAAAATAAATTCCATACTCTTGAGGAATATAAAGAAAAAGTAAAAGAAACTCAGAAGGATAAAAATGGCAAAATAGTTTATTTATATTCTAACAATAAAAAAGAACAATATAGCTTTATTGAGTCAGCAAAATCAGCAGGATATGATGTACTCATGATGGATAATGTAATCGATAATCACTTTATGCAAAATCTTGAGCAAAAAGATCAAGAGATTAGATTTGTAAGAGTTGATGCTGAAACTGTGGATCAATTAATCCCTAAGGATGATGCGCGCGAATCTGTAATGAGCGAAAAAGATCAAGAAAAAGTAAAAGAATTATTTACGAGTGCAATTAATAATTCCTCTACAACAATTGATCTTAAGCCTCTTTCTCCTGAAGATCATCCTATTGTTATTACTCGTCCTGAGTTTATGAGAAGAATGCAAGAAATGCAAGCTCTTCAAGGCATGAATAACGAAGGTTTTGGTGATTTCTTTAATGTAGTGATAAATTCAAATCA
Organism: uncultured Saprospiraceae bacterium; assembly: GCA_964607315.1. Taxonomy (GTDB): domain Bacteria; phylum Bacteroidota; class Bacteroidia; order Chitinophagales; family Saprospiraceae; genus JAHDFB01. Next base: position 692 of record CAZSKA010000060.1, on the reverse strand, counting down.
TCCATTAGTTGCTGACAAACTAGTGAAGATGAAGTCACAAGAAAAGAAAGATAAATTCGCTGCTTATTTATATGATTTAGCTCGATTAAATCAAAACATGCTTAAAGGAGAAGAACTTAGTTCTTTTATAAAAAACAGTTTAGAGTTTGTGAAATAATCAAACCCGAACAATAAATAAAGGCAACTGTGAATTTCGCAGTTGCCTTTTTTATTTAACTTTTTTTATTCAATTCCTGATAGGCACTATTTAAATCTTTAACAAATTCATCTACCATTACTAAACTACCTGTTTTAGATTGAATCGGAAAGAAATCCATTATCCAACCTTTGTCTTCTATTATGTCTAGAAGCAATTCCATCTCTTCAATATTAATTGACTTCGCCGAATATCCTTCCCAACTTCCTACTGCATTTTTTAAGGCAATCTCTGCTGACGGCCAAAAAGAAATTAACTGCTTATCTTCAAATTCAGAAATTGCATACTTATTTTCCTCTTCTTGCAAAACAAATATTTCATTGTGTTTTAAAAGTTGATTTATTGTATAACCATATCTCTTAATTGGTAATTCTTTTTCAATATTCTTTTTAGCCATTTGTGTTTTTTATTCCATAAAATGAATTAAATAAATTCCAATTCACCTTAGTATTATAAAATGTATATAATTCATGAAACAACTCATTTCCTGTTAATT
>CAZSKA010000059.1:0-15926 GCA_964607315.1 uncultured Saprospiraceae bacterium | reverse complement strand
TTGAAAGATTAAGTAAAAAGAAATGCGACATTATGGAGTTAAATTGGTATTAGTCTGTATTATATGAAGTAGTTTGATGTTATGCCAATACTAAAACAGAATTGGTATTACTCACTTAAGTTCTATATCTGCTAATGAATAACGACTTATAAATTCAAAGCATTTATGAAATCAATCTCATTGTTACATTTCATTTTGATTACAAATCGTCACCAATCGACTTTGACTACAGTATTTTCTTTAAATACTAATGTTTTCTACTATTAGAATCCCTTTTTTATAGAATTACTAATTCTAAAGTCAAAACAACCACAATGCATCATTATAGCAATATCTCTCCCTTTACTTTTGGGCGTAAGCCTAAAAAATATCAGTCTAACATTAATTAGAAAGAATGAAATTAGAAGATATAACTTCCCTTGTAATACTATCCAAATGCAGCATACATACCCAAGAACACGATAGCACCTGCAACAAATCCTACAGCAGCTAACCATGTGATTTTCTTCAAGTACCAGATGAAATCTATCTTGTCCATTCCCATGGCAGCAACACCAGCGGCACTACCAATGATTAACATAGATCCACCTGTTCCAGCAGAATACGCTATGAAATGCCATAGTTTCGCATCAAGCTCAGCTGTGTACATACCCATAGAAGCTGCTACTAAAGGAACATTATCAATAATTGCTGATCCTACTCCTAGAAGCATTACAACAGCATCTTGATTAGGAATTGCATTATCAAGTCCACTAGCAACGTATGCTAATGCTCCCATACCTCCAACAACTAAAGTTTCAAGGGCGGCAACTGCCATTAGAATCCCTAAGAAAAATAGGATACTAGACATTTCTATACGGCTAAGTGCTTTATGTGCACTATAATGATGCTTTTTCTCTTCTGTGAAATCTTCTTCCGGGTGAATATATTCAGACACTAACCACACAAAACCCATACTTAACATCATCCCGATATATGGAGGTAAGTGCGTTAATACTTTGAAAATTGGTACGAAGATGATGGCACCTAATCCTAAGAATAACATTGTTCTACTTGATAATAGTCGATGTGATTCCGATTCTTCAGATTCTACGATATTAAGCTCTCCTTGGAATGGTTTAAGGAATGTAGCGATGAAAAATGGCACCACAAAACAAACAATTGATGGTATTACTAGCCATTCTACAAGTCCCACTGTACTTACTTTCTTACCTATCCAAAGCATGGTAGTTGTAACATCTCCAATAGGACTCCAAGCTCCACCTGCATTTGCTGCAATGACGGCGAGGGATACAAACCAAATCCTGGAATTTCTTTCCGGAATCAGCTTTCCTAATAAAGTAACGATTACTATAGTCGCCGTTAAGTTGTCAATGATTGCTGAAAGTATGAATGCTAAAGCTCCTACTATCCAAAGTAATTTCTTTTTATTTCTTGTCTTTACCCAGCCTTTGATTATATCAAAACCTCTATGTAAATCAATGATTTCTACTATCGTCATGGCACCAATTAGGAAGACTAATATCTCTGCTGTCTTGCCAAGATGGTGAAGTAATGCATTGGCAAAACCATCTGCTGGTCCGCCGTGTCCTCCATGATCTCCTGCATGGCCATGATCTCCTAGCATGGAGAATATACCTCCGTGCGTATCTATCGCATCAACCCATCCCATATTAAATCCAACAGCCAATAAAGCCCAAATAAGAGCACCCATAATAAGGGCAGGAACTGTTTTATCTAAATGTAAGGGGTGTTCAAATACAATTGCTAAATATCCTAAGACAAATACAAGAACTATTGCAGCTACCATTTTCGTTTGTAAGTTTATCGATTCGCGCTAACTGTTATTAGTCAGCATGCCAAAGATAAATATTTAGTGCGAAATACTGCTATTTAGATATATTACAAGAAAAAAATTACCCTGAAGATCTTGAAGGGTGAATGAAATTTTGTGTTTTATATAGGTCTGATTCATAAAATTTTCTCTCTTTAGCGCTTACATAATTGTATGATTTCCAGTTGTTATTTCTATAAGTAGGATAGAATTTTCTCCAAAGTAGAACTTCCTTTCCAGTTTTCTTTTCGAGTTGTTCTTTATGTGAAAAAAGTAAGAGTTGTCTATGTGAGCATAGCTGTGAAAGATAATTTGTATCGATGTTTTCAGTTTGAACATAAGCTGAAAATTTTACAATTGCTGCTTTATGGTCGATAAAAGAGTAAAGAAGAATCACAAGGCAAGCTGAAGCCATAAAGCGATTCAAAAAGTAAGAGATTGTCCATTTGTTATCAATTTTTTGATAAGAGAAATAAAGTAGTGCCAAACATGAAGCGAGAAAGATGGCAACACTCATCCTTTTAGGCGTTAAGCCATAATCAAAAATGTACATTGCATTTTTTATGGTTACCATTCCAACGTAGATGCTATTCAGAATTATCCAGATTTTGGCGATCGTAATTAGTTGTTTGTTTTGTGGGTGAAAGTTGATGTTTTTACGAAAGAAAAACAGCACAACTGAAGAACTCAATGCAATAGTGAAAGTGACAATATAAGTGCCTGAATGTACCATTTTACTTAGTTCACTTGCACTGAAATTAAGGCTTGAAGAGAAGAAAGTTATGATATCGGTAAGTAAGACAATGGCTAAAAGGGTGTTAATGGATAGAAAGCTAATTTTTGCAATGTTAAGTTCTTGGGTCAAGCCCAAAATGTGATGCTTAAGAGGTGATTTCTTGGTTTCTTCTCTTATGAGAGTCTTAGTGTATTTGCCAAATTTTAGAAGACTATAGTCCATGGCTGAGACAAAGAAAACTCCAAATAATAGAAAAAATACAGTCCATAAAATAAACCTTGGTCCGTCTATGAATGAATAAATAGCTTGATTTTCAAAACTAAAAAAGGCAAAGAAATTTGCTACAGATTGGTTAGTTAAACTATATAGAAAAGAGAAAATAGAAACTAGAAAAAGTGGAATGATAATGTATTGCGCAATTTTTTTAGTGGAAGGTAATCCTAAAGAGTCTAACCTAAAAGATAAGATTTTGAATAGGCTAGTAAAAGGATTGGTGACTTGTAAGATTATAGCTTGAACAAATGTGAAAAGAATATTATGAGCTCTATTGCTATACATGGAACCAATGAGACTCATCAATGAAACAAAATAAATGGAACATGACCAGACATCTCTTAAGTATACAATGTTGATTGCAGAAAGTATGACTGCAAATCCACTCCATATATAAATCTTATCATTGATTGTTTTCTTATGGATGAAGTAACTTGTGATGACAATAAAAATGGAGAATATCAAGAGATTTAATCCACTTCCCAGAATGAAAAAATTTTTGTCGTAGAAAAGGAAGTCGAATAAAAGGAGAGCGACAGTAGCCAATTTGAATTTAATCCATTTGGCAGATTTAATACCGAATAGCAGTGTTTGAAGGAGTGATTTGGTAAGTATTGATGCTTGTTTCATAAAAGTACTTTGTATTTCAAAGTTAAATAATGTGGTTTATGCTGAATCGTTATGTAGTTAAGACTAAATAAGATTCAGCGTATTTATTTCAACATTAGGAGGAAGAATTTTTCTTTATAAATGATTCGAGGATTGCTAAATGATCTTCGAAAGCTTGTTTTCCTTGCACGGTGGCTTTATAAGAAGTTTTAGGTTTTTTGCCTACAAATTCTTTTTTAAATTCAACGTATTTTTCTTTTTCGAGATTGCTAATATGACTAGCTAAATTTCCATCAGTTAGTTCTAGGATATTTTTAAGTTCCTTGAATGGAACCCATTCATTTACCACTAGAATAGACATAATTCCTAGTCGTATTCTATTGTCAAAGACTTTATTTAGTTTATGAATAAGGTTATTCATTGTCCTTTTGTGTAAAGTAAATTTTTGCACCATAAATAATATGCAAAATCCCAAATCCTATTGCCCACATTTCAATTCCATATTTATTCATCCACAAAGTAATAAGTCCTAAGATAATTTCTATCAATCCGAGCGAATTAACATCTTGTAATGTGTACTTAGCTCCGTTAATCAAGGATAAACCGTAAAACACCAACATGCTCCCTGCCACCATTTGGGCTTGACCCAAATTAATAAGAATCAGACAAAATATACCTCCAGCACCTAATGGGATAGCTATGTTCAAAAGCATAAGACGAAATGATTTCGACCATAATTTCAGTCCGTTTTTCTTTGTCTTCTGTACTGTCAACATCAATCCTACGATTATAGATGATACCAATGTAGCAGCGGCAAGAAAGAATAGAAACAAATTCGCTTTATCTAATCTATTGTGTTCACCAGTGAAGTTTTTAGCATATTCCCAGAAAATATCAGGTGACTGAAATGGACCCGTTTTTGCTATAATAAATACTATAGCAGCAGCTATCATAGCAATAATTCCTATAGCAATTCCCGTCATTCCACTCAATGAAACAAAGCGAGTAGAGCGTTCCATCATGGATCGGATATGCGTAAGATCTTCTAATTGTTCAGAATATTGGCTCATGCCCATAATTTTACTATTTAAAAGTACTTTGAAATTCAAAGTTAATAATAAAATGTAATGAATTAAAAATTTATTGTGAGAAAAGGTAAGATTTTTTGAAAAGAAGGCTTTTTACAATTTTTAGAATGATGATTTACTAATCTTATTTTTATTTTCTATCAAGTTCTTTTAATAACAAAATAAGTGAATTGCCTTGTTGGTTCTAATACCATTTAATTTATGTATTAAATGCTATAAGTTCTCAACTCTTTATTTGAAGACTTTTCGACATAATAACCTATATTTGATAAATCATTGATAATCAATAATGGAATGTAGTGTCTGTATTATCAATACAAAGTAATATGAACTCATTAAACCAACTAACTTATAACATATTTATAAGTATTTCAACAAGTATTTCTATGAAGAAAACAATATTTAGTTTAGCTCTTATAGTTATTTCATTCTCCACTTTCGGTCAATTAGCAACTTATAACTTTGAAAATAATGTTGAGGATCAAGTAAATAATAATAATGCCTCTTTTCTTGTTGATGGAATTGTTGCTAATAATCCTATTTATATAGATGATTCACAAATCTTTTTAGGCATATTCAATGGTTTGTCGTTTCCCGAGGGCTTACAAAATGCAGTTGATATTACTAAAAGTTTAGAATTTGATTTCACCTTTCAAGTGACAGATTTAGGAGAGGGGAGAGGATTCAAAGATTTATGGACTTGTACACGTGGAGCTAATGAAGAAGGTTTTTACATATTTATTCGTCATGATGAATTTAGTGACCAAGAGGATTTTAATCTCGTTTTCTCTTTTGCTGATGGTGGGTTTAACCTAGGAATTCCTGATCATCCTGGGCACGATGAAACCAATATTGGATATCATTTTGTAGATGATGTAATTAATGTAAAATTGATTTTAGATTTTGAGAATAGAAGTTGGACCACCATTGTCAATGGTGTTTATACCAGCAAACCTATTAATGATTTTTATGAATGGGATTGGGACGTCTTAATTAACTCTATCAGCAATAATGAATGGTTTTTTGGCTGGCATTTAGATCAAGATCTTGACATCGATTTTGATCCTGAAGTTTATACTTCTACTATTTTATTAGATGAATTAGAAATATACTCTCCTCGTCAAGATGGAAATGTAGCGGTTTTAATTAATGCAATTCAAGCGATGACTAATCATGAAAATGGTTCTAACACATTATCCCTTGAGCAACAAAATATTCACCTTGGAGAGATCTATGTAAATTACTTTAATAATCATGAAATGGTTGTTTCAGATATAATGGATTTCATAAATACTTACGAATTGAATAATGAAGCTGTGTATCTGGACAGGCAAGTTGTGCCAATCACTAATCTTAGTCCTACGGCTCAATTGTTGGTTTTTTTCCAGCAAGCAATTTTCGACAATGAATTTGGTCTGGAAGATGTGCAGAACAATGCAGGTTTAGTATTTGAGTTTCATGAAATATTTCCAGGCTCCGTATCAATAGATGCTCCCAGATTAAAAAATCAGCAAACTTCTATAAATGGTACACATTCTTTTGATGTGGCAGCTAGAGGAATAGATGATACAGATTTTGCGAAAAGACCGACAGGGTTTTATGCGCCTCCAGGTGAGGTCATAACAATAGAAATTCCACAAGAAATGATTGACGCTGGAATGGAAGTGAAGATTGGTGCGCATGCTGCAGATCATGTTTCATTAAGTGCTACCAACAGGTTTAGTCGAATGTCAAAAGATTATCCTTTGAATAAAGAAATCACAGAAGTTGTCAGCCCATTCGGAGGTGGAATTTACATCTTGGTTCCTCTTGACGCAAACTTTGGCTACTTTGATGTTATGATTTCTGATGCAGTAAAAGCTCCTTATTTCTCTACACGAAATGGTTTTGAAACCTCTGTTTCGGACTTCACCAATGACTTATTGGCGCATCATGTGGAATGGGTAGATGTAGAGTCGGATCTTTATATGATGACTATGCCGACACAACATTTCATTGAGGAAAATTTAACCGACCCTACTGATTTGATTCAGCAATGGGATGATATTGTAACAGCCTTCCACTATACCGGAGGATTTACGAATCCTAAGTTGCGTTCTGAATATTTTATAGTGGATTCCAGATTAGCTTCTGATGCTTTTGGTGTTGGATATCCGCTTGCGATGCCAACTGGAAATGCTCCATTTGGGCCATTTTATGGATCTAATTTATATCCTACACATGTATTAAATCCAGAATTTTGGATTTCAGATATTAATACATTATTTCATGAAATGGGTCATGCTGCATTTCATCCTACAATAGGGGAAGAAACTGAATCAATTGTTCACATCCCTGCGTCCTACATTTACAATCAACATTATGGATTAAGTATTGATGATGCATTTAAATTTTCTTCGCAGGAGTTCCTTTCATTGAATGAGGCTGCCATGGATTGGATGATATCATTTAACTTCAGAAATGATAATAATATGGGTAATGACCCTACTTTGGATGACTTGGTTTCTCATGAATTAAGATATCAGCATAGAGGTTTTGCGAAGTATATTGACATGGCGAGGTTATTCGGTTGGGAATCTGTTCATAACATGAATAATGTATTCTATGAAACGTGGACTGAATATGGAGTAGATACGCTTTATGCTACTCAGGACAATGTATTAAGAGCTGCTTCATTTTCTAATAATATAAATATGGCACCGCTCTTTCACATGTGGGGACATCAACCGTCTCCGAGCCTGAATTCGGAATTAGAATCCTTGCCATTGAGTAACGATATACTGAATCTGTTGTTAGATTATTATGATGTAATTCCTGAAACACAAGCGGATTTTTTGCCTTTTTATAATACCTTGTTAGATAGAAAAGATCCAGTGCATCTGCCTAGATTAGAAGAAGCTTTTAATCAGTATGATGCTGAAAATTATGCCCAGCAGATGCGAGATCAAATTTGTAACATCATTGATTTATATTATTCGGAAGATTGTTCTGCTATTACTTCTTCCATAGAGATTAAAGTAGAAAATGATTTCATTCAGATTCTTCCTAATCCTACTGATGGCTTTTTTACTGTTTTGGGTCAAGCCCAAAGTTATAACGTCGAGGTGTTAGACGAAGGAGGAAAAGTCATGGATCAATTAATAAATCAAAGCAGCCCAATAGATATAGATATAAGCTCGCTTTCAGCTGGAATATATTTTGTAAGAATTCAGAACACAACGAACTCAAAGTCTATTGTCCAAAAAATTATTAAGACCCAATAATTTGATTATGTCTTAATGCATAGGCTCTTCCTTTTCTTCCATGACTGGCATAAGGAAATAGTTCTTGGTATTTCTTTCTATGACTTTTTTTAGATTCGCTAAATTTTGATCTTCTTGTTCGGTCATAGGTTTTTTCATGAAGGACATCAATGAACGCATAAACATGCCATCTCCTTCTGTAGTGGTAGCTGATTTTATCACAGTTTCTCCGTCCTTTTCTTCGAAATTAACCTTGTAATGCATGGTCATTGCTCCTTCCATTACAAAATCCATCACTACATAATTGAATGGATCTATTTCCTTTATGGTTTCTACAATCTGCGATTCATTTCCATTTGCATCACCGAATGTATATTTAGTCATTGCACCAACAGTTCCTTCTTTACCGCCTATTATTTCTTTCTTTTTTATGTCTTTTAACCATTCCGAAGTTTTATCGGGATCATTCATCACCGCCCACGCTTCTTTAAGTGGTTTGTCTACTGAAATTTCGCTTGAATAAGTTATAGAAGGTGTGATAAAGCCAAGCGTAATAAATAGGAAGAATAGAACGAGTAGGGTAATTAATATGTACTTTAAATATTTCATTTCGTCTTTATTTGAAAGCTAAATATAGTAATTTGCCTTTGTTTCAAAAAATGATTAATACCAATTTCACCTCAAATCACTGAATTAGATTCAAGGCAATAATTTATATTTCTACTGATAAGATATGTAAATATAAGCTTAGTTAAAGAGACATTTTTTAACTATGTATAATAGAAATTACATGAAAGATTAATAGCATTTTGCTGTTAAATTGGTATTAGTAGCATCAATCTATTAGGGCATTATAAAGTTAAATTTATATAAGATCATGCAGAAATCGGAACAAATCATAAAACTTATCAATTCTTTGTCGAAAGGAGAGAAGCGAAATTTTAAGATTTTAGCTTCTAGAACAGGAAAGAAAGATAAGAATTACGTCTTGTTGTTTGAATGGATAGAGAAAAAAAGAAGCCTTGATGAAAAGGCTTTCCTAAAGAAAAACCCTGCAATCAAAAAGGCTCAAGTTCCTAATATTAAAAATAACTTATACAAACAAATCTTGCGATCAATTAGAGAGATTAGCAAAGAGAACTATGAAGAAATCAAGACAAGAGAATATTTTGATTTTGCCAAAATACTTTACTCCAAAGGAGATTATCAATCTGCTCTAAACTACCTAGAAAAAGCAAAGAAACTAGGAGCCAAAATCAAAAATTCTACCCTTATCTTTCTCGCGACGGACTTCGAAAAACAAATAGAAAGTCAGCATGTCACTGGCAGCATGAACAACAAAGCCATACATCTCGCTTCTTACTCATCGCAATTATTAAGGAACATTCAGCTAACCAATGAGCTCTCTAATCTCTCCCTACTACTTTACGGTAGGTATCTGAAGAAAGGATTTACTAAAAATGAATATGAAGAAGAAAGACTTTCCGAGTTTTTCTTTGATCATCTACCTGATTTCTCCAAGGCTGACTTAGGCTTCGAACAAAAACTATACTTATATCAGAGTTATGTTTGGTATTATTATATGCTTAGGAACTATACAGAAAATTTCCGATATGCATTAAAATGGCTTTATCTTTTTGATGAGTATCCAGAGATGAAAAACATTAATAAGACATATTATTTACGTGCACTACATAATGTTTTAACGGCACTTTTTTCAGCGAATAAAAAGACAAAGTTTCTCGAGTACTACAACATGCTTACATCAATAGAAGGAGATGAAAGTATGCAATGGGTAACTAATGAGAAGTCCATGTTCATGGTGTTTAAATTTGTGCATAGTATTAATAAAATATTCTTATTTATAGAATATGAAGAAGTGGGTGAGGACTTATTACATTATGCCGAAGTTATCGATAATAATTCGTATAACTGGGATATTAGTCGACAAGTTGTTTTCTATTACAAGTTAGCTTGTGTTTATTTCGGACGTGCAAACTATGAAAAAGCATTGTATTGGTTAAATAAAATAATCAATGAAAACCTTCCTGATACCAAAGAGGATATCCAAAGTTTTGCTCGTATTCTAAGTCTAATCACACATTATGAATTAGGTAATGACCTTCATATTACTTATCAAATTATTTCTACCTATCGATTCTTATTGAAAATGAAACAACTCGGTAAGGTCCAAAGAGCGATATTCAATTTCCTTCGCCGATCTGCAAAATTTGATCGTAATAACTTGGAAGATGAGTTTGTTAATTTGAAAGGACAATTAGAGGAAATAGGCAAAGATCCATATGAAAACAGAGCCTTTCTTTATCTCGATTTACTTTCTTGGCTCGACAGTAGAATCAATAAAATTTCTATGGTAGAGGCAATAAAGGAAAATATGTTATAATATACAATTCTTTAACTAAAATGAAATCCTAAATCAGAATTGGTGTTAATGAAAAATGAAAATAATTAATAGCGATAAAGGAGATATTACTGATCACAAGCTTGCTTTTTTATATCTTTCTTGAGTATTTACAATTTGGAAAATTTGAACAACCATGAAATTTTCCAAATCGTCCATTTTTTATTTTTAATGCTCCCTTACAATTTGGACAAATCATTAACTCTACAAGAGTTTGCCTATTTTCAATATTTTGTTTCACGAATTTTTCGTGGATTTTTTTCTTCCTCTTTTTTTTGATTTGAAATGCACAAATTTGTTTTGAAATATATTCTACATCTTCTAAAGTCAAGATGAATTCTTTATATTCTTTTATTTTATCAAGAAGTTCATTCGTGTAGATAACTGGCACTTTTGAATATACATTTTTTAATGTAGCCGTTCCAGCAAAAACAATTATTGGATGATATTTTGAAAAATAAAAATTCTTTAGAATGTCCTTTAATAAATATATATGTGACCAGTTTTGTTTAACTGGATTTCTAAATTTTATTTTGTTTGTGTAAATAGATTGAGTCCAAAATTCTGAACTTTCGCTTCCATGAATCCACCCTTGATAATTCTTTGTTTCAATAACAAAAATGCCATAAATTGATATAACTAAATGGTCAATTTGAGTAGTCTTATTTTCTATTTCTAGATAAATGTCATTAAAGACTTTATATTCTTTCTTGTTTAACTTTCTTAGTAATTTTGAAATTGTTTTTTCGCCTTCTCCTCCTTTTATTCCTCTATCTCCTTTGTTTTTTGGTAAGAAATAATCATAAATTGTAACTCCAATTATAAATATAATTATAAGAGCAATGAAGATTAGGGTTTTTAAATTATATTCTGGCATGAGTAATCAAAGTTGTAGGGTTTATCTTAAAACAATCTTTACCTTTTACTTTTTCCCTTTTGATTGTATTTAACAAAGAACAAGTTAAACAATTCAGCACAAAACCAAAACATGTAATACCAATTCTGTTTTAGGATTTTACTTAAGCTTATAGAATTATTGGTATAAACCTATTTAGCCGTAAGCCAAACAATTCAGCACAAAAACTAAACATGTAATCCTCTTTGGGCGTAAGCCAATAAATTCCAGAAAGAACTCAGAATATTAACCCTTTGGGCGTAAGCCAGAAATCTTAACTAGCTACCTTCAACTTAAGATTCTTCCTAAAATCCGAAGGAGTTTCACCAGCAATCTTTTTAAATAATCTATTGAACGGGGGAACCTCTTGGAATCCAATGTCGTATGCGATTTCTTTGACTGAATTGTCCGTGTAAATTAATAACCTCTTCGCTTCCAAAATCAATCGATCATGTATGATTTTCAAAGGTGATTTATTACTAAATTTAGAAAATAAATTACTCAAAGTTTTAGGAGATTTATTCAGTTGCATCGCATAATCTTGCACTTGATGCCATTCCTTGTAATGTCTTTCCACCAGCAAATTATACTGGCGAACCAGGTCCAAATCCTCTGTCGCAACCGATGAAATATTCGTCTGAATTTTATACAAACGAGTAACTTTTATAATAAGCCTTTTCAGCAACATTCGGATCATATCCTCCTGCAAATTATCTTGCTCCTCAAATTCATCTTTGAATACTCTGTGAAGCAATTCAATCTTCGCTTTTTCCTTTTCATCTAATGTGATAACTAGTTGATCTGTAGAGCCATAGAATATCAAACCTGCACAAGAAACTTCTATGTCGTGGTCTACAATACAATAGAAATCTCTATTAAATTGCCATGCAATAATATCTTCAGAATTCTCAAAAGAAAAATTTTGACTAGCCGTAAGAGTCGTCATGCTGTCAGAAGGGAAATTATAATTTTCACCATCAACGTTGATGCTCTGAGACTTGCCGTTATTCCAGGCAATGGTAAAGAGGCTGCCTTCTTTTCGCTCACCATATAGACCACCAAATTGACTATTATTTGCTATGATTTTAAAAATCGCGCCGGTGTTATTATTTCTAATTTCCATATTATAAAATATGCTTCCAATTTATTTTCTTTCAAAGCGAAAGCTAAAACGAAGATCAAAGTTCAATTTTCATGCATCTATTAAGGAATTTACATTTCCAAAATTGTTATTATCTTCGTCATTTTAAATAGATTTTTAATGAAATTGTTCAAAACACTTGGTTTAGTTGATGTGCCTCCTCTTGATAGGAATCTTAATTTAATCACACTATCTCTTATTGTTTTTACGGTTTTAAGTTCTATTTACTTTTACAGTTTACTTCCCGAAAAAATACCAGTTCATTTTGATTTGCAGGGAAATGTAAATCGATATGGTAATAAGTCATCCATTTTTCTTCTATCGAGCATAACGGCAGTCTTAGGAATCGGATTAATTATTTTAAGTAATTACCCACATACTTTTAACTATCATGTGAAAATTACAGATGCAAATAGAGAGAAACAGTACAGCTTAGCAGCTTCTATGATGAGACAACTGAATGCATTTACAACCTTTTGTCTTGTCATGATGGATTTAGTTATCTGTTTTTTAGCAAAAGAGTTATTTAAGGGAAGTTCTTTCATAACGATTTTAGCATTTCTTCTTATGGGCGGCATTGTTTTTATCATTGCGAATTATATGATAAAAAGTGGAAAATACAAATGAAAAAACAGATTAGCAATATAGTAGTAATGGGAGTTTCTGGATGTGGTAAAACTACATTGGCAAAGGAACTTGCGAAAAAACTAGATCTTGTTTTTATAGAAGGAGACGACTTTCACCCAAAGGCAAATGTCGATAAAATGGCAGCTGGAAATCCTTTAACTAATGAGGATAGGAAACCGTGGTTGGAGGAATTGAATAGGATCATGAAGCAAATAAATGGAACGGTAGTTTCTTGTTCAGCGCTTAAGTCTTCCTATAGAAAGATATTGCAAAATGGAGTGAATGAGCTTCTTTTTATTCATTTGGAAGGTAGTTTTGATCTGATTCACAATAGAATGAAAGCACGTAGTGATCATTTCATGCCAGCTGAATTATTACAAAGTCAATTTGATATCCTTGAAAATCCGACAAATGCTTTTGTAATTAATATCAATAAAAGTAAGGAAGATATCCTAGACGAAGCACTTGCTTATCTAACGAAATAAAATCATAAATCGACAATGGAACCCAATTTAATATTTGCTTTTGGGGCAGGAGTAATTCTGCTATTAGTGTTAATTCTTGTATTAAAAATCAACGCTTTTGTTTCCTTATTAATTTCTTCTATTTCTGTGGGATTAAATTCAGGAATGAATCTGGAAACCATCATCAATACTGTCAAAGACGGGATGGGTGGAACCTTAGGTTTTATTGCGATTGTCATTGGTTTAGGTGCTATTTTTGGGGAGATTTTACGAGAAAGTGGTGCCACCGAACGGCTGTCATCTTCTTTATTGAAGGTCTTTGGAGTGAAGCGATCGCCTATTGCCCTAAGTATTACGGGCTTTATTATTGCGATACCGGTTTTCTTTGATGTGGCTTTTATTATTCTCATGCCCGTATTGTACAGTTTGCAGAAAAAGACGAAAAAATCATTACTGTTTTTTGCCATTCCTTTACTGGCTAGTTTGGCAGTTACGCACGCTTTTATTCCGCCGACACCCGGACCTATAGCGGTTGCAGGCTATTTTAATGCGGACTTAGGTTGGGTGATATTATTTGGGATAATCGTGGGTTTACCTGTTACTATTATATCTGGAATCTTGTTTGGAAGATACATTTCAAATAAAATATATGTTGATGTTCCTGATCATCTGAAAGAAATTTCTGAGTCGGGGCTCAAAAGCCAAAAGGACGTAAGCCAAACGCCTCCATTATGGGGAGTGCTGTTAATCATTGCGGTTCCTATCTTTTTGATTGTGTGTAATACGGTAGCAAATGCAGTAATTACTGATGAAAGTTCTATACTCTTGAGTTTCTTAAGTTTTGTTGGAAATCCCATTATTGCTTTGATTATTTCGGTAATGTTAGCATGGTTTTTCTTTGGAGTAATGGGAGGACATGGGCTGGATAAGTTGCAAGATTTAAGTGTAAAAGCCCTAGGTCCTGCGGGGATAATTATTCTGATAACGGGAGCAGGAGGTGTATTCAAACAAATGTTAGTAGAGACAGGAGCTGGAAATATGCTTGCTAATATTTTAGTGGATCAACTTTCTATAACACCACTTTTGCTAGCTTTTATTTTAGCATTAATCGTTCGATTGTTGCAAGGTTCGGCTACTGTAGCGATGATAACAGCGGCGGGGATAATGGCTCCTTTAATAGAAGGTTTGGATTTGGGTCAGGCCCAAATAGCACTTATGGTTTTAGCAGTTGCAGCAGGAGCGAGCGGGTTTTCGCACGTAAACGACAGTGGATTTTGGTTGGTTAATCGTTATTTGGGCATCACGGAAGCTCAAACCCTAAGGAGCTGGACGGTAATGACTGGGATATTGTCTATCAGTGCGATAAGTATTATAATGATATTGAGTTTATTTGTGAGTTAGATTATGGATATTATAGAGGAAAAAAAATACGAGTCGCAGGATTTCACTAAGGAAGAGTTACAGCGAGCGGTCTATGAATATTGTGTGTTTGAGAATTGCAATTTTGCTAATGTTTATTTGACGGGATTTCGATTTTTGGAATGCACTTTTAAAGGATGCAATTTTAGCAACGCATCCTTTGCCGAAGCTTCGTTTCAAAAGGTGAACTTTATTTCTTGTAAGATGATAGGAATTGCCTTTGAAGAATGTAATTCGTTTAATTTATCCATGTATTTCGACCAATGTAATCTTGACCATTGCAGCTTTTATCAAATGGACATACAGAAGTTCAAATTTGAAAAATCATCATTCATTGAAGCTGATTTTACGGAAGTAAATGCCAAGAGAATAAGCTTCCCAGCATGTGATTTTGAACGCACTACTTTCGACAATTCCGACCTCCAAAATACGGATTTCACGTCAGCTTACAACTACACTATATCACCAACAGGAAATAAAATTCGAGGAGCGAAATTTTCAAAAGATGGAGTAGGGGGCTTGTTGGTAGGATTTGGTGTTGTGGTAGAATAAAAGAATATGATTGAATGATTTTACAGAGCTTTCTGTATTACTTTTTCATCAAAATTTCAAGTTGCAAAGCTCCGTAGGAGCGAAATCTTTGTAACAAAAAGAAAGGGTAAATTTAATAAAGCTCCAGAGGAGCGACACATTTAAAATGGCGGAATTAATTCTGGATCTTGACCTTGACTTAGTGAATTAAATAAAGTAAATGTTTAACGGCGATACATAATTTTATTTAATCCTTTTAGCTTCATAAAATTTTCCTTCTGGATCATAGTAACTTAAATTACCATTTTCTTCTATTAAGTAATATTCTCCATGATTATTAGAGTAATTAAATCTTGTTAACCCTTTAAATTTAGATTTTTCAAGTTCTTCTTTACCTTCACTACCGTCTTTAAAGACAGTTTTCATTATTAAATTATCTCCTTCTTGAATCAAGAATTTCATACACGATACATATGGTTGGGTATCTTGCCATTGATGAATCACATTATGTTCTGCATCAGTTAATGTCATATTTTCAATTTCTTTTTGAGTAGCTCCTTGTATATTAATTTGTAAGCTGGGATTAAAATGACTTGTTGCCCATGCACCATTTCCAATCTCATATTCTGGTAGTAAATAGAATAT